>DAOTUQ010000001.1:0-14526 GCA_034437055.1 Anaerolineae bacterium
TTCAGTTCAACCGTCTTGGCTTCAGGGTCGATCCAGATGTGATAAACGCCCGCTTCTTCGTACTTCGCGCGCTTCTTGGCGATCTGATCCGCGCGATCCGTTGGGGACAGCACCTCGACAGCGAGTTCGGGCGGATTTGGGTTGTAACCGCGCCGCGCCAGCTTTTTCTGACGCACAGACGAGATGAACGCCACATCGGGTGCGATGCGCGCCCCCGCGATCTGGTAGCCGCCGTTTTCGCCCGTGACGTGTCCGAGTTTGCGCGGCTTCACAAAATTGAACAACGCGACTGCAAAAGTTATTCCAACTTCGGAAGAATGTGTATTGCTCGGCATCTCGTAAATCTCCCCATCGATGTATTCGTACAGCGTCTCGGCGTTCTCCGGCAGCTCTGCGAACACATCGAAGGCTTCAGGCGTCATGACTTGCACTTGCGGCAGCGCCATGTCCAATCCTCTCACACTTTCCAAGCATTATAGTGGATTACGCCTCCGTGAAAGCGATTTTTAACGCGAAGACGCGCAGAAACCATAGGTCGATACGCTTGAAAATCTTTTCTCATTCATTGCTACCTATGGCTACTTCTGTACCTCGATAGCTGCTTCAATCTTCCAGCATGGCGAAGGCGCGTACCGGAAATGTGCCGAAGCCGCGCACTTTTACCGGAACAGCGTAGAACCGAAATGCCGCGCCGTCCGGGATATCCTCCAAGCCGCGCAGGTGTTCCACGATCAGGATGTTGGCGCGCAGCAGCGTCGTATGGACGGGGCGTCTCATGTCCATCGTATCATCAATGTTGTACGAGTCGATGCCCACCAGCACCGCGCCCGCATCGCGCAAGGACAGCGCCGCCGCTGCGGTCAAATAAACATGCTGTTCAAAGTATTGATCAGTTCGCCAGTGGCGCGCCCAACCCGTATGCACGAGGACGGCTTTTCCGCGTACATCCAGCCCGGCGAAGGCATCCACATCGACGCGCCGCACCCCGTCGGGGACGCGCACAATCACGGCGTCTACATGCGCGATCTGGATCAAGTCGATTTGCGCCAGATCGTCGCCATCGATGAAGCGATGAAACGGCGAGTCGAGATACGTCCCGGTATTGGACACCATTTCGATCTTGCCGATCTGAAATTCTGTCCCCTCGCCGTAGATCGCGCGGGACGCCTCGCGGCTGAGATGATCGCGGATAATCGGCGCGGGCAAGCCTTTGTAGGTGATCATGCCGTCTTCAACAACGTGGCTGAGATCAATCATTCGAGTCATTTCAATTTGCTCTTTCTGGGTTGAGGCGCAAGTTATTGTGATGCGTAAAAAATCAGATTTGACGCTGGAATTATTCGGAAACAGGCGGCGCTTCGCCCACCGCGCCCAATTGTTTCGCCAGCCCGCCGAAGAAGTCGCGCGCGAACAGGATTGCCGCGACTTTGACGAGGCGCGGCGGCATCGCTGCCAGTTTGCCGGACACGCCCGCCTCGACTGTCCAATCGATCATGGTCTGATTGGGCGTCGCACCGTCGCGCAAGCTGATCAGCGCCGTGCCGCTGATCACGCTTTGCTGTCCCTCGCCGCTGATATGCAAGCGGTAGCGATTGGGCGCCTCGATCTCGCTCATGCGCACGACGCCCGCGTACAAACCACTGACCGCAGCCGCATTGAGTTTGGCGACGGCGCGCCACGCGCTGCTTTCGCCTTCGATGGGCAGCATGTCTTTGATGCCGGGGATCGCCTTGGCGATGGCAGCGGGCTGCATGAGGATGTTCCAGACCGCCTGACGGTCAAAATTGAAGGGGTAACTGCCCGTAATTTGCATGGGATGTTTGATCGAATCAACTGACTGGCGGACAGAATATCCATGTGAGCCTAGCGCGCTTGCCGCGTTCCGTCAACCAATGGGCGGCGCGCGCGATCATGCTATACTTTGGCTATCCGATGCCAGAGCGGCGGAGCGACGATGATGCTGACCCCAACGAAAAAACTGACGCGCGACGATTATTACGCTATGCTCGCGCAGCCAGAAAATGCCGATAAACAGTTTGAATTCATCGATAGCGAACGGGTGGAAAAAGAAATGGGCAGCTTTACACCGTCCGAAATCGCGGCTTTGATCGGTTTCTTCATCCGGCTGTATCTACGCGAACAACCACTTGGGCGTCTGAGCGCCGCTGACGGCGGTTTCATCATGCCCAATGGCGATATTCTCATTCCTGATGTGGGCTATATCGCCAATGAGCGGATGCCCTCACGCCCCGACCGCGAAGTCCCGGTTCCGCCTGACCTTGCCGTCGAGGTCAAATCCCCCCCTGATCGCAAAGCCGCGCTGCGTCGCAAAGCGCAAGATTATTTGGCGCACGGCGTCAAACTTGTCTGGCTGATCTTCCCCGAAAATCAGTCTGCCGAAGTCTATACCGCCGACGATGAACTGATCCTGCTGAAGATCGACGACGCGCTGTCTGGCGGCGAGGTGCTGCCCGGCTTGTCCATCGCGCTCACAGACATTTTCCCCGAATAGGAGCAATCATGCTGACCCAAACCGAAACCAAGCGCCTCACGCGCGCGGATTACCGCGCATTTGTCGAACAACCGGAGCATGTCGGGCGCGTGTTTGAGTTCATTGATGGGGAGATTATTGAAAAAGTGAGCGGCGGCAACCCTTCAAACCTCGCAGCCACCTTCATTGGACTGCTGTTCATCTATTTGCGCGATCACCCTATCGGACACATCACGAGTTCGGACGGCGAATATGACCTGCCCGACGGTGACACACTGATCCCCGATGTGGGTTACATCAGCACGGCACGGATGGCAGTATTGAATGACGATGCCATTCCGATGCAGCCCGACCTCGCCATTGAAGTGCAATCGAAGACGGATCGCAAGCGCGCGATGCGCAAAAAAGCCGAACAGTACATCGAAAACGGCACACAGATGGTGTGGTTAGTATTCCTCGATAAAACGGCTGAGGTCTACACCAACAATCTCGACATTGAACCGCTCGTATTCGGGCTTGATGGTGTCCTGTCTGGCGGCGAGGTGCTGCCCGGCTTGTCCATCGCGCTCACAGACATTTTCCCGGCTTAACGCGATGTCTGTTCGCTTTTTTATCACCCCATATGATCCAAAGGCGTGGGAAGACCCAAATGATTCAAGTGTAAAGCCAACCAGCGATTTGCAGATTGACTGTGAAGATTTTAAGCGGGCGCTGTATTTTTTCGACGCCTCATGATGGGAATCGCTTATCCTGACGAGTCAAACAACTCGTCAGGACATCCTTCAATTCGCTGGTTTGAAATTCGATCCGCTCTAGCCCTATTGTCCCAACGGCACAAAATTCGCGGGCAGCGTTCCCGGCGGCGCAAGTGGATCGACGGTCGGCGGCGATTGGCACAGCGTATTCGCCGTCGAATATTTGCCGTTCGCCACGCCGCTCGACAGTACCCCAAGCGCATTCTGATACTGCGCCGCCGCCGAACACCAGTTATTCTCGAACGTGTACGCATCGCCATAGGCGACATACTGTTCGTACAACAGCCGCTGTGCCTCCGCGTAATACCGTCCACCCGCGCCCAAATCCATCACATTACGTAACGCTTGGATCGCCTGCGGATAGCTGACACCGACCGCCGCACGCGCGTTCAAAATCATTT
Source organism: Anaerolineae bacterium (assembly GCA_034437055.1). Lineage (GTDB taxonomy): Bacteria > Chloroflexota > Anaerolineae > Aggregatilineales > Phototrophicaceae > Flexifilum. The sequence goes on from DAOTUQ010000001.1 coordinate 3,648, forward strand.
GCGCCGCCATGCGCTCGTAGCTCAGATCGCCGGGCATCCCGCCAAATGCTTCAATCCGATTGGCGACCACGTTGCCAGCGGCGGGCTGTCCGGCGTTATACAGTTGCAGCGCATAGCTGGCGAGCGCATCGATCATCAATGCGCGGACGTTCGCCGTCTGGAAATCGGGATCGACAGCGACAATCACGTCAAGCGTCTCGATGGCATCCTGCCATTGCGACGTCGCAGCATAGCCTTGCGCCTCAATCAGCAGGGCATTTACATCGAGATTGAGACCTAATGCGTCCGCTCTATTCGGCGCGTCCGTTTGTGGTGTCAGGGGAATGACGTTTGCGCTGTCCGTCGCGTTCAATGTTGGCATGAGTGTCGGCGCACTCGTGGAGGGCGCGTCAACCGTTGGCGGTACAGTCAGCGCATCCGTCGGGTTGACCGTCGGCTGAAACTGCGCCGACAGCGCCGTCGCTGTCGTCCACAATGCTGGTACTTGCGGGACGCCCGGCGTCAGCGTCGCCAAAAATTCGATGCGCGCTTGCAGCAAGTCGGGATTGCCTGCCGCCACGTCACCGGGAATACGTGCGAGCTGCTCTTGGATCGCAGCGTTCTGCGTGGCGGTCGCGCTGATCGATGCTTGGCGCTGTCCGCTCGTCCAGCCTGCCAACCCCGCGAACACCACGATCACCACGCCAATCAACCCGACGAACGCCAAGATCAACAGCGTCATACAGCCGCTCATCCCGCGCGAACGCGCGTCCACGCCCACGTAATCCGCGCCGTACAGCGACCGTCCAGACAGGACGACACCGGAATCTGACGAACGCGCGCCGTCATAACCATCGATGCGCAGTTTTTCGCGCGCAGGGTCGCGCACGGGCTTGCCCGGCTGCGTATCATCTAATGAAGGGGGAACATTCATACGTTAACCATCACAACTCGATCCATCGCGCGGCATTATAGCCCTGACGCGCGTCTCTTTGGAAGATTGGAACACGAAATGGCGGATCGCGCCCAGATGAATACAATCAAATTAACGGATTTTAACGAGGTGACCGATGGCATACGAAGCCGTTTTGCAGCACATCGACTCGTACTGGACGCGCATCATCCGCGAGAACCGCGAGGAACACGGCACGCTCATCGCACTCCCCCGTCCCTATCTTGTGCCGAGCGATGATGAACGCCCCGACGGCGGCAAGATGTTCCAAGAGCTGTACTACTGGGACAGTTTCTTCATGGCACTCGGCGTAATCGGCACGCCCCATGCCCATTTGGCGCGCGCGATGGCGGACAATCTGGCGTATTTGTTCGAGCGTTTCGGCGTGATCCCGAATGCCAGCCGGTACTACTTCCTCTCGCGCTCACAGCCGCCGTTGTTAACCGCGCACATGCGCCTCGTCTACGAGCATAAACTTGCAGATATCGACTGGCTGACGACCATGGTCAGCGTGGCGGCGCGCGAACATGAAGCCGTCTGGATGGGGACAGAACAACCGCATCATCGCATCACCGCCGAGTCGCGCGGGTTGTCGCGCTACTTCGATATCAACTATCTCGATACGCTGGCGTCGTGCGAAAGCGGCTGGGATCATTCGACGCGCTGTGACGACCGCTGGTTGTCCCATCTGCCCGTCGATCTCAATTCGATCTTGTATTTACGTGAACGCGACATCGCGTGGGGCTTGCGCGAAATCGGCTACGCGGGGAGCGACCTCACACCCATCGCGGTGACTTGGGAGGCGCGCGCAGAGCGACGGCGCGCGACGATCCAATCGATGATGTGGGACGATGAAGCGGGCTTCTTCTTCGATTACGACCTTCAGTATGGCGAACGCAATCCGCACGTTTCACTCGCGGGCTTTTATCCGCTGTGGGCGGGTGTGGCAACCGACGAACAGGCGCGGACGTTGGTCGAGACATGGCTGCCACCCTTCACGTTTCCCGGCGGGCTGGTGACGACGCTCAAGGCGCAAGACGGACGCCAATGGGCGTACCCTAACGGTTGGGCGCCGCTGCAATGGCTGATCGCAGCGGGCTTGGAACGTTACGGCTATGGGGACGCTGCGCAGACGATCATGCGCGCATGGTGCGACAATGTGGCGTCCGTTTTTGAGCGAACGGGGGCGATCTGGGAGAAATACAACGTGGTCGAACCCAATTCATTTGATGGCGTCGATGAAGGGTTATACGGGCAGATGCGCGGCTTCGGCTGGACGAACGGCGTGTTCGTGGATTTCGCGCGGCGTTTGAACGGTTAGCGCGCGATGCGCTAGGCGTCCGAATGCTCAGATCGACTCGATGAACAGCTCGAAATGGCGCACGTTGTCCACCGCCGCCGCGAACAACGCCCACAGATCGCCCTGTGCCACCGTTGTAAACGCCGGATCGGGGCGCGCCAACGTCGCCAACATCGAACAGATCGCGTCCAATGCGGCTTCGTGGACTTGGCGCATATACGCGAACCACGCCAACGCCAGTTCGATGGCGGTGTTGTCCTGCACGATACGCTTGGAATCGGGCGATTCGTACAGATAGCGATAGCGCCATGCGCGATGCTCGTCATGCAGCGCGCTTAAGGTCGCATCGGCATCGCGCAGGAGCGCACGCAGCGGCGCGGTACGCCGAGCATCGGCGCGCGTGCGTCCGTCGTCGTCTGTCCAGCGCGTCTCCAACAAGGACGCCAACAGCGACAACGTATTGCGCGCCATCGCCAGTCGCCGGACATATTCTTGGTTGATACGCCACAGGCGTTCGCTGGCGTTGATCATCGCTGCCGTTCCCACGTCGGCACGCACCATCGTTCATCATCCTATCGTATGATTAAATTGTAACACGATCCGCGATATTGCCGCGATTCTCGCTGCGAGCGACGCGCCCGCTGGTTGCCAGATGAAGGTCGGGAAAATCTTCCGACTTTTTATAGAACTTTTGTACTTTTTTCATCTTTTTTGAGCGAAAGTATGTTATGCTTTACAGTGGAGGAAATGGCTTATGGCGAGTCCATTTGGAGACGAATTCGACGAAGACGAATACGACCCCGACGAGGAAGAAGAAGACGAAGGGGTTGCTAAATCGTCGAAGAATCCGTTCAGTAAAATCAATCAAGCACTCGGCGGCGGCGATGACGATGACGACGAACCGCCCGCATCGCGCCCATCCGTGTTCGGAGCAGGGCTGCCTTCGCGTCCACCGCCCCCAACGGGAGGATCGGGCATCACAACGCCCAGTCCGATCCGCTCACCGGGAGCGCCGCCCAGCGGCGGATCTTCGGGCGGCGTAACGCCCTACAATCGTCCGCCGTTGGGTGGATCGCCCGGCGGCGGATCATCCGGCAGTGGCACGCCCCCTGCAGGCGGATCGGGCTTCGGCACAGGCACATTCGGCGGCGCGCGTCCGCCCACACCCGGTAGCGGCAGCGTTCCGCCCAGCGGTGGGAGTGGCAGCGGCTTGCCCGGTCAGCGCCCACCCGCGCCCGGCGGCGGGACTGGCAGTGGTTTGCCCGGTCAGCGTCCACCCGCGCCCGGCGGTGGGACTGGCAGTGGTTTGCCCGGTCAGCGTCCACCCACGCCCGGCGGCGGCACACCGCCAAGCGGCGGATTTGGGGGTGGCAGCTCACCCGGTCAACGTCCACCCACGCCCGGCGGTGGCACACCGCCCGGTCAGCGTCCACCCGCGCCCGGCGGCGGTTCATCGCCAAGTGGTGGATCGAGCGGTGGCTTTGGCGGCAGCAGTCAGCCCGGTCAACGCCCGCCGCAGCCCGGCGTCGGATCACCGCCCAGTGGCGGGTTTGGCAGTGGCAGTCTGCCCGGTCAGCGTCCGCCCACGCCCGACAGTGGATCATCATCGCCAAGCAGCGGAAATCCGCCCACGACGGGGGGCGGCAAACCGCCGGAAAAAGACAAAGACGCGGGCAATAAAGGCGGCGTCGCTGGAGCGTTAGGCAGGTTCGCGCCCAAACTCGGCGCGGACAAGAAAGACGACGAAAAACCCGGCGGCAAGCCCGCCGAAAAGCCGAAAGACGACGATAAAGGCGGTGGATTTGGGTCGCGGCTTGGCGGCATTGGAGCGCGCTTGCCGTTCGGCAAGAAAGACGACACGAAAGCCGCGCCGCCCCCTGCGGCGAATAAGCCAGCGGGCGGGTCATTCGGCGGCGCATCAGCGGGCAATCAACCAAGTTCATCGGGATTCGGTAAGCCGCCCGCGTCCACGCCCGGAAGCAACCCAGCGACCCCGCCAGCGGGCGCATCAAGCGGCAATCCGCTCGCGCGCGTCGGCGGCGCGGTCGCCGGACTCGGCGCGGGCATCGGATCGCGTTTGCCGTTCGGCAAGAAAGACGACACGAAAGCCGCGCCCCCCCCACCCGGCGGCAGCAAGCCCGCGCCTGTGAGCGCGGTCGGCGGCGCGGCGTCACCCTTTGGCGCGGCGAAATCTGCGCCTGCGGCTGCGGGCGGCAAAGCACCTGCCGCGAAAGGGGCAGCGCCCGCCGCGCGCACCAATCCGCTGACGAGTCTGCGTGAGCGCGTGACCAGCCTGCCGATTTTCGGCGGCGACACCAAGAAGAAACCCGCCTCCAAGACAGCAGCGAAAGCGAACAAGAACGGGAAAGCCGTCGAGTACAAGCCGCTCTCGCTGTCGCTGGATAAGCGGATGGAGATTTTTGGCATCGTCATGGTGATCGGCGCAGTCGTGATCCTGCTTAGCAGCCTCTCCCCGACGAAAGGCGCGCTGACGGAGGGCGTCAACCGCTTCTTGTCACAGACGTTCGGTTGGGGGGCAATTGGCGTGCCGTTGGCGATGCTCCCGCTCGGTGTGTGGCTGATCATGCTGCGCGCGGGCGAAGAAACGCCAACTGTCGATATTACGCGCGTGGTCGGCGTCGTGGTGTTCTATCTGGCACTGCTGACATTGTTCCACTTCATTCATGCGGTCGACCTGTATCAAGTTGGTGAGGGGCAGGATTATCTGACGGTCGTGCGCGACGTGTTCTTGCCGCTTTCAACCCAATTGGGACGCGGCGGCGGACGCATCGGCGGGCTGATCTACTTCCAACTGATCAGTAATTTGACCGAGTGGGGCGGCTTCTTGGTCGTGATCGCGCTGATGATCATCGCCGTCATGATGGTCACGAGCCTGAGCTTGTCGCAATTGGGCTTGATCGGCATCAGCATGGGACGCGGTTTCAACGACGCGCGCCGCCGTTGGGCGGTGCGAAATGTCGCCAAACGTGCGGAACAGACGGAGAAACGTCGCCTTGCCGCACTAGCGAATGCGCCCGCTGTACCCGCCGTCACAGTAGCTCAACCCATGCTGACACCCGCGCTCGTTGGACAGCCACAACCCGCGTTCGCGGCGCTGGGACAGCCGTCGTTCGCGCCCGCGCTCAATCCCGCGCCCGCGATGAGCGCGCCCATGACGGCTACCGCTGGTGGATTGCCCCTGCCGCCCGCGTCCGCCGTGCCTGCGCTCGAACCAGAGCGCAGCATCTTGATCACGGGCGGCGGACGCAGCATGACCGTTAGTCCGACGGGCGCGCCCATGACAGCAGCGGCGTCCGCGCCAGAAATCGCCGCCCCGGTACCCGCAGCGGTGAGCTTCGCGCCGCCCCCGATTGCGCCAGCCATGTCGCCCGCGTCCGGGATGCCGCCGACGCCGCCAAGCGCGCCCGTCATCCCGCCGCCAAGCGCGCCCATCGTGGCTTCGACACCCACGCCGATGCCTGTTGGCGCAACGCCCGCCGCACCGCCGAAAGATGACAAGAAGCCGAATGCGTTTGGCAGCGTTGGCGCGGGCATCGCGGGCGCACTCCCATTCGGACGCAATAAAGACGGCGATGCGAAAACACCCGCCGCGTCCAAATCGGATGATGAAAAGGCGAAGGGACTTTCGTTCAGCAATCCGCTCAAGCGTTTTGGCAAAGATGAGACGAAAGACGTGCCGAAAGTCGCTGCGGCTGCAACGCCCGCCGCCGCAGCGCTGCCAGCAGCAACCGCGCCCGCCGCCACGTCGGGATATGTCAGCCCGTTCCGTGCGCCCGCCGCGCCGCCCGCGGTGACCGCACTCGCATCCAATGCACCGACTGGAGCCATGCCACCACCGAATTATGCGCCGGCGGGAACATCCGCCGCGCCGCCCGTTGTGCCAACGCCGTCCGCGAACGCGCCCGCCGCCACGCCCCTGAGTCCGACACCATTTCAGCGCGCGCCGCTTGGTGCAGCGCCAAATGCCGGGTCAGTGGACGGGAAGCCCGATGGTGCATCGTCGGAAACCAACGGCACGGCGGCGAAACCGTCTGACACCGCGCCGCGCAATGCGCCGTCTAAAATCGCCGCGTTCTTGGACGACGATATCGAGGATGATGATGATGATCTGATGGACGAGGACGATCTGATGCGTCCCGCCCAACCGAAGGGGATCGGCGCGCTCCCCCGCGCGACCGAGACCGCCCGCGTGATGCAGCCGCGCGCGACCGATACACTCCCGGCGGCACGTTCGACGCAGACCGCCGAAACGTCTGCGCTGCCGTCCAGTGTTGCGCCTGCGGCGTCGTTGAGTCGCCCGGATGAAGCGCGCCAGAACATCCCGCCCGCCAATCTGATCAGCACAGCGGCGAATGCAGCCGCCAGTGTCGGCGCGGCAGCCGTCAGCACCAGCGCGCGCGCGCTGTCCGACGGGGATGGACAGAAATCCGCGCCGACTGTGAGCGCGCCCTCCGCACCTGCGCGCCGCGTTCCGCCGTGGGAGGATGAACCCGCGCCACGCCCCACACCCGCCGCGCCGCCCGTTGTGCCATCTCCAACGGTGACCCCGCCGCCGCCCACCGCGCCGCCCACCGCGCCGCCTGTGGTGGCAACGCCGCCGATTATCGCTGCGCCGCGCCCCGCGCCCACGCCGCCGATCATCACTGCGCCGCCGCCAAGACCCGCATCCGACAGCGGGCCCGCGCCGCAGATCACACGCAGCAAGCGCAAGGAATACAAGCTGCCCGATTTCGCCGGACTGCTGCAATCCGGGACGGATCACGAACTCGATCACGAGAAGCTGATCGAACGCGCGCGGGTGATCGAGGACACGCTGTCGAGCTTCGGCGCGCCCGGTCGCGTGGTCGAAGTCCGCACGGGTCCCGTGATCACGCAGTTTGGCGTCGAGCCGGATTATCTCGTGGCGCGCGGCGGCAAGAAAAACCGCGTCAAGGTCAGCGCGATTGCCGCGCTCGACAAAGATTTGCAGCTCGCACTCGGCGCGAAGTCGATCCGTATCGAAGCACCCGTACCGGGCAAGGGTTACGTCGGCATCGAAGTTCCGAATGAGTCTCCGAGCGTCGTCCGCTTGCGCGATGTGCTGGAGTCCCCGGAATACAATCGGATCAAGTCGCCGCTGGCGTTCGCGCTCGGTCAAAGTGTCGATGGGACGCCTGTCGCCGCCGCGCTCGACACCATGCCACACTTGTTGATCGCCGGAACAACGGGTTCCGGTAAATCGGTCTGCGTCAATGCGATCATCGGCAGCTTACTGATCCGCAATTCGCCGGAACGCCTCAAATTGATCATGGTTGATCCCAAGCGCGTCGAATTGACGGGCTACAACGGCATTCCCCACTTGATCGCGCCCGTCGTCGTGGAGCATGAACGCGCCGTCGGCGTGCTGAAGTGGGTCACGCGCGAGATGGACGACCGCTACCGCCGCTTCGCTGGAGCGGGCGCGCGTAATTTGGACGATTACAACAAGCATCTGCCCGTTGGCGAAGACATCTTGCCCTACATCGTCGTGATCATCGACGAACTCGCGGATTTGATGATGCTCTCGCCGGATGAGACGGAACGCACGATCACGCGCATCGCCGCGTTGGCGCGCGCGACGGGCATCCATTTGGTGATTGCGACGCAGCGTCCATCAGTCGATGTGGTCACTGGCTTGATCAAGGCGAACTTCCCGGCACGGATCGCCTTCGCCGTCGCGTCCAGCACCGACAGCCGCGTGATTTTGGATCAACCGGGCGCGGATCGCTTGCTCGGACGTGGCGATATGCTCTACATGAGCGGCGACTCGCCCGCGCCCGTCCGTTTGCAAGGCGTGTTCGTCTCGGACACCGAAATCGGCAACGTGACCCGCTTCTGGCGCGGTCAAGTGGACGATAACGACTTGGCAGCGCGCCCATCGATCACGGCGTTCTCGCTCGATGAGATGAGCAAAGGCGACTCGAAGGGTGGGAACAGATCGCGCGGAACCAGCGGCGCGGTGATCGCCCCTTGGCAGCGCGATCAGAATAAACGCAGCAAGTCCGACGATGATGACGACGACGAACTCATGAACGAAGATTGGAACGGCGATGGCGATGTGGACAGCGACGACGACGAACTCTACAACCAAGCTGTTGATATGGTACGCCGCCTCGACAAAGCATCGGTTTCGCTGTTACAACGGCGTTTGCGCATCGGCTATACGCGCGCCGCGCGGATGATCGATGTGATGGAGGAACGCGGCATCGTGGGTCCCCCCGTCGAGGGGAGCAAACCGCGCGACGTCTTGCCGCCGAAAGTGTAAAGACAGTGATGAGGGATGCGTAAAGCGGGGTTATGGGTTCACGAAGCTATCCGAAACTCAGGTTAACTACGAAGGGCGTCCAAATAGGACGCCCTTCGCGTTATGGGGGATGAGGTGGTTCAGCCCGTTAAAGAAAACATCGAACGCGGCAGCGTCACGCGGAACGTCTCACATTCCGGCAGTCCGTTCACCAAGACGATGACCTGCCATGAGAAGTTGATGCCGGGCCCAATCGCCGTGCTGCTCACATCGATATCGGCGTTCGTCCCCGTCACGTTCTGCGTCCACACGATATTATCATCGGCGTCGTAGATCACCACGCGGTACGTGTCGATCCCGTTCACGCCGCTCCACGAGAACGCCTCGACGCCGTTAGCGAAGCCGTTGACGGGCAGAATCGGCACGAAACCGCTGCAATCAAGCACCGTGAACGGCGTCGCGGACGGCGTGCGTAACGGTGCTGGCGTATTCGTGAATACGCGGTTCGTCCCCGCTTCGACCAAGGGCGTTTCATCGATATCACCGCTTACGCGCGTGACCACCCCGCGCGAAACCCATGCGCGTGTGCCGTCGGGCAGCAGGATGAACAGCCAATCTGTCGTTAAATTGCTGCGTCCCAAAACGAGCGCCTGTCCGCCTACCGGGAACGACCCGACTATGCTGTATGACTGTCCATCACCCGCGCGCAAATTGACTGCGCTGCTGCTGGTGACAAACGCGGGTTCGGGCGTTGACGTTGGAATTGGCGTGTTCGACGGCGTGTTCGACGGCGTGGTCGTATTGGAGGGTGTAAAAGTCGGCGTCGGCGTCGGGGATGCTGTGGGCGTGGGCGTCCACGAGAGCGCGATCTCGGTTAACCGCTGTGCCAACTGTGTATTGAGTGCCTCTTGGGTGCGCGTCGGGGCAGCATCAGCGGTGGCAGTCGCGGCGCTGATCGCAGCGTTCGTCGCCGCGATCTCGACATCCGAAAGCGTCGGCGTGAAGGTCGATGTTGGCGTCGGTGTGTCCGATGGTGTGAACGTCGGCGTCGGCGTATCGGACGGCGTGAACGTCGCCGTCGGCGTGTCTGATGGGGTGAACGTTGGTGTGGGCGTATCGGATGGCGTGAACGTCGGCGTGGGCGTATCCGACGGCGTGAACGTCGCGGTGGGCGTCGCTGTCGGCGTATTCGTCGGCGTGAACGTCGGTGTATTTGTCGGCACGACTTCCAAAAGCGTCGATAGATCGCCGTTGAACGCTGTAATCGCCGGATCGTTTGCCTCGACCCACACGCGATTATCGAGCGGCAGTAGGATCGTCGGATCACGCGGGAACTGTGGCAGCGATACAAACGCCCACGCGCTATCCGCGCTAATGCCAAGCAGTGGCAGCGGCGCGGCGCTCTCGCTCATACCGAGCATTTTGAAGAGCGTGTTGGGTCCCAACCACACTGCAATCGGGCTGGCGAGCGAAACAGACGGCGTATCCGCATCCAGAACGATCAACGTACCCGCCTCTACCGGCATGGAAATGATGCCGATCCCCGCTGGCATCACCGTGTCGGTCAGCATCAGCGCGCCCGTTCCAGCGGACAGTCCCTCGAACGTGACGCGAAAGACCACCCCCGCCGCGCCCGCGTTCACTTCTGCTGCGGGAACGCCACTGGCGCGAATCGTCGTCAAGGTCAACCCGTCGTCGCCCGTGCGCGTCTCGACTGCGACCGAAGGCGGGACGCTCCAAAAATCGCCCCCGCGCACATCATATACCACTGCCAAAGCCGGATCGTTGGCAAGCGTCAACGAAACGCTGTCACAACCGCCCGTCGGACAACGCAGCCAAATCGCACCTTCACCGCGCCCTGCGACCGTCAGTACAGTCGTCGGCAGATCAATTTGGATCGCCGAGGCAGATTGAAGCGCGAATGATGGTGGGATCATGCCGACGATTAGGACAATGCACAACAGCAGCAGTGCGCGTACACTCCATGTCTGCGCATGACGCCAGCGGACGCGATGTTGGACGATCAATGGACGCTTCTCCCCATAGGTAACGGTTTATTTTAACACGTTCGTGCGCGCCGCCAAATGTGACTATCATGGTTCAACGATGAATATTTCATCTTAATTTAATTTTTTTTAGGAATCGGTTAGAATGATGTCAAAAGATAACTATTCAGCCATCACGACTTTTCGACTCATAACGGTTGACAATAGACCGCTTTGTAGTGGATTTTGGTCACGATCTTCGTATTTATTCACCTATCCATAGGATTAAGCTCAAAATCCGTGAATTTGAACTCAATAGACACATAATGAACCCTATAGGACTGGGGCAAAACGCGGTCTGCACGGGTAGGTGAATAAAT
>DAOTUQ010000002.1:0-19879 GCA_034437055.1 Anaerolineae bacterium
ATTCACCTACCCGTGCAGACCGCATTTTGCCCCAGTCCTATTGGGTTCATTATGTGTTTCTTGGGTTCAAATTTGTGGATTTTGAGCTTAATCCCATGGATAGGTGAATAAATACCCACTGCGTACAGAGGGGGAGCAGGACGGTTCACGATGGAGATGAAAGTCCCCTCTCCACTGCGTAGAGAGGGGATTTAGGGGTGAGGTGAAGCTATGCAAAACTCAGGTTACTCATTACTTCTTTTCTAGAATCCGCTCAAGTGGCTCAACTCCGCGCGCCCGCGCTGTATATTGCTGATCGCTTGCAGCAAGCCGAGTCGATTGCGCCGAACATTCACATCTTCGGCATTGACGAGAACTTCATCGAAAAACGCTGTGATTGCGGGCAGCAGCGGCACAAACGCGGTCAAGACGGCATCGATGTTCGCGGCGGGTGGCAGCGCAGCGGTGGCGGACTGAACCGCTGCGTAGAGCGCGCCCTCTTCCGGCTGCTGGAAGCGTGCCGGATCGACAGTGTACTGGTCTTTCTCGGCGCGGGTGATGCGCACACAGCGCGCGAAGCCGTCCAAGATTTGCGCCCAATCGTCACGCTTGATCCACGCGGACAGTTCGCGGATGCCCGTCAGCGCCCGATGCGGATTGGCAGACTGTGCCGCCAGCACCGCCGCGATCACATCGCGCGGATAGTCCGTCTTTTCTTCGATGTACGACCGCAAGCGCCCGCCGATAAACGCGATCACTTGCGCGCGCACCTCGTCCGACACCGGAATCGGCTGCGCCGCCGCCGCGATTTCGACCGCGCGCGCCACATCGACATCCAACTGCTTATTGAGGGCGATCAAAATGACGCCCAACGCCGCGCGCCGCAAGCCGAACGGATCAGCGGTTGCGCCGGGCGCGAGTCCGGCGGCAAACAAGCCAACCAAGCTGTCCAAGCGATCCGTGAGCGCCAACAGCATCCCGGCGGCGCTGGCGGGCATCGCATCATCGGCGCTGCGCGGCAGCCAGCCCTCATAGATCGCGTCCGCGACGGCGCGCGGATAGCCCGCGCGAAGCGCATATTCGCGTCCCATCGTCCCTTGCAGCGAGGTCATTTCAACGACGACTTGCGTAGCGAGGTCAGCTTTCGCCAGCGACGCCGCGCGTTTCGCCGTTTGAATCGTGGTCGCGTCCACACCGTAGTACCCGCCGATGTCGGGAATCAGTCCGGCGACGCGATTGTTCTTGTCGAGCATCGAACCGAGCTTCTCTTGGAACGTCAGTGTGTGCAGGCGCGGCAGGAAATCGTCCAGTTTCTTCTGGATATCTTGGCTGAAGAAGTAATTCGCGTCGGAGAAGCGCGCGCGTAAGACTTGTTCGTTGCCGTAGATCACCTTGTCGAGATGCTCATCGTCGCCGTTGCGCACGCCGACAAAATACCCCATCAGCGCGCCGTCTTCGCCTTCGACGGCGAAATACCGCTGCTTGTTGCGCATGACCGTGACCAGCACTTCGCGCGGGAGCTTGAGATACTCCACCTCGAACGTCCCCAAGAACGCGCGCGGCGCTTCGACGAGGTTCGTCACCTCGTCCAAGAGCGCGGGATCGTCGGGGATGCGCCCGTGGATGCTCGCCGCCAACTGCTTGACCTGTTCCGCGATCAACTCGCGGCGCACGTCGCGGTCAAAGACGACGCCCTGCATCGACAGCGTTTGAAAGTAATCGTTCGCGCTGTCCAAGCGATGTTCCGGCGATCCATACGGACGCAGCCCGCGCGTCACGCGGTCGCTGGCAACATCGGCGTAGCGGAACGGAATCAGCGCGTCGCCCAACAGTGCCACGAACCAGCGGATCGGGCGGCTGAACGCGATGCCGCTGGCGTTCCAGCGCATCGACTTGCCGAATTTGATGCCCGCCACGACGCTGGGCAGCGCCTCTGCCAGCGCCTCGACGGCGGCGCGCCCGATTTCTTGAACGAGTGCGGTCACATAGCGTCCGCCGTCCAGTTCTTCGACGCGCAAATCCTCGACGCGCACGCCCTTGCCGCGCGCGAAGCCCTCAGCCGCTTTCGTCGGCTTGCCGTCCTTGTCGAAGGCGCGATCCGCTGCGGGTCCCCGCGCAATCGACTCGCGGTCAGGCTGGCGCGGCGCAACGTCCTTCGCATAGACCGCAAGGCGGCGCGGCGTGGCGTAAACGCTGATGTCGCCGTGCGTCAAGCGCAAATCATCGAACAGCACGCCAAACGTCGCGCGAAGCTGACTCAGCGCGGCATCTACATCGTCCGGCGGCAGTTCTTCGACGCCGATCTCGAAGAGGAAATCGGCGGGCGCGGTCGTGAGCGTCGGCACAGACTGAGCGAATAGTGACGGCGGCACTGGAATCGGCGCGTTCCACAGCGCATTGAGTTTTTCGAGCGGATACTCCATCGCCTGCCGCTGATCGGTGTAGGCGCGCGCGATCCGCCGTGTCATATCGCGCATCCGCCGGAAGTAGCCCGCGCGCTCGGTCACGCCAATCGCGCCGCGCGTATCCAAGACGTTGAATAGGTGGCTGCATTTCAGCACGTAGTCATACGATGGCACGAGCAAGCCCGCATCGAAGGCGCGTTTATGTTCGCGCTCGTACACGTCATAGGTCGCCTTCAAGCCATCGACATCCGCGACTTCAAAGTAATATTTGCAGTGTTCGATCTCGCTGCGCAGCAGGATATCGCCGTATTTCAGCGCGGCAGTGTCGGTGCTGTCGGCGTTCAGATCGGACGCGCGCAGCCAATCGATCTCCCAAACGGACTTTTTGCCTTGCAGCGGCAGGGCGATGCGCTCCAGCCCATACGTGATTTCGACGGAGACGGGATTCAATTCGATGCCGCCCGCTTGCTGGAAGTAGGTGAACTGCGTGATTTCCTGCCCGTCCAACCAGACTTCCCAACCCAAGCCCCATGCGCCGAGTGCCGGACTCTCCCAGTTGTCCTCTACGAAGCGGATATCGTGTTCGCGCGGGTCGATGCCCAACGCTTCGAGCGAGCGCAAATACAGCTCTTGCGGGTTGCCCGGATCGGGTTTGAGGATCACTTGGTATTGATAGTAATACTGCATCCGGTTCGGATTTTCGCCGTAGCGTCCATCGTCCGGGCGCACGCTCGGCTCGACATAGGCGACGCGCCACGGTTCGGGGCCCAGCACGCGCAGCAGCGTCGCTGGATTGCCCGTTCCCGCACCGACTTGGATGTTATACGGCTGCCAAATCGCGCAGCCCTGTGCCGCCCAAAACTCATGGAGTTTGAGGATAATTTGCTGAAAATTCAGCGGGTTCACCATACGCTCGTCCTGACTGAGTTTGATCGCGTTGAGCGGGTAATTATAAGTCCGAACCGACGCAGAATGTAGGGGGCATGGCGCGCAGGTGCAGGTCTATGCCCGATTGTTGGCGTAACCTCCAGCGGCAATTCGGGTTATCATCAGTATATGAACCTACGCAAACGGCTTTTTCAGCGGCAAAAAAATCTCAAGCGGCTGTCCGATCCCGAACTGGTAGACGCAGCACGCGCGGGCGACCGCGAGGCGTTCGGAGAATTGTACGAACGCTATGTCGAGAAAATCTATAACTATATCTACTACCGCACGGGCAATCACTACGACGCGGAAGATCTGACCGCGCGCGTGTTCACCCGCGCCATGCACCACATCGAAACCTATACCGAACGCGGCGTCCCCTTCCAAGCGTGGCTGTACCGGATTGCGCACAATCTGGTCGCCAATTGGCATCGGGATCGCGGACGCCGCAAGGTGATCCCGCTGGACGAGTTCATCGCCGCCAGTCTCAAATCCGATGCGCCGGAGGGACAGGCGGAAGAGAACGAAGAACGAGAACGGTTACAAGCGGCGATCCGCCGCCTGCCCGCCGAGCGACAGCAGCTTCTCATCTTGAAGTTTGTTGAACATTTATCCAACGCCGAGATTGGCGACATTATGAGCCGCACCGAAGGCGCGGTCAAATCGCTTTATCATCGAACGCTGTTGGCGCTGCGGGACGAGCTGGGCGCAGACGGAAGCCGGAAGGACGGGGTACAGGAGAAGGATGTATCGAATCGATGAAGCCCTTATCACCATCCCACTGGGACGATTTGTTGAGCGACTTGACCGACGCTGTGTTGACGGACAACGCGGACATTGCCTCGATTCGTGCGCATTACAGCGTGCCGTCGGGTGAGGTCGATGATCTGGTCGTGGTCATGCGGCAAATGCGCCGCGCTCTGCGTCGGGTTGACCCGTCGCGCCGCTATGTCTATCGGTTGCGCCGCCAATTGTTGGGCGCGCCGGTCAATCAATATAATGTGATTGCCCGCGTGCGTCATTTGCCGCCGCGCGTGCAGATCGCCGCCGCGCTGGCGCTGTTAGCCGGCGCGATGTGGATGGCGCGCCGCCGCGCGCCGCTGCCCGATGGACTGGCGGACGCCTTGTCCGAAGCGTGATCAGCGCGGGGATATGGCGTGCCATGTCCCCGCATTTTTCCCTCGTTATGAATTTTCGTTCACAACCCAAATTTTTCCACTCAAAACCGCCTTTTGGGGGCTTTACACATCCTTAAAAGAGATGTACTGTTACTTTGTCGTCCGAAAAATGCATTGTTTTCCGTGCGATCCATCGACTTTCATACCGAAAGCCACCATGAACGAAAGTGCCAGTCCGACCGAACAGCCGTCACATTTAGGCGGCGGTGGCAATTTCCGGCGCGCATCCTCGCGGTAAGTTAAACGGGGACGGCGCACCGCATCGCCGCCGCTTCCCGATGTTCGCCGCCAATATTCCTATCGGCAGACGAACACTGTGACCCCTGTTCAAACCAACAACTGCATCAACGCTGGTCGCGCCCTAAAAAGCGTGCTTCATCGTCCTTTTTGCGTTCTGGCAGCGAATCGTCGCCGTCCAAACGCAAAATCTCGCTTGGGTTTAACCATCACGGGCGGGACAGTCGTGTAAAAAGGGGTTTCTCATGTACAACGATCTGCTGCTCAAGAGCATTGTGCCGACCGACAACGACGATACCGAAATTCAAGGCTTGATCGACGAGATCGAGGAACTGGAAAGCTTACTCAGCCCCGAAGCCCAAACGCTCATTCGTGATTTGCGTCCGCTGATCGTCACGGATGATGTCTACGAAGATTTGGACGATCAGTCGTCGTTCGGAGAGCGCGTCTCCGACCGCTTGGCGTCGTTCGCGGGCAGTTGGAAGTTCATCATCATGTTCGGGTTGATTATGGCAGCTTGGATCGGCACTAACGCCTATCTGGGTGGGGCAGCGTTCGATCCGTTCCCGTTCATCCTGCTCAATCTAGCCCTTAGCACGCTGGCAGCGATGCAAGCGCCCGTCATTCTCATGGCGCAGAATCGGCAGTCGAAGAAAGATCGCGCGGTCGCGGACAACGATTATCAGATCAACCTCAAGAACGAAGTCGAACTCGCAGATTTGCACCGTAAGATGGATATACTGACCGACGCGCTGACCGTGCAGACCAAGTTGGTGAACGCGCTGGTCGATGCGCGCCGCAAAGAATTGAGCGCGACCGTCCGTATGATCGAAGGCGCGCGCCACAATATCGATGGGGGCGGCACGGGGCGTTAGGGTTGCAGAATGCCGCATCGTCAGGATCGATGCCAACTTTGTCTCGGTTCGCCCTTTTCTCTATTCTTTACTCATTACTCAACCTGAGTTTTGGATAGCTTCACCTCACCCCCCAACCCCCTCCATTGCATAGAGAAGGGGCTTTCAAACCCGTTGTGACCTGTCCTGCTCCCCCTCTCCACGCTGTGGGTATTTATTCACCTACCCGTGCAGAACGCATTTTGCCCCAGTCCTATAGGGTTCATTATGTGTTTCTTGGGTTTAAATTCACAGATTTTGAGCTTAATCCCATGGGTAGGTGAATAAATACTGATCTTCGTGCCACGAAGTTCTTTATGGACATCTAAGGCTTATATAGGGTCATAACCCAGTGAAGATACCGCGATGGCTGAGTAGTTACCATCCGATATTTCAAAGGGATCGCGTTGAATGATAAGAAATCTTCTTGTGCTTGTCTTTGAGGTCGAATTGGCGCTGACACATCTATAGATGATGGGGCAGCGCCGTGCCGAGCGCGGGCGCATATACCTGCTGGGAGTGCGGCGGGAGGGTCGAATATGCGGCAGATGCGCCGTTCGCGCGCTGTACCTACTGCGACGGCGCGCGCGGGGTCGAGGCGATGCCGCCCAAACACGCCGAGTCTAGCGGTAAATCCCCCACTTGACCTAGCGGCAATCTACCCATGCGTGCCATGTATGCGCGCGACGCATCCGCGATAATCGGATCAATTGAATTTGGCATGACGAGTGGGGGAAAATCAACATGGATTTCATCGGGAGCATTGTCGCATCACCATTCATCTGCATCGGTTGGATCATCATCGGCGCGATTGCGGGTGCATTGGCACGTTCGCTCACCAAATCGACGGATCGTCCGTTCATCATGGATATGATTTTGGGCATCGTGGGCGCGTTCATCGGTGGTTTGATCGGTAGCGCGTTGGGCTTGCTGCCGCAGACGGATGGCGGCTTGGAGCGCGTGTTGGTCAACTTGGTGGTGGCGACCATCGGCGCGATTCTGTTGATCGGCATCGGGCGGATGGCGCGCGGACGGTAGGACGAACCATGATTCGGGCTATCATCTTCTGATAAGTCCGCGCACGGTGTAGGGGTTTGGCGTGTGTCACGTGCCAAACCCGCGCATAGGGCATGGCACGCCATGCCCTATAGATCATTTTCACAAGCCGTTTAATCGGATCAACCGCGTGTTATCCCTACTGCCCCTGCCCCAACGAATAGCCCGCTTCACCATCGAAGACACACAGATTTTCCGTCTTGATGAAATCGAACCCCGCCTCCGCCATACGCCCCAACAAAGCGATGATCTGCGTGTGCGAAATCCGCGCGCCGTCAGTGGTGGACATAAAACGGCAGCGCCAATGATCCACACAGAAGGTTTCTGGCAAGCCGTTCGGATAGACTTTTTGCCCACGATTGCTGATCATGACCAGCTTCATGCCCGCACCCGCAACCGGTTCGAGCAGCGCCCCCAACGCATTGGGATCGCGCTCGCGCCAGTGCAAGAACACATCCACGCCGACAGTTTCCTTGCGGGCGGGCGTCTGGCTCGACGGGGTATAAGCGGTCGAAATCACCGCCGATGTGCCGTCCGTGCGGACGTACTGCACCGCTTTGAGCGTTTCGGGCGTCTTGCCCAAGCGCGCGATCACGGCGTCCGCAAATTGACTCGTACCGACTTTTTCGCGGCTGACGCCATCGGCATAAATGTCGTAGGTGTGGATGCCTTCTTCGAGCGTCCGCAGCCAAGCGTTATGCACGGTTGCGGCGACTTCGGGCAAGCCGAGATGGATCAGCATCATCACGCCGCCCAAGAACAAGCCCGATGGATTGGCGACGTTTTGCCCGGCACGGCGCGGCGCGCTGCCGTGGATCGCCTCGAACATGGCGGCGTGCTGCCCAATATTGGCGCTGCCCGCCAAGCCGACCGATCCGGCGATCTGTGCCGCCACATCCGACAAAATATCGCCGTACAAATTGGGCAGCACGATCACATCGAACAATTCGGGCGTGTCCGCCATCTTTGCCGCGCCAATATCGACGATCCAATGCTCATTTTGCAGGTCGGTATACTCGGCGGCGATCTCGTCGAAAACCTTGTGGAACAAGCCGTCGGTCATTTTCATGATGTTGTCTTTGGTGAACGCGGTGACTTTCTTGCGTCCGTTGGCGCGCGCGTACTCGAAGGCGTAGCGCACGATCTTTTCGCAGCCCGGACGGCTGATCAGCTTCAAGCACTGCACCACCTCATCGGTCTGGCGGTGTTCGATGCCCGCGTACAAATCTTCCTCGTTCTCGCGCACGATCACGATGTCCATCTTTGGATGCTTCGTGTCTACGAACGGATGATACGAGACGCACGGGCGCACATTGGCATACAGCCCCAACGTCTTGCGCGTGGTCACGTTCAGGCTTTTGAAACCGCCCCCTTGCGGCGTGGTGATCGGCGCTTTGTAAAAGACTTTCGTGCGCCGCAGCGACTCCCACGCCGACGGTTCGACGCCCGCCGAATTGCCGCGCAGATAGACCTGTTCCCCAATTTCAATCGTCTCGATTGCCAGTGGCGCGCCCGCCGCCTCCATGATGCGCAGACATGCGGTCATGATTTCGGGTCCGATGCCGTCGCCATGCGCCACTGTGATCGGAATTTTAGTCGTCATTGTTCCCACTTCTCTCCAAGTATCTCTGATCCATCGCAGACATAATGAGCGCGAATGATCGCGCTCCACAAATAAAACTTTTGGCTGTTTTAAAGGGGGCGAGCGACTCTTTCGCTTGCCCCTCAGTGATTGTAGCCGCAGCGTTAAAAAATATCGAACACTTCGCCCAAGAAGCCGCGCTTCTTTTTCTTCTGCGCGTCGTCGTCATAACGCGGCTGTCCGGGCTGGGCGTAGCGACGGCGATCATCATCGTCATCATCGTCATCGCGCGGCGGATACGGTTGTGGCGGCGGTTGCGCGGGGTAGGGCGTCGGCGCTGGCTGTACCGGATAAGGCGCTTGTGTCGCTGTGGGCGGGGTCGCGGGGCGCGCATTGTAGGTGCCTTCGCGCTCGATGATCTTGTCGAGTTCGCCGCGATCCAGCCAGACGCCGCGACACTTGGGACAGTAGTCGATCTCGATCCCTTGGCGGTTGCTCATCACCAAGTCGGTGCCATCAATTGGACATTGCATCGTTTCCACTCCATTCCATTAAATTCACTGTCATTTGCGTTGGGTATGGCACGTCATGCCCCGACAAAACGAACTACTCCCTCAATTGCGTCAGGGGAGACCCCCTCCCCACCGGACGAAGCTATCCGCGTGCGTGGGAAGGGGGACGAACGAGATTCACCGCGGGGAACCAGCGGGAAACGCACCTTATTTGAGGACACCGCGCCGCATCAACAGCTTTTCCAATTCCACGACCCAGAACACGACCGTGCTGAGGACGAAGCACAGCGCCAGTTGTCCTACCGTCAGCGGCGTGGTGCCGAAGATGTCGTTGAAGAACGGCGCATAGACAGCGATCAGTTGCAGGATAATCGTGACGATCACCGCGCCGATCAACAGTCGATTACCGAATAGGTTCATGCTAAACAGGGACTCGCGGTGCGAGCGCAAGCCGAGCGCGTGTCCCATTTGCGCCAAGGTCAAGAACATGAATACCAGCGTGTTCCAAACGGGTTGTCCCGCGTCATTGGTCATGCCGCTGCTGAACGCCCAATAGCCCAAGCCCAAGCCCGTGATGCCGAGCGTCAAGCCGATCAACACGACGTGCCGCCCCAAACCGCGCCCGAACAGACTTTCGTCCGGCGCATAGGGCGAACGGTTCATGCTGCCTTTCTCGGAACGCTCGACGCCCAACGCCAGCGCCGGAATGCCATCCGTGATCAGGTTCATCCACAAGATTTGCAGCGTCGTCAGCGGGATGCTCATGCCCATGATCAACTGGGTGAACAACAGCACGATCAATTCGCCCGTGTTGCTCGCCAGCAGATACTTGACGAAGCGGCGCACATTGTCGTAGATCGTGCGTCCTTCTTCGACCGAACTCACAATCGTGGCGAAATTGTCGTCCAAAATCACCATGTCCGACGCTTCTTTCGTGACCGCTGTCCCTGTGATGCCCATCGCCACGCCGATATTGGCGCGCTTGAGGGCGGGTGCATCGTTCACGCCGTCGCCCGTCATGGCGACAATCTGTCCGCGCTGCTGCAAGGCGCGCACGATATTCAGCTTGTGTTCTGGCGAGACACGCGCATACACGCTCACGGTTTCGACGGCGTTTTCCAAGTCCACTTCGGACATGCCCGCCAGATCGTGTCCGGTCAGCACGCGGTCGCCCGCTGTGGCGATGCCGATTTCTTGCGCGATTGCCAGCGCCGTCAGCGGATGGTCGCCCGTGATCATCACGGGGCGAATGCCTGCCATCTTGCAGACTTGCACGGCGTCTTTCACCTCTTGGCGCGGCGGATCGATGATGCCGACCATGCCGACGAACACCATGTTTTGTTCGACTCCTGCCACTGTCGCGGGGGGGAGCGCCTCGAAGCGTTTGAACGCCAAGCCGAGGACGCGCAAGCCGCGTTGTGCCAAGTCATTGTTGGCGCGTTCGATGCGGACGCGCAGTTCCGCCGTGAGCGGGACGATCTTTCCGTCCAGCCACGCGCGATCACAGACGGAGAGCAGCGAGTCCGCCGCGCCCTTCGCAAACGCGATGTATTGAGCGTTCTCGAACGACGTATTGAGCAGTTCGAGCAAATAGGTTTCGTCCGCGCTCAGCGTCGGTACATCCGCGAACTGATGCACTGTAGACATGCGCTTGCGATTCGACTCGAAGGGGACTTCGCTCACGCGCGGCAGCAGCGCATCCAAGCGCGGTTTGCGCAGCCCGAAGCGCGCCGATGCGGTGATCAGGGCGCCCTCCGTCGGATCACCGACGACCTCGACGCCGCCGGGGGCATCCGCTTTCGGCTGTTCAATCGCATCGTTCGCCAGCGCCGATCCGACCAAGACGAGCGCCTGTGCGGCGCGCGGGGACGATAAGCCGCTGCCGTCGAGGCTGATCCGTTCGCTCAGCCCGCCTGCCGCGCTGTCCATGCTGGTGTTGTGTCCCGCCACATCCACGACCGTGACGGTCATACGATTTTCGGTCAGCGTGCCGGTCTTGTCGCTGCAAATCGTTGTGACGGAGCCGAGCGTTTCGACGGCGTTCAGCTTGCGAATCAGCGCGCGCCGCTTGAGCATCCGCTGTGCGCCCAACGCCAGCGCAATCGTGATCACGGCGGGCAAGCCCTCCGGTACGACGGCGACGGCAATGGCGACAGCGTTCAAAATAACGGCTTCCTCGTTCGGGCGCGTGGGGTCGGGCAGGATCGGATCGCCCGCGATGATGCCGACGATGAACGCAAGCACGATCACGGCGAACGCGACCTTGATCAGCACCGAACCAAGTTCATCGATCCGGCGCTGCAAGGGCGTCTTTTCATCTTCGACCGACTGGATCAGCTCCGCGATGCGCCCCAACTGCGTCCGCATCCCGGTTTCGACCACCAACGCCGTCCCGCGTCCGTAGGTGATCGATGTTCCCATGTAAACGAGGTTGAAGCGGTCACCCAACGGGGCGTCGGTTTCGGACAGCGCGGCAATGTCCTTCTCGACGGGCTGCGATTCGCCCGTCAGCGAGGCTTCTTGCGCGCGCAAATTGGCGCTTTCGATCAACCGTGCATCGGCGGGGACGATGCTGCCCGCTTCGAGCAAAATGATATCGCCGGGGACGAGATCGCGCGCTTGAATGTCTTTGATCTGTCCGGCGCGGCGCACGCGCACGAGTGGGGCAGCCATCTTCTTGAGCGCCGCCATCGCTTGCTCGGCGCGATATTCTTGCACCAAGCCCAAGACCGCGTTGAGGATCACAATCGCCATGATCGCAATCGTGCTGTCCGCCTTGCCCAACAGCGCCGACACCGCCGCCGCGCCGATCAGCAGCAGCACGAGCGGATTGGTGATCTGCTCCCACAGGATCGCCCATGGGCTTTTGAGCGGCTTCTCGACCAATTCATTCGTGCCGTAGGTCGTGATGCGCGCGGCAGCGTCCGCTTCGGACAAGCCGTTGGCGTCGGTCTGGAGGCGAGTCAATGCGCTGGTCGCATCGACGACATGCCACTGCGGTTCGAATTCCAGTGTGGGGTGAACCGAGCTAATCTTTAAATCGGGCGCAATCGTCCTCATTATTTCCCTTTCGCAGCTTAACGGCAGGCAGGATCAAATCAGCGAAGCAGCGCCTATGTCTGCTCGTTGAAAATCGTCATTCACCTGAATTTCACTGATTGTTGAGCAGTGTAATGTGATCTGGCGCTAGGATAGCATCGAACTCATCCGCACTTCCCCCGCAAAATTGGGGGGACTGTATGAGGAAATGATGAAATCAGACGAACACGTGGGCTATACTGAGCGCAGAGACGGAATGGTAATCATGGTCTACCTCCCCGAAGTGGGCGCGCCACGTGTCGGAGAAAATTGCCAGCGATCTGGCGGCGCAAACGACGGTATGGGCGGTCTATCCCGACGAGAACCGACTGACGGTGGTTGCGCCCGGTGTGCCGCCAAAACGCCTAACGATGGCGGATATGCTCGATGGCGGCGATGGGCTGCCCGGATTCAGCGTGCCAGTCAAAGATTTATTTCCGACAGCGAAGTAATCAGCGCGGGGCAAACGTATCAAAATAAGGTATTGGGTCAAAAAGAGTCACAATTGGTGTGTAGGGGCTAGAGACCTTACCCCCGACCCGCTCTCCGGCATGGAGAGCGGGTCGGGGGTGAGGTTGCTTTTATCTACTTTCTTGACGGACTACTACGTCTCCATCTTCTGGCGGATGAATTTCTGTTCGCCTTCCGTTATACTCCGAACATGTATTCATATCCGTTCCGAAAGCTGATACGCCATGCACCTCACGCCTGAACACGTCCGCCATGCGCTGATCGCCGCGCAAGGCTTGAGCGCGCGCCCCGAACAGCCGACGCGCCAACACGTCCTCGATATCATCCGGCAGATGGGCGTGCTGCAAATCGACACCATCAACGTCGTGGCGCGCAGCCCGTATTTGGTGCTGTGGAGCCGCTTGGGCGCTTATCAACCCGCGTGGCTCGATGATTTACTGGCACAAAACGAGATTTTTGAATATTGGTCGCACGCTGCCAGCTTTTTGCCGATTGAAGATTACCCGCTCTACCGCCGCTTCATGCTGGATCGTGTGCATACATGGGCGCGCGCGCATACATGGACGGAGACGCATCCTGAAATCGTCAATCGAGTGCTGGGTCGCATCCGCGAGCAGGGCGAAGTCCGCGCGTCCGATTTCGAGCGCAGCGACGGACAAAAGGGCAGTTGGTGGAACTGGAAAGATGAAAAGGTCGCGCTGGAGGCGCTGCACACAAGCGGCGACCTGATGATCGCGCGGCGGCACAATTTTCAGCGCATCTACGCGCTGCGCGAACGTATCTTGCCCGATTGGGACGACGCCGAAGCGCCGACAATGGATGAAGCGGTGCGCGTCTTGATCATGAAGTCCGTGCGCGCGCTCGGCATCGCGCCAAAAGCGTGGATCGCGGATTACTTCCGGCTCAGTCAGGATCGCGTCAAGATGGTGGACAAACTCGCGGACGCGGGGTTGCTTGTGCGCGCTCAAGTCGAGGGGTGGGTGCAGCCAGCGTTCATCCATCCCGACAATCTCGCGCTCGTGGACGACGTAGCAGCGGGGCGTGTGCGGCATACCGACGCAGTGTTGCTGTCGCCGTTCGACCCCATCGTATGGGATCGCAAGCGCGCGCTGGCGCTGTTCGGCTTCGACTACAAAATCGAATGCTACACGCCCGCGCCCAAGCGGCGTTATGGCTACTTCACGCTGCCGATCCTGTGGTGCGGCGCGCTGATCGGGCGGCTGGACGCGAAGGCGCATCGCGCGGATGGCATCTTCGAGATCAAGGCGCTGCATTTTGAACCCGGCGTGGCGCTGACCGATGCGCTGGTCAGCGACGTAGCCGACGCGATCCGGCGCTGTGCCGCATGGCACAACACGCCGACGGCGCGCGTGGCGCTGTCCGATCCGGCGGACGCGGCGGCGCGTTTCAATGCGGCGCTGGCATAAATCATGTGCTTCATGAAATCTTCGTATTCCTCATGGCTCATTGAGATAATGTTGATATAGAATAAAGGTGGTGATATAGCAAAATTGTCACAAATTAGGAAATTGACCATGCCCAGCATTCTTGTCGTCGAAAATGAACCCAATGCCCGCGAATCCATCGCGGAAACGCTGCGCGAAACCTACTTCACGGTTGATGTCGCACGTAATACCACCGATGCGCTGCTCAAAGCGCAATCAGGCAAGCACGAATTGATCATTTGCGACGAAGGAACGCTGCATCTCAATGGAGTCGAACTGCTTGAACTCGTGCGCGCTGATCCCCGCACGCGCGTGACCCCGTTCATTTTGATTGCGGCGCGCTATGATAAAGATGCCATGCGCCGGAGCATGAATCAGGGCGCTGATGATTACCTGATCCGTCCGCTGACGACCGATGATCTGCTGGAATCGGTGGTGGCGCGCTTGAATCGTTTTCAGGCGATCTTTGAGGCGGCAGAAGTGCGCCTTGACATGACCAAACGCAGCATCGCGCGCTTGCTGACCCACGAACTGCGCACGCCGTTGATCTCGATGAACACGGCTATCGAAATTCTCTCGCGCGAGACGGGCATGTTCTCGCCTGAGGAAACGCGCGATTTGCTTCAATCGTTAGCGGCGGGCGGCACCCGGCTCGGACACCGGATCGAACAACTCACGTTCATGACCCAAGTGCAAACCCATTCCATGACGCGCAAGACCATCGCCAAGCAGGGCATCGAGGCGCGCTTGTCCGATCTGGTCATGACCAGCATCAATCTGGCGCACCGCTTGACGCGCATCGACGCCGACGCGCACAGCATCAAGCAGGGCGATGCGGCTCCCAATGCGCTGGTGATCTGCAATCCGCACGCACTCAAACAGGCATTGGCAGAGTTGATTGCCAACGCGCTGATGTATTCGCCTCATGATGCCCCCATTTACATCGGGCAGAAATACGTCGAAGAAGGCGTGCGCATCACGATCACCGATCAGGGCGCGGGCATGTCCGACGAACGCTTGGCGCAGGCGATGGAATCATTCACGCAGTTGGATCGAGACACCAACGAGCAGCAGGGCTTGGGCATTGGGCTGCCGCTGGCACAGCGGTTGATCGATGTACACGGCGGCATGTTGGAGGTGCGTTGCATCGTTGGGGAAGGGACACAAGTGCTGATCTATCTGCCGCTCGCGCCCCACGCAAGCAAACAACGCGCCGGTCAAAATCCTGAACAGGGCGGACAGTCGCGCTGGGGACAGACACAGCTCCTCCCCGCGCTGGAGAGCATCCGCGCTCACAACGAACGTCAAGTCCAATCTACATCGTAATCCCGGCTGCAACTTTCATACTCCCCCTCCGTATAGTGGTGTAGTTGCACTAACGCACGCCCATCCGTTAGGGCGTGCCATCGAAGGGGGAAGAAGAATTATGGCTGAAGCGCTTTCATCAAACCCAGCGCGCGCTTCCAGACGTGGCGCATCGCTGTGGGCGTTTGTACTCATTGTCGTCGGCGTGATCTGGTTGCTCGGACAAATGGGCGTGTTGTCGGCTGCCAACTTCATCGTTTTGTATCGGCTGTGGCCCGTGATTTTGATCGCGGTTGGCATCCAACTGTTGTTCGGAAACACCGCGCGGGTCGCATCGCGGTTCATTTTCTTCGGATTATTGGGCTTCGTGGTCGTAGCGATGCTCGTGGGACCCGCGCTCGGCTTCGCGGCGCTCCCCGAAGCGCAAATCGCGCGGTTCAGCGAACCGCTGGACGGCACAGCCTCAGCGGAAGTTGAATTGGGCTTGGGCGTTGGCAGTTCGTCGGTAAATGGCGTGCTGTCCGATTCGCTTGATCTGATTCAAGTGGACGCTCGCTATTACGGTGACATAGAATTCGATGTCGATCAGGACGACGACGCGAAATCGATTACGCTGCGCCAGACTTCTGAGTCGCAAACGATGTTCAACATCCCGTTCCTCAACATCGATTTTAACACCCCCGATCCTAACCTCTACACGCGTGCGCATTTGTCGTCCACCATCCCGCTCGACCTGAAGATCAATGGGGGTGTTGGCACTGCGACGGTCGATCTGGCGACGCTGACGCTGACACGCTTCGCCATGAACGCTGGTGTGGGACGTGTCGATCTTACGCTGCCCGTCGTGCGTAGCATCGACGTTGATATCAACGGCGGCGTGGGCGAGATTATCATCAACGTACCGGACGGCGCATCATTCAGAGCCGACATCAACGGCGGCGTGGGCAATATTCAGATCGATCTCCCCGATGACGCGCCGATTCGCATCGAGGCGTCAGAGGGCATCGGCAGCGTATCGATGCCGTCGTTCTTGCACTCTGTAAGCGATGAAACATGGGAATCAGTGAACTTTTCGGACAGCGCCGACGAAGATCAGATTGTGATCAGTTACGACAGCGGCGTAGGCGGCTTGATCGTTCGTTAACGCAGCGTAGAGGCGCGCCGCTGGCACGCCCACACCATCAACCGTAGGGACGCGCCGCTGGCACGCCCAAATCAAGCAAAGGGACACTATCATGAGCGAACAAAAAGATAAGAAATACGTCAAAGAGTGGTCATTCTCGTTCGACAAACTCAGCGACCAAATCGGGGACTTCTTCAAGTCCGTCGGCGTTTCCGCCCAAGATATGCAAGACGCCATTCAGCATGGACAGTTCAGCGCGCCGCTGGCGGGCGGCACGTCCGCGCGCGTCCGGCTCGATCTGTCGGTTGGCGAAGCGACGATTAAGCCGCTGGCTGCCGCGTCCACCAACTTGATCGAAGCCGACTTGACCTACGTCGGAGAAATCAAGTTTGTGACCGAAGGCGAGACCGAGCGTGTCGTGCATCTGGCGCAGGTCGCGGGCGCGTCGGACTGGTTCCGCAGCTTCTTCAGTTGGGTTGGCAGCCGCCGCGCGCTGCGCTGGGATATCGCACTATCGCCCGCGCTTCCGATGGACTTGGAAATTCATACCGGCGTTGGCGAGAGCGACCTCGACTTGAGCGCGCTCAATGTGACCGCGCTGCGCGTGAGCGGCGGTACGGGCGAAATCGAACTGACGCTGCCCGGCGCATCATCGGCATACGCGGCGACGATCAACAGCGGCGTGGGTGAGACGACGCTCACGCTGCCCGACAATGTGACCGCCGATTTGCAGGTACGCATGGGAACAGGCGAAAGCACGCTCCGCTTTGGCGAAAACATTTCGGCAACGGTGGAGATGTCCGGCGGAATCGGGGAATGCACGTTGATTTTCCCTGAAGGCGCAGCCGTGCGCATCGAGGGCAAGCAGGGCATCGGCGCGGTGCGCGTGCCAGCGCGTTTCGCACGGTTGGGCGGCGCGGACGGCGCATGGAACAGCAGCGGTGTCTGGCAGACGGTCAATTATGACGCCGCCGAACGCAAAATCGCGGTCACGTATGCGGGCGGCATCGGGGAACTGCACGTTAAATAACCTGATCCTACACGGTGGCATCAGCGCGGGGATGCGCGGCTCACGGTTAATCCGGCTTCGCCGGGTGACTCACGTCGAGATGTCCATTTTCATAGACCACCAACCGTTCAAACGTCTGCCGATGGTAAGCGTCTTGTTGATCGAATCGCTGCATCATTCGGCGTTCGAGCGCGTCAAGCTGCTGCGCGAGATTGCGCACGCCCATTTCCGCCCGTAGATTGACTTCATATTCGATGTCGTTGCGCACTTTGTCATTTGCTGCTTGTCGCGCTTGCTTGATCAAGATGAACAGCGACAAAAATACCATCTCCAGCGAGACGATCATCGTTAGCAAGCCGAACGGAAATGGATCGAAAGGCTCCACGCCGGGCAGCGCGCCCATATTCCAAGCGATCCAAAGCACGAACCAGACTATGCTGAAGAACACAAAATAGAGATTGCCAGAAAAGCTTGTAAAAAAATCGGACAGGCGATCCCCAAAGGTCAGTTTGACCTCGATCATTTCGTTGGCGTTGGGGACGACCCGTTCCTGTACCAGCACGGTCGTTGCGCGCAGTCGCTTCGACATTAGTTCCAGTAAATGCACCGCAAGCGTGGGATTCTTGTGTGTGGCGTCAATCAGCGCATCGCGTTCAATGACCATGAACTCGGTCTCGGTGAGCGTGCGCGCGCTGGCTGAACGTGGGCGATTATCCAGCAGCGATAGCTCACCAAAAACATTGCCCGCTTCGACGATCAACAACTGCACTTCGATATGGGCGCGATCCTTGGTGAACAATTCTACTTTGCCCGCTTGGACGATGAACATCGCGCCGCCCGCGTCATTTTCGTTGAAGATGGTAACGCCCGCATGATACGTTTTGATATAGGCGTGATCGGCAAGGCAGGCTAAGGTATCATCATCGAGTCCAACGAACATTGGTGTTTTGCGTAGGGTTTGAAGGTGGGAGAGCGACATTGAAAGGCATCCAATTGAAAGACAGACTCTAAATAGCCTTCATTTAAACGCGCCGCGTGCGTGGATGCGATAGCCAGAATATGTGGAAATTGCGGACAGTTTTTGTCTGCTATCGACAAGCCTCCTCCACCAGCGCGCGGCGACGCGACGGGCGAAGGCGTGGACGATGTGTTGATACACAGTCGTGCGCTGACCGTGCGCCGGGACAGACCAACGGCGTCGGCACGGACGAAGCGTGGGCGCTCGCCGCCTCTTAATCGGCGCAGCGACAACCGCATCAACACAAAAACGGGGCATCCATTGGATGCCCCGTTTGTTTTTGGCTCACATTCATATCATGAGGGGCGCGCCGATCAGCCCGCTCCCACCAGCGACATAATCCCCGATCCCATCGCCAGCGCCCCCAGCGCCAAGATGATGAAATAGATGATCGTCGCCACCATGAACAGATAGCCGATCAAGATCGCCACGCCGTCGCGCTGCAAGATGCCCGCCGCCAAGAACAGGATGCCCCAACCGGGCAGCGTATTCGAGAACGGGATCAAGCCGAGCGGGAAAATCAGCAGAATACCGCCAAGCAGCAGCACCAAGCCATTGACGCGGTTCATCACTGCACCCGTCGTCAAATGGTTCAGACGAGGCTTGACGATGCGATCCAAACGTTCCATCATCTTCGAGCCGCGTGCCATCGCCTCGCGCAAGCCCGCCGCCGCGATGGGGCGCTCCATCAGCGGGCGCGGCAGCCACGGGATGCGGTTGACCGTGATTCCCAGTGCGATCAGGATGATCACCGCGCCGAAGACGGTACTGACGCCGGGAATCGAAATCGGCACCAGGAAAGGAATCGTGAGGAACATGCAGAACAACAGCAAGCCTTGTTCGCCCACGCGCGCCATCAATTCGCGCACGGTCACATGATCGCCTGTGATCGTCGCCGCCATATCATTTAAGGTCTGACTGAGGGGTTTATCGGAATCTTGGAACTCAACTGCCATCGCGTTTCTCGCTCTCGCTGTTTATCCACTGCTTATGCGCCGTAGTATACTGAACGATATTTGGGAAAGGAATAGGGCGGATGCAAACGTTGGATCGCTTGTCCAAGCTGGTCGGGGTCGCATCATCGGCGGCGTCTGCCGTCACCGATGCTGTGCGGCGCGGCGAACAATTGCGCTTCACAGTGAGCGCGGGTGCGGCGCTGTATCTCCACGCCGAACATGCTGACGTAAGCGTGACACGCACCGCCGCGACCAGTGCGAATGCGCCGCTGACCATCACGATTGATGCGCGCTGGCAGCCGCCGTTCGCGTGGCGGTTGGTCACCGAGCAGGACGACGCCGGAATTTACATCGTGGCGATGCGCCACCGTGTCGCCAAATGGATGGGGAGCGTCACGGGCGGGCTGACGACCATGCGGCTCGACGTGAGCGCGCCGTTGGGCGTGGCGATCCTCTTGCGGTTGGAGGGCGCGCGCGTGACGCTGGATAACATGAGCGGGGTGATCGAACTGCCGCCGAACGGGAACGTGCCGATCATTCGTTAACCTGAGTTTTGGATCGGCTCTAAACCGTTCACCTCACCCCCCAGCCCCCTCTCCGTACGTATTTATTCACCTACCCGTGCAGACCGCATTTTGCCCCAGTCCTATTGGGTTCATTATGTGTTTCTTGGGTTCAAATTTGTGGATTTTGAGCTTAATCCCATGG
>DAOTUQ010000003.1:0-13668 GCA_034437055.1 Anaerolineae bacterium
TCGTTACATAAGGAGAATCCTATGTCCACCCTCGCCACCCTGATCACCGATGCCGCCGACGACCCGTCCAAGCTGAACGCCATCATCGCTGAAATCGAAGGCGGATCGCTCGACTCCGACAACCCGACGCTCTACCCCGCGCCGACCTTCGACGCGGCGACCAATACATGGACGCTCGCACAAAGCAGCGCGGTCAATGGGCTGTATGAGGGTGTCTATAAGCTGCCCGGCATGGGGACGTGTTCGTACTTGGAGATTGTCGCGGTGACGGCGCATCAAAATGCGGCGACGGGCGCGCCCGCGAAGTACAAAGATTGCGATGGCGGCGCGTGGATCGATCAGGCGTCGGTCAGCGCGCTCGATGGCAAGCGCGTGAGCTTCTTCAGCCTTTTGAGCGCGATTGCGTTCAGCATCCGCATTCGACTGTTCCAACAGACCTGCTTCATCCCGTCGGCGGCGACGATGACCCAGACGCCGTGTACATCGTCGCAAGGGAATGTTCTCGCCTTTGATGCGGGCGGCGCGTACACCACGGTGGGGTACCCGTGGGGACAGGGCGCCCATGTCAACTTGGCGGCGCTTCTGCCGTTAGCAGTGGGCGCGGTGGGATGGAAAGTGACCTTCACACACAATGTCACGATGCAGTCGATGGAATACGCGACGGGCATCAACACGACCCCCGAAGCCAACCCGTGCGCGTATAACACGGCAGCAATGGGAACCAGCAGCGGCGTTCAATCCAGTGTCCCCGCCTCCCATCCGTTTGTGTGCATGTTCTGGCAGAGCGGCACAGGGCGCATCACCACTAGCTGCATTCAGCCCGATTTTTAATCCGCTATCAGGCTGAATCCGGTTCGCATAAAATATTCACAGCGACCGAACTGATCGACCCGCGTCAATCGAACGCGATCCGCCCCTCCAACTGCGCAAGCACCGACGCGCCAATGCCATCGACCGCATCCACATCCGCCATGCCCCGAAACGCGCCGTTCGCCTCCCGATACGTGATGATGCGCGCCGCCAACGCCTCGCCAATGCCCGGCAGCGACTCCAATTCTGCTGCCGTCGCGCGATTGATGTGGATGATAGCGCTCCCGGTTGGCGCGGGGTTGGTTTGCGGTGGCGGCGTCTCCCCAATGCGCGGGATATACATCATTTCGCCATCAAGCAGCGCGCGCGACAGATCGATGCCGCTCAAATTCGCATCGGGGCGCGCGCCGCCCGCGCCGTCGAGCGCATCTTGAACGCGGCTGTTCGGCGGCAGCACGAGCGCGATATCCGGCAAGTTGACCGCGCCCGCCACGCGCACGTTGATCGGCGCGGGCGTCACTGTTGGGAGCGGCGTTCCCGTTGGGGGCGGCGGCTGAATGATGATGGTCACGGGCGCGGGGCGCGCCGTCCATAGCAAGACCGCGCCGCCGATGATCACGGTCATGATCGTCAGCATTGCCAGCCCATTGACCAGCAGTTGCCCGCGCGACGGGCGGTCAGCATCCGACGCGGGGCGCGGCGGACGGGACGGCGCGTCGTCCAGCCAATCGCTCATTTGGGCAGGCTCGGCGGCTGATTGAACACCGTGATCGACTCGACGAACATGTTCGAGTTCGGAATCAAGATTCTGTGCGTCTCGTTTTGCAGCGTC
This sequence comes from Anaerolineae bacterium, assembly GCA_034437055.1. Classification (GTDB taxonomy): domain Bacteria; phylum Chloroflexota; class Anaerolineae; order Aggregatilineales; family Phototrophicaceae; genus Flexifilum. The sequence continues at coordinate 1,643 of DAOTUQ010000003.1, forward strand.
GTGTAACGCAAGTCGATATCCGTCACGACGCCCTCGCGCCCGCCCACTTGGATGTAGTTTCCACGCCGGAACGGGCGATACATCAGAATCAAGATGCCAGCCAACACATTCTTGATGATATCTTGCAGCGCGAAGCCCAGTGCGAAGGTCGTCAGCCCCAAGCCCGCGACCAGCGCCGATACATCAATGCCAATCGTCCCCAACGCCGTGATCACACCCACCAGCAGGATGGTTGTCCGCGTCAGCCGCACGAACAAGATGCGGATACTGTCATCAAGGCGGATACGGTCGCCCCAGCGCCGCGCCGCCGCGCCAAATACGAAACTGACGAGCCAAAACGCCAGATAGATCACGATAGCGACAAACAAGCGCGGAATGAACTCGACAATTTGCAGCGCGAACTGCTGGACGGGTTGAAGATCGAACGACGGCATAGACGGCTCCTGAATTGCGCGGATTATAGCGTGATCAGGACAATCGCAATCAATGTCGCCAACACCCCGAATCCCTGCATCCGACTCAGGCGCTCTTTCAGCACAACGCGCGCCAACAAGACGGTGACAGCGGGATACAGCGATGATATCACCGCCGCGATATCCAGCCGCCCGACTTGGGTTGCCAGCATATAGAAGATATTGCCGGCGACATCCATCACGCCTGTGAGCGCGATCAACGGCAAGCGCTCACGTGTCGGAAAGCGCGGCACGCCCGCGCGCTGCGCCAGCACGAACAAGATCGATATCGAGACGGCGCGCGACGTCAGCAGCGGGATGAATACAGCAGTATCGCTGCTGGCGCGATCCAGTGATATCAGAAAGCCGCCGAACAGCGCGCCAGAGATCAACGGTTCGCGCAGTTGTGCCAGCGAGACCGATCCGCCGCCGTCTGCGCTGCTCGAACGCGAGATGATCGCCACTGCCACGAGTGCCAACGCGAACCCCGCGATTTGGATCAGCGACGGCAGCCCCTCGAACAGTGCGGCGAACAACACGGGGATTGCTGTCATTTCGGCGGCGATAATCGGCGTGACGACCCCCATCCGCAAGCGCCCCAACGAGCGATACATCGTGATCAGCCCGAACGCGCTGAACAAACCCGCGATCCCGCCCCAGAGCAGCGCCGCGCCCGACGGAATTTGTTCACTGCGCACAAAGATGAACGGGATGAGCAGCAGAACGCCGACCGCTTGCCCCGCGAGAATCACGGTGTAAACGTGATTGCGACGGCTGGCAAGTCCGCCGCCGAAATCGCCCACGCCCCATGACAGCGCCGCCGCCAAACTGTAGACGATGGTCAACACGCCTACGTCAAGATTCAATAGACTTTGCCTTCGAGACGATAAATCGGGTCAACGGGTTCAGCCAGCATCGGGAGCGCCTTCCATGTGGCATACGCGGCGATCACCGCGTCGAGCGCATCGCCGTCTTTGTCGCTGATGAGAATCGGGCGCAGCGTTGGGGAAACACGCACATTTTCATGCTGCTCGAAATACTGGAGGATGAGCGCGCGCATCTGTTGGCGTTCCTCCGCCTGACCCTTGTATGGGCGATAGTGCTGAAGGCGTTTCAGCGTCACAGCAGGGCAAATTTCGATTAAGCTGTGCTTGTCGGCAGATGGCGTCTGCATGGGAACAGCCCGCGCAACGGGTTGCGGTGGAATATCATCATGCCGCCAATCGCCATCATTTGGGCGGATCGGCTGATCGACACACGTCACCGCCAACACATCGCGGATGCCATAATACGTTTGGCGATACAGGCGCAGATTGCACGGGGTAAGCGGTGTTTTCGTCTCGATATCGGTCTGCCGCCAACGGGAATCGCGCTCTTTATGCCAAAAATCATCCGACAATGGGTAGTCGTCCGCAAAGTGGCGCGCGAACTCGTCCCATGTCGGATAAGCGATACGATCACGAGGTAGACTGAACGGGAAATCCATGCCCCAAATGGCGGGTTGAGAACGGATCAAGAGTCGACAGAGTCCAGCGGTCATGGCATCGGTAGCACGACTACCGCCAGGAAAATCTTGGTAGCGCGCACAGCTCACGATTTGGAGCGCATCCCCGTCCATTTCGGCGGTGCAAATCCACGTTTTGCGCCCCGCGTCTTGCGCGCCGCTGAAATCGACGCCGAAGATTTTCATAGGACTGAGGCTGAAGGACTGAGGACGCAGCAAGGCGGTGCGGTCTCACGTCGTCCTCAGTCCTTGACCCTTTCGCCGCGCCTTTTAGTAGCGCCGAACGACGGCTTTGTAAACGGGCGGTTGCCGATTTTGGATCAGTTGGAAGTCCTCGCGGCTGCGGCGCACTTCGTCCAAGTCGATCCGCGCAACCGCGAAACCCTCGAGTGGCGCACCCGTATCGGGGTCAGTTTCGCCCGCCAGCGACGAGTAGATTTGCCCTCTGGGCCCCACGACCATGCTTTCGCCGCCAAAAATCAGCGTCACATCCTCGCCCACGCGATTTGCGCCGACCATGAAGACGGCGTTTTCGTAGGCGCGCGCGCGCAAATACGTTTTCCATTCGTCCATGGCGGACGCTTCCCAGTTGCCGATCACGCAGATCAGTTCCGCGCCGTCCAACACGAGGCTGCGCGCAACTTCAGGGAACGACAAATCGTAGCCGACCATCAGCCCAATCGTGCCAAATTCCGTGTCCATCGTCGGCAATTTGAAGCCCTCGCGGAACGCCATGCGTTCTTCGCCGCGCAGATGGATTTTGTTGTACATATCGACCAATTCGCCATCAGGACCAACCAGCAGCGCAGAGTTGTAGATCACGCTCTCGACTTTTTCTTTCGTGACCATGCCGAAGGCGATATAGACGCCATATTCGTTCGCGCGCTGCGCGATCAGGTTGACGGCGGGACCCGGCACGCGCTGCGCCAATTCGGTGAAGCGCACGCCCAATTCATAGCCGCTGGTGATAAGTTCGGGGAACACGATCAGATCGACCTTCTGCTGCGAGGCGATCTTGCCGATCATCTCGGACATCTTGATCAGGTTTTCTTCCGACTCGCCCAGCTTGGGTTTCATTTGTGCAACGGCGACCGTCACTTCGCGCATGGATGTTCCTCAGTTCTTTCGGGGATACAAAACTGGCTAAATTATACCCGATTTCGGGTTGATTTTCACGACTCGGATCATGGCACACAGGACTATCACAGCAATCTGCGTGGAAACCGATCTACAGCGGGATAACATTCGGGATTGGCACGCCAAACCCCTACAGCGCGCTTGGTCTGTGAACGCAGCAATTTATGATACACAAGCCCGATCAAGGGGCGCGCTGAATCTCCAAGACTGCCGCCAGTTCCGGCGGGAGCGGTGCCTCGAAGCACATCCGTTCGCCCGTGCGCGGATGGTCGAAGCACAGTCGCGCCGCGTGTAAGAATTGGCGGCGGATCGACGGACGACGAAAACCGTAGACGGTATCGCCAGCAATCGGGCAGCCGATGAACGCCAGATGCACGCGAATCTGATGCGTGCGTCCGGTCAACAGCTTGACACGCAGCAGCGCGCGCCCATTCTTGAACTTTTCGACGATGGCAAATTCGCTGATGGCGGGGCGTCCGTCGCGGAGCGCCGCCATGCGCGTGCGCTTCTTGGGATCGCGCCCGATAGGAACATCGATGCGCCCAACCGCCGTTTTCGGCACGCGCTCGACCAATGCCAAGTACTCTTTTTCAACCGTGCGCGCTTGGAACTGCGTCATCAACCGTCGCAGCGCGATGGGACGCAGCGCCACGACGATCACGCCGCTGGTATCTTTGTCCAGCCGATGCACAATCCCACGCCGCGATGCGGCATACGGCATCTCGGCAAGCTGTGGATAGCGCGCCAACAACGCATTGACCAGTGTCCCCGACGAAACGCCCGTGCCGGGATGCACGACCAGTCCGGCGGGCTTATCGATCACAGCGATATGCTTGTCCTCGTACAGCACCACCAACGGAATCGGCTCGGCAATCACGTTCGAGTCGATGTCCAACGGCAGATCGGGGAGCGCAAACTGGATCGTCACGCCGCCTTTGACCTTATGTCCGGCTTTTACCGCCACCCCATCAACCATAACACCGCCGGATTTGATCACGGCTTGAACTTGCGCGCGCGACAGCCGTTCGCCCACATGCGCGACGATAGCTTTGTCAAGACGGTCGCCGTGTTGGACGACGAATGTTAAAAGTTCCCCCATTAGTCGGATTCCTCTATTTGTATTTGAAGCTATAATGATACGAAACTCCGTTAATCGGAATCGTATTGTAAGGAGATGGGTTCTGGAAACGCTCGAATTTGCTCGTGATGTAGTGAACGCGGTCGAAGACAAAAAAGCAGAAAATATCCTGCTGCTCGACCTCCGCCCCGACACCGTGATTGCCGACTTCTTCATCATCTGTACGGGGAACAGCGACCGCCAAATCAGGGCGCTGGCAGATAACGTCCGCGAAATCGTCAAAGAAAAACACAACCGGCTGCCCGTCGGCGTCGAAGGGCGTGGCGAAAGCGGTTGGGTGTTGATGGACTACGGCGATGTGATTGTCCACATCTTTGGGGAACGCGAACGCCTATACTACAACCTCGAAGGCTTGTGGCGCACGGCGAACGTGCTGGTCAGCATCCAATAACCTCACCCTTAGACGAGTTTTGTTCGTCACCCCTCCATGTGGAGAGCGGGCGACGCAGTTGTGCGTTCTTGTGCAACCAACGTACATTCAGTGCTTAGGTTGCGACCTTCCCCTCTCCACATGGAGAGGGGGTCGGGGGTTGAGGTTCTATTCAAAAATCCAAGCGTCGGTATTGCGCGTCCACGTCACCAGTTCGCTCTCCGTAAAGAAGTTGGCGATCTCAATCTGCCCATTCTCCACGCTGTCCGAACCATGAACAAGATTGCGCCCGATTTCCAGCGCAAAATCCCCGCGAATCGTCCCCGCTTCCGACTCTTGCGGCTTGGTCGCGCCAATCGTCTTGCGCGCGGCGGCGACAGCGTTGCTGCCTTCGAGCGCGATGACGACGACCGGCGACGAAATCATGTAGCTGACCAGACCAGCGAAGAAGGGGCGGCTCTTGTGAACATCATAGTGCGTTTCCGCCAATTCGCGCGAGACCTGCATGAATTTCATGCCGACAATGCGCAGCCCGCGCTGTTCAAACCGCTTGATGATGTCGCCCGTCAGCCCGCGCTGCACGCCGTCCGGCTTGACGATGATCAGGGTGCGTTCCATGCGTTTTCCCTCGTGTGGATTTGGAATGAGACATACAAGTATCGTGGAGTCGCCGCGTTCAAACAAGCGTCAATGTCGGGACGCGCCTGCGAACCGCGCCACAATTTAGACCAGTCAAATTTATAATCTTTACTCGGTCAACTGCGATTCAGTCGCCTCACAACTCGTGTTGTGAACCGCGTCACAAACGCAGTTTGACTGTGTTTGTAGATATATAGCCCACGCTTCGATTAGATTGAACGCATGAACTGCCATTTGCAGACGAGTAAAATCATGAACCTTCGCAAACTTACGCGCAAACTTGCGACGCTTGGCGCTCATTAACCTGCGCCATCTCTTTGCTGCAAAGGGTTGAATCAGTTCTGCAATAAAAAAACGTCCATCCTCGATTGAAGGATGGACGCGGCGGCGCGCTGGCTCGCGCTGCGCGAATACCGCCCTTCAACGCGCTTCAGCAGTACGCGGTAGGCGAACTTGACGGTGATGCCGCGTTGACCGCTACGCGCGCCGATTTGTACGACACCTATCAGGCGCTATTGAACCGCGCCCTAGCCGCCGCCGACGACGCGAACGAACTTGGCTTCGCCATGCGCCGCGCGGAGGAAAGCGGGAGCGCAGCGGGCTTATTCGCGCTGTTGTCATCGTCGTATATCGAACAGCGCGGCGCGGATGCAGCAGCAGCGGCGGAAACCACCTTCACGGCGTTCGTAGACGCGGCGATATCCGGCGACGATTACATCGATGCGCGCTCTGCCGTGACTACGGCATTGGTCGGCTTCCGCGCCGCGCCGCTTTCGAACGACGACGCCGCGCGCCGCGCTGGACAAATGCTCCGTTTCTTGGCGCTCGTCCCGGTGGAATATGAGCGCGGCGTGCGCGATGGGCGTGTGATCCACGATATCGAAATTCACGAGGCGCTAACCTTCCGCGAGGGTGCAGCGGCAGCATTCGCAGACATCGAGACGCGCTTGGCGGCGCTCGACGTGGCTGCGACGGCGACATCAGCGGCGGCGTTCGATACGTTGCTGACGCAAATCCGCGATGTGGCTGATCCGGCTGATTTGCGGATGACGGCGGACACCCTGCACGCCGATTTGACGGCGCTCATCCCCACTGCCTGGGGCGCGATGAACAACGACGCTGACGTGATCCTTTCGGTGCTGGATCAAGTTAAGGCGGCGGTTAATGCGGGCGATTATGTCGCTGCCGAATCCGCGCGCTTGGAGGCATACGCGCTGTTGGAACTGGGCATCGAGCAGCGTTTGCGCGGGTTCGCACCCGAAAAAGCCGTCGCCATCGAGAGTCTGTTCTGGCAAGGCACGCCCGAAACAACGGGCTTGTCTATCCTGCTGACGAGCTACGCGCCCACCGCCGCCGTGGACACGACGCTGATTGCTCTCCGTGCCGCCTTACTCGATGCGCAAACGTTCTTGAGCGCGTCACAGCGCGCGCCCGAAGCCGTCGCGGGCAATGCGGCGATCATCGCGTTCCGCGCGGGACTCGAAGCAGTGCTGATTTTGGCGTCGCTGTTGGCAAGCTTACGCACGGTCGAAGAACGCCGCTTCCGTCGCCCACTTATCCTCGGCGCGGCGCTGGCGCTGGTCGCGTCGGGCGTGACATGGTGGCTGGCAAATCAAGTCTTGATGGCGCTTATGCCGTTGGGCGAACGCCTCGAAGCGATTGTCTCACTGATTGCGATTGCCGTCCTGCTGGTGATTACCAACTGGTTCTTCCACAAAGTCTATTGGACGGGTTGGATGGCGACCTTCCATACGCGCAAACGGCAGTTGATCAAAAGCGGCACACAGCGCGCATTGATGAATGGAAGCGCCGCCGTCGTCTTCAGCCAAGCCGCTGGTCTGGTCTTGCTTGGCTTCACCAGCATCTACCGCGAAGGCTTCGAGACGGTCTTATTCCTACAATCGATGGTCTTAGAGGCGGGCATCGGCGTCGTGTTGCAAGGCGTGGCGCTCGGCATGATCGGCGTGAGCATCGTCGGCGCAGTGACATTCGCGCTGCAAATGCGGTTGCCGTACAAGCGCATGTTGGTCGTCACCGGCGTGATGATCGGCGCAGTCTTGCTGGTGATGGTGGGACACACCGTCCATGTGCTGCAAGCGGTCGGTTGGCTGCCGATCACCCCGATTCAGGGTGTGTTCATCCCGTATTGGGCAGGGCAATGGTTCGGCTTGTTTGCGACGTGGCAGAGCGTTGTCCTGCAATTCGCGGCGGGCGCGTTCGTGATCGGCAGCTACTTCTTGGCGGAGCATCAGAATAAGGTGCGGCGCACGCGCGTCGGACGGCAGAGCGCAACGGCATAAAAGTGCAACGCACGATGCAGATTTTGTGCCCCTTCGCACCAAATCTGCAAATTTCCGCCCGCCGCGCGCTATAAACGTTCGGATGGACGCCAACACGCCCATCTGTGCTGGAAGAAGCGTACCAGGGCGTCTACGCCCATCTTATCTCGGCGTAAATGTCCCTATGAGGCAGGTTCAACCCTGCCTATCACCCTTATGCGGATTGCTTCTCGCTCAATATCCGCGTGATCTGCTCCAAATGATTCGAATCGTGCGCCGCCGCCAAGAACAGTTGATCCATCAGCGTCAGCACGCCACGCACGGGATGAATCGCCGTCCGCTCCCAATCGCTTTCAGGGCGCGCGCGCAAATACGCGATCAGCGCCGACCGATTGTGCTGCCATTCGGTCAACACCGCGCCGAGCGGCTGCGTGTTATAGTCGCGCGCTGCTGCGAGATCGTCGGGTTTGGGGAACGGCAGCGCGCCGTCCTCCTGCTCGACGGTGATCTGAGCGCGCTCCATGAAAATCGCCTCAAAATCGCGCAGATGGCACAGCGTTTCTAAAGCCGTCCAGCCCGTCCCATTGTCGCGGAAGGTCGTCAGCGCCGCCCCATCGCTCATCCGTACCACGCGCTCGATGGAAGCGATATTCTTCTCCAACATCGTCAACTGCCAATCCCGAACTGTCGCCATGTTCATCGTGTGCGCTCCCGTGCATAATCGGGCGTGCCAACGGCGCGCCCCTACTCTGTCAACCCGTTACACGTCTGCGGCGACCATAAACCCGTATCGTTCGCGCGCGCGGCTGCTTCAAGCTGCATGAACGACGCCTGATAACGATAGGCGTTGCGATAGGTGTACTCGAAAGCATAGCCGCCCTCAACCAGCAGGGCGTTGACCATGCGCGTGTCGTCGAGCCAAATATAACGCAGAATCCGATCATAGCGATCCCGATCATCTTGCGATGGATCGGCTTCGAGCCAGACGGTTTGCCCGCGCGTCAGCGCCGCCGTAAAATCGCTGGCTTCGCGGTAGTAGCAGTTGCCGCGCTCTGGTGTATCGATGCCGATGAAGCGCACACGCTCAATCCGTCCGTCGATCTCCACGTCGAGGGTATCGCCGTCAATGTTGTTCGTCACCCGCGCGGCGATACTGCTTGCGGGGCGCGCACCGCCGTTCGCGCCCGATCCACTTGAGGCGGACGGCACATTACCCGATTCTCCAAGCGAGAACGAACACGCCAGCACCAGCATGAGCGTGACAACTGCGACGAGGGTCAGCCGCCAGCGGTTCATCATGATTTCCTCCAAAAGACGAACTTGCGCCGCAGCCAACGTTTCAGGATATTCGAGCGCGCGCTTGACCACGCTTTATCAGCGGGCTTCGCCTTGACTTCATCGCGGATCGGCGCAGGGCGTCCGTAGCGTTCGACCGTGTACAGGCGCGTGATCGCGCTTACAGGTGGCTCGGCGGCAGGCGGCAGATACTTGACGATCTGCTGACGGCGTTCTTCGGGTGTTTGGCGCGGATTCAGGTGCAAGCCAAGCAAGCCGATGTAGCGTTCCAAACGGGCATACGCGCGCGTAATCGGGCTGAGTCCGCGCATCCCACGCCATTCCCACCACCAATACAGAAAGACGAGCAAAATGAGCAGCAGCAGCACGATCACGATGCCAATCAGCACCGCCCCCAATGCGGGCAGCAAGAATCCGAACGGATCGCGCGGTTGTGGGCGCGTCGGCGGCATCTCGGTTGGCGCAAGCACGGCGGTGGGCGTCAGAGTCGGGGACGGTGTGACCGTCGGCGCGTTGTCCGTCGGGCGCGCTTCACCAGCCAGTGCCGGATCGAGCGTCGGACTCGGCGTTTCGGTTGGCGTGGGCGATGGTGTCGCCGTTGCCGTTGGGAACTGCGTGGGCGGCGGCACGAGCGGTTGAGGCTGGGTATCGTCGCGGTTAAGCGGCGTCTGGGCAGCGGTTGGCTCGAACTCGACCCAGCCGTAACCGGGAAAATATACCTCGACCCAGGTATGCGCGTCACGTTCCAAGACGACATACGCATTCAATTCGTCGTTCCACTCGCCCTGCGCGAAGCCCGCCGCCATGCGCGCTGGCACGCCCAATACGCGCAGCATGACGACCATTGACGACGCATAGTAGTTGCAGTAGCCCTCGCGCCCATCGAATAACACCCAGTCCACCGGGTCTTGTCCGACGGGCGGCTGTGGGATCGACTCGTTATAGCGGATGTTCAGGCGCAGCCACGCCTCAATCGCCTTCGCCTGATCGTAGGGCGTTTGAGCGTCAGTATCGCGCACAATTTGATTGGCAAGTTGAATCGTGCGCGAACTCGCAGATGGAATGTAGCCGTTGTAAACGTTCGTGATCCACTCTGGATACGTCGTCCCCGCCGCGCGCAGTTGATCCGCACTGGCGCTGCTCAACAGACTGGTTACGGTATACGACTCGCCCTCATAAATCACGCGGAACGGACGAATCACCGACACCGCCATGCTCTGATCGGGCAGATAGCGCAAGTCCGTGCGCGTCGCCAAATCGATGCGGAGCGGCTGCGGCGCGGTGTAAATCAAGCGCGAGGCGTTCAGCCCCATTGTAAACGTCTGATTCACGGGCGTGCGCGCGCCCGCGACATACGCTTCGGGGATGATATCGAGCGGCGCTTCGGGGTCGTTCAGCCGCGTATCTGCCACCGATGTCCAGCGCCCGCCGTCGTAAGTATCGAACACGCGCGAACGCCAATAGTAGCGCCGGTCACGCGGCACGTTGACCAAGAACACGCGCTCATCGCCCAAGCGGATCGCGCCGCCGAGTTGCAGCGAGTCGCCGCCGTAGTAATCCGCCGTCGTGGGTCCCTGGGTCTCGGCGCTGGAAACAAGCCGATTCCACAATTCTGCCAACTGTGTCAGCGGTTCGGACTGCAAAAACTCTTGGAATCGCTGCAAGCGTTCCTGCACATCGCTGCGCGGGATCGCCCACGCCGTCGACAGCACGACCAGCGCCAAGACCGCGCCCGCCGTGAAGAATTGGCGGCGCAAGCGGCGCGGCACGCGAACGCCGTTGAGATACCAGTCCCATTCGCGCGCGTCGAGGCTGGAGCGGACGGCGAGCAAGAGCGCGATGAAGATGAACCCCACGATGTAGCCATCGAGGTTGATTTCCCCGACGTAGTAGACCGCGTTGGTGAACAGGATCAGCGCAGGCGGCAGGATGGCACGCCACAGCCGATCCACGCGGAACACATGCCATGCGAGATTGTGTCCCAAGAACCAGAACAGCGATGCCACCAACAGCGTGAACACCAAATCATCGGGGTTGATGCCGCCGCTGGTCGCGTCCACAAGCCAGCGCGTCAGCCGCTCGAACACATTGTAAATGCCGCGCCACAGATCGTCCGGCTGATTGATTGCCGCGATCAACAGGACGACGCACGCGCCGTACAAAATGCTGACCAGCAAGCCGAACAGTTCCCCATAGCGACTGCGCGCCAGCAAGAAACCGAACAGCACACTTAAAAGCGCCGTTGGTACGACTGTCGCACCATCGAGGGGCCACCCCGTCGCCATCAGCGCCAGCGCGGGCATCAGCAGCAGCGCGCCCGTCAGCAGCAGCGTCAGGATATCGCCGGGCAGAAAGACCGCGCGCCAACTGTTTTTGAGGCGGTCGCCCCAGCGCGCCCAGCGTCCAGCGCCGCGCGCCCCAACCGGACGTGGACGATTTGCGGTGATTGTCATAAGCGAAATACCGTTCTCATCATCATCCGCATTGTAATGCGCGCGCGCACGGGACACAACCCGCGTTCGCCCGCCGCCCGCCCGCTTTTATGCTAAAATTGGCTGTGCGTTCAGGTCGTTCAGGTGATCGCGGATTGGCAAGTCCAGTCTGAGGAAAGTCCGCTCTCCATAGGGCGCGGTGCTGGCTAACTGCCAGGCGGGGCAACCCGACGGACAGTGCAACAGAGAAGAACAGTGCCAGCGCAAGCTGGCGAGGGTGAAACGGCGGTGTAAGAGACCACCAGCGCGGGCGGTGACGTTCGCGGCTTGGCAAACCCCACCGGGAGCAAGGCAAACAGGCGCATTGGGGCGGCTCGTCCCGCAAAAAGCGCCGGGTTGGCTGCATGACGGCTGGAGCAATCCAGACGCTAGAGGGATGATCACCATACGGGGCGACTCGTAGACAAAAAGCGGCTTATCGGGCGACCTGAATGCGCTTGTCCCCCACGCCTGCCCCCGATGCGCAGAATCTACTTGACTCCGTTTTTTTTTGCGGTATGCTAGGTTCAGTAAGATGGACGAGACCTGAACGTGCATGACGAACCGTAATCTTTATATCGATATTTATCTGACACCCAACGAAACGATGGAATCGTTAGATATTTTGTAACTACTCAGGGGTCGTTTTTCCCCTCATTTTGGCAAATTGAAACGCCAAATTTGTCTGCGATGAGAATAGGCTCTCCCTCAAAAGATTGAGGGTTTTTGTCGAAAACAAC
>DAOTUQ010000004.1:0-5036 GCA_034437055.1 Anaerolineae bacterium
TTCTGGACGCCGCGCTCGAATTGGATTTGGCGGATCGGCACTGGGCTTGACCCATACAGCGCGGTCGCTGTGCCGAGCGCGGGCGTCCCGAAAATGTCGGTGATGCGCTGCACGCCCGCCGTCGTCACGATCCAGCCGTTGACCGCGCTCCCGCCGCCGATGTAGCCCGGCGAATACGCATCGACGGCGAAATCCAGCAGCGTGCCGCCCGCCCAATTTGCCAGCACCGCCAAATTCACGCTCGTCCAACGCGGACTGGCGGCGAGAAAGTCAGTCGTGCGGTAGACGCGATTGTCGGTGCAAAATACGGCGATGCGCCCCGTATTCGGCGTCAAGACATCGGGCGGGACGGGCGGAAGCGGCGGATCGAGCGGCGGATTGGTCGTGACGACCGTCACCGGGACGGACGCGCCGGGCTGTCCGCTGGTCGTCGGTGTGAGCGTCCAGCGCACGATTTTCGGCGCAGCGGGGTTGTCATGGTCGATTTCGACGCGCGTCACCCTACATGCCAGCGCGCTGATCGCCGTCGCGCGCAAGCCGCCCGCCGCCCATGTCAGCGTGACCGGTTCGTCCCACGCGGGTTCGAGCGCGTCGATGGGATGCAGCAAGCGCAAACGAATATCGGCGCGCGGGTTGTTTTGCGCGGCGTAAACGTGTCCCACCAGCGCGTTCAGCGTCGTTTGCGCGTCTACAGTGGGCAGGATTTGCACCGCGATCCGTCCTGTAGACGCGCCTTGCCCGCTGGTGCGACCGGGCGCGCGGCTGGCGTAGGGCGTCGCGGTGTTCACGCCGTCCCACGCCGATCCGCGCGCCTCGACCATGCCGACGCGGGGAAGGCGTTCCGTCTCAACGGTTAGCCCGTCGGCGTCCGTCCAATCGGCAGACGTGAGCGCGACGACCACCGGACGCGCGGCGCGCTCTGTCGCGCTCAAATGATTGAAATCGCGCCGCAGCCAAACGCCGTTGAGAGCATCGCAGCCGATGCCGCCCACACGCCCCGCCGCTGCCGCGTTCGCCGCCGCGCGCCACACCGATATACCGTCAAGCGTGACGGTTTGCGCTTCGTCAGTCACGCCGGAGGGATAAAAGTTCGCCAGATCGAGCGCGCTGCTCCACTGGCGGAGTGCGTAATGCGCGGCGCGATCTGCCGTGAGGCGGCGCATCTGATCCCATGCCGTCGCTGTCACGCCCGGATCGCGGAGCGTCTGCGGAGTCGCCGCGCTGCGATCCAGCCACGCCGATACGCCGCCCATTTCGACACGCAAGCGTGCTTGATCCGCGATCCGCAGCGTTTCGGCGTCGCGCAGCGCCCAGCCGAGCAGCGCATCGGTATGCGACGCAGGCGCGCCCACAGCGGACGCGCCGAACTGAGCGATTTCCCAGTAGCAGAGCGCCGCGCCTTCGGGGAACGCCGCCGCATCCAACGAGGCGTCCGCGCCGAACCATTCGAGCGTCATGGCGCGCCCCGCGTCCGCCGAACGCACATCGCGGACGACGCGGAAGGCGGTCAGCGGCGGATGGGCGGCATCGTGCGTCCACACGGGCAGATAGCGCGTGTGCGCCGCGCCGTTCGTATCGGTCACGGTGAGCGCAATATAACGAAAGCCCGCCGGAAAGCGGGCGCTGATGGCGGCGCTCGTCGGGCTGCCAACCGTGATCGTCCCGTCGCCCACGTCCCACGCATACGCGGCGATGGCTGCGCCGTGCGCGAGCGTGACGGACGTTCCCGCGTGCAGCATCACCGTCCGATAACTTTGTCCAACGTCCACGAAGCCGGCGGGGCGAACGGGTATCCCGGCGGCGTCGGTGGTGATGTTGGCGTGCGGCTGGATCGCGTCGTTTTGGTTGGTGTAGGCGATATCGTAGTCGGCGTAGGCGGTGAATGTGTTCGGGAACGCCGTTCCCACGCTGGACGCGACGATGCGCGGCAGGGTGCGCCACACGCGGCGTTCGCGGCGGACGGTGATGTGCTGTCCGACGGCGGCGGGACACACGCCGGGCGCGGTTTCGCCCACGTCAAGCGCCGCGCCGGTCGGCGTGCGGCGGACGCGCAGTTGTCCGACATCGCGCGCGCCCGCCGTCGTACCTAGATCGACGGTGAAGCCCGCGCGCACGTCTGCCAGCACGCCCGCGCCGCCCGTCAGCGTCAATTGGTGGATGCCGCCCGTATCGGCGTCGCTCACGATGGCGCTGATGGTCGCGGTATAGACGCTGGTGCGCGGCGCAACCGAGACATAGCGGCGGATGTGCGGCTGCCCGGCGCGGTAGACGGACAGATCGGCGGGGGAGAGGGTGGGCATGGATTGGTCTCCAAATGTAGACAACAAAAAACCCGCTGCGAGAGCGGGTTTCTGAATGGATGGCGTGTGCAAAACGTTACGACGCTGTTTCGTGCGCGGCTTCGGCGGCATCCTGTTCCATCAAGGCGCGGGCGACTTTGCGTGTCCACTGTCGTTTCCGTCGGAATTTTCCACCCTGACTGCGCATACAATGGACGATCATCATCCCGTGGTTCATTCGCGCCGGGCAGCAGCAATCCGCGTGGAGGCATGAATACAATCCTCGTCGATGAACATCATGCCGCCAATGCTATCGCACTACGCCCCCAGACTCATCGCCCCCGCAAACGCCAGTTCGACGCGCCAGAACGCGCCCGGCAGCGCCAACGCGCGTGTTTCGCGCTCCAAGTCGTTCCAATAGCCGGTCACGTTCCAGCGGACGAACGGCTTGCCCGCCGCGCGCGCGTCCCGGCTGCGAATGGTCAGCGCGGGCGACTCCGACGCGGCGAAGAAGGTGGTACGCAGATGATCCCATTCCGCTTCGGTCAGCGCCAGTCGCCATGTGATGCGCGGACGCGCGACAGCGACGCGCGCGTCGTCCCCGCCGATGAGCGTGGATTGATCGAAGGTCATTTCCACACGGCTGTTATCTTCGTAGCGCGCGAACAGCGGCGGCGTCAGCGCATGGAGCGCGGTGGGCGTGGCAGCGTTGTGTCCGAGCGCGATGGCGTAGCTTGTCATGATAAAACTCACCTCCAAACTCCCTCTCTGATTCGGAGAGGGGGCGATTATTCGTCCTCGTCGAGATCGAGCATCAGCGTTCCGGCGGACAGCGCGCCGCCGTCGAGCGCGGTCAGGCGCTCCCAATACGCCAAGAGCAATCCAAGCTGGGCGAAGCGCTGTTGATACGCCGTGTTCGCGCCGTCGCCGCCGAGCGCCACCAGATTCGCGGCTTTCCCCAGTCGGCGGCGCAAGACGTAGACGTGCAACCGCGCGAGGTCGCTGTTGGCGGCGGCGGGATCGTCGTAGATCGTCTGCAACTGTGCGTCAGTCACGTCGTAGGGGCTGATCGTATCGCCCGTCGCGGCGCGCACGGACGCGATTTGGTCGATGGTCAATGTTGGCATCGTTCCTCCTGATAGGACTGAGGACTGAGGGTAAAAGACTGAGTAAAGCGGTGTCCTGCACTCAGTTTTCTTTAAGCGCGTCAAGAAAATTCTTAAAGCAACCTCACCCCTCCAGCCCCCTCTCCACTGCGTAGCGAGGGGGCTGGAGGGGTGAGGTCTCTATCCTAAACTTTCTTCTTGCTTGTACTTAAGCGTAGGCAGTGGGGATAGTGTAACTGCCGCCCGTGCCGAGTTCCAGCACCACGCCGTTGAGGCGATCCCCGACGCCGAAGCCGAAACGGTGACGCCAGTGCGCCGCGCGGAACGGCATGTCCTCGTCGGTCGTGACCAACTGCAAGCCGCGCCCCAAGCCCGTCGCGGACGGATCGACGCGCATTCGCAGCGGCGCGGGCGCTTCCAGATGCACACCGACCATGTAGCCGGACGGCATCCAACGCCACTGGCTGATCCACACGCCGGACGCGCGTCCGATCAGCTTGCCCGGCACGCGCGGCAAGTCCGTCGGCACATTCACGTTCAGTCCCGGCGCGATGAAGCGATCCAGCACGGGGACGAAGCCAGCCAACGCCTCGGTTTCCGGCGCTTCGTTGGGATGGATGAACACACAGATGTTGCTGCCCTCCGCCGTATCCGCGAAGTGTTCTTCCAGTTCTTCGCGGATCGTGATGTAGGGATTGTTGGTGTCGCTGATAGCGGATGCGGCGTAGCCCGACTCCAGAAAGTGATTGTCGGTCGCCTCGCTTTCGCTGCCCTGCACGGGCGGATAAACGACGGAATCGCCGTTGGCAAGCGGCTGTACGGTCAGCGCGCCGTAGAGCGGGTCATTGAAAGTCGTCGCGGTCGGCGTGAACAGGCGTTTGAGCAGTTCGTAGCGCACGGTGTTCTGATTTTGCACGATGATCGTATCGACATGGCGCTGCATTTCGGCAGCGGTCATGTACGCCATGCCGACATCATCACCCGCGATCTGCGCGCCGAAATCTTCCAGCGGGTAGGCGACATCCCATGAGCCGCCCGCCTTGACCGCGCCGGACTGTGCCTGTCCGCCGCGCCGCTGCAAGCGCCCGCCGCCCGGCAACTTGTACCGTTCTTGATACGAATCGGTCTCCGATTCGACGAACGCCGACAAAACATTGCGCATGTCGGCGTTAGCGCGTTCGAGATAGGTCAGCGCGCTGTCGAACACGAGCCGCTGTCCCAAGTGATTGACGTAGGCGCGGTCGCCGTCGTCATAGGTGATCGAGCCGAAAAGCAGTCCCATGTGATTGTTCCTTTGGTTAAGTGGGGTGAAATATGCGAGCGGCGCAAACGGAAAACAAAAAGTAGAAAGCGGGCGCAAAATGCCCCGACTTTCTACTTTTTATGTACCGCTATTGACAGCTTCGTTCGGCAGTGGCGCACGAATGGCGCTACGTCAGCGCCTTCACTGTCCAACCATCGAATGTACAGTTTGCATCATCCACATCGCGGTCGTGATAAAACCCGACGCGCGTTCCTGTCAAAAGATCGGACGGAATGACATACGACAAGATCGGCTTGTCGTCGAGAAAGCAATGCAGCAGGTCGCCGCGTACTTGAATTTTCAGCACGACGGGCGTTGAACCTTGAATGTAGTTCTGGATGTTCATCT
>DAOTUQ010000005.1:0-19391 GCA_034437055.1 Anaerolineae bacterium
AGACCACTTTGTAGTGGATTTTGGTCGTGATCTTCGTGCCACGAAGTTCTTTATGGACATCTAAGGCTTATATAGGGTCATAACCCAGTGAAGATACCGCGATGGCTGAGTAGTTACCATAAAAGAAAGGATGCCTTTATGTACGCGCAAGTGACCACGATTCACGTTCCTATCGGTGCCATGCCGCAAATGCGCCAGATCATTGAACATGATTATTTGTCTACGATTCGCGCGCGTCCGGGCTTCGTCAACGCCCAACTGCTCGAACAAATCGATGATCCCGAAACAGCATTGCTGCTCGTTCACTGGGATACGCATGAGGCGGTCGAGAATTTTAACCGGACGGGACTGCTGGAGTCATCGGTACAGGCGCTCGCCGCAGGGTTGCCCGGCGTGCGCGTTCAGCGACAGGGCTACATCATTCATGTAGAGGTCGAAGGCGCTACCGCCGCCCGCGCGTGATGCGGGCGGAAAACGTGTATCGCTTGCAGCGGTGCATGATGGGGGAAACATCAGAAGCGCGGCGGAGTCGCACCTACGGATCGATTTCCGCGCTGCGTGCTGCCTTCTTCTGGGTGTAGCGCGCCTCGCTGATGATGAAATCGATCATCCCGGCGATGGTCGGTTCGGGCGGCGTGCTTGGCGACAGGTCGATCACGTCCGTTGATAGCAACTGCGGCAGCCATTCTGACGGCAGTTCTGCGGCGGGTTGGTGGCTGCGGACTTCCGTGAACGACTCGACATCCGGTAATTGCAGTCGCACGCGCCCGACTTGTCCCGCCTTCGGCTGCGGCAGATAGAGGCTGTTCTCAATCTGCTTCACCGCCGTGATACGGTACGCTGGATCGCGTCCGTCGCGCGCGTCCTGATCCTGCGTCGCATCATCGCACGGATAGATGAGCAGGCGCACCCGTTCCAAAATGTCATACGGTGGAATGGTGTGCAGCGTGTAGACGGCGATTTTGTCCTGCATCCACGTCTGATTCAGACTGACGACGGCGGCGCGGAGGTTGTCCCCAAGTTTCGCGCGCGCCTGCGCCGATATCTCCGCGTGGACGATATCGTAGCCCATGCCGTCGAGCGCCACGATCATCGAACGCCCCTCGGTGACCGCGCAGTGCCACGCCACAACTTCGGTAGGGGACGCCCGCCCATCATCCGCCGCGCACGCTTCGCCCACATCGATCAGCAGGACGCGCGCGCCGTTTTCTGCGCCTTTTAAACGTTTAAGTCGCGTATACAGACGGGGGAGCAGCGCCAGATCGCCGCGCAGCCCGCCCGTGTACAGAATCGTCAGTCGTTCATTCATACCGATTCATCAACGTTCTGTACGGGCGACCGGCTGCATCCGCCCGCCGCGTTAACGATGCTTCCATTGTGCCGCGCGTTTCTCGATGAACGCGGACATGCCTTCGCGCTTGTCCTCAGTCGTGAAGGTCAAGTAGAAATTGCGCTTTTCGTAGTCCAGCCCCTCCGACAGCGGCAGTTCCTCCGCCTTGTTGATCGCGTCCTTGATGAGCCGGACGGCGATGCCCGGTTGAGAGGCGATCTTCGCCGCGATTTTGACGGCTTCATCGAAATACGTCTCGACCGGGAACACGCGGCTGACCAAGCCGGCTGCCAGCGCCTCTGCTGCCGTCAGCTTGCGATCCGCCAGCATGACCTCCATCGCCACCGCCTTGCCGACGGCGCGTGTGAGCCGTTGGGTGCCGCCCGCGCCGGGCATGATGCCCAATCCGACTTCCGGCTGACCGAACTTCGCCGTTTCGGACGCGATCAGCAGATCGCAGCTCATCGCCAGCTCGCAGCCACCGCCGAGCGCCCACCCGCTGACCGCCGCGATCACGGGCTTGATGATGCGGCGCAGCCGTGACCAATCGGTGAAATCGTCGCGCATCATCGCCACCGCGTCGGTCTCGACCATCTGTTTGATGTCCGCGCCCGCGGCGAAGGCTTTATCGCTGCCCGTTATTATCATGCAACCGATGGTATCGTCGTGATCAAACGCTTCGAGCGCATCGAAAACTTGGCGCATCAGCACCCCATTGAGCGCATTGAGCGCCTCTGGGCGATTCAGGCGCACGACGGCGACGCCGGGCGCGGGGATTTCGGTCAGTATGAGCGTATCGGTCATGGCAAATCCTTCATTGGAATTGTGAGTAAAAAATCCATCGGGTTATTTTATTTTGCGTCTGCCCATGCGTTAATCACGATGGCTGCTGAAGCTCCAAGAGTCCAGCCGTTTCGTCTTGGTCAAACGCCACGAGCGTTTGATGATGTGTTTGCAGCAAGGCGGCAATCCGCGCGCGCGTCCAGTTTCCGAGCCTAATCCAACCTGAGTTTTGGATCGCTTCACCTCACCCCCTGACCGTGTCTCCACTTCGTAGAGAGGGGGTTCGGGGTGAGGTGAAAAAACTTCTCAAATGGTCTCTTAGGATTTCATCGCTCGTCATGCCAGCGGCGAGGTAGGATAGCACATTATAGACGGTGATCCGCATCCCGCGAATGCAGGGGTTGCCTGACCGCTTGCCGGGTTCGAGGGTAATGATGTTGACGTTATCCATCGCTGAGTCCATTGCTCAATGGGTTGAGTGTAGCAGATCACTTCGCGTTATTCTTCAATTCCCACTTGATATAATCGCCCATGCGCCCCGTGCGCGTCATGCCGAGCTTCTCCAAGATGCGCAGCGATGCGACATTGTGATACAGCGCCTCGGCGGTCAGGCGGCGCACATCCGGGCGCGCGAATGCCCAATCGACCAGCGCTCGCGCCGCCTCGAACGTGTAACCCTGCCGCCGATACGACTGGCTGATGCCATAGCCGATCTCGATCATTCCGGTCTCGTCGGGTTTGCCCTTGAAGCCCGCCGAGCCGATCACGATCCGGTCTTCGGCGTGTTGAATCAGCCACAAACCCCAACCCAACAGCGTTGGGTCGTGGTTGATCTGATGGGCGTAGTAACCGAGCAGGCTGCGCCCATCGTTGTCGAGCCAATCGGTGGCGAAGCGCGCGCCGACCAGCGACTCCAGTTGGCGCAGCCCGCCATAGGCGCTGTTGGCGACCTGCGGCGGACACGGCATCAAGATCAGGCGTGCGCTCCGAAGCGGCGCGATGGTCGGGGTTATGAGCGCGTCTGCCATGCGGTTAGCAGCTCCCGTTCGCGTTCGCGCGCTATTCCGGCGCGGCGGGGCGCGTCGGCGGGGCGCGCATGACTCCACGCTGCCGCATCTGCGATCACCGTGTCAACCGGACGATGGGTTAATCCGTCGGCGGCGGCGCGCGCTTGACTGAGCGCGAAGATGCCGTTGTGCGTTTCGGGGATGTAGAAGGGCAGGTTGTCGCTCTCGTGCTGCACCATGAACGCATCATCGACCCACGTCAGCCGCGCGTCCGAACCCGTGATGCGCACGATGGCATCCATCCACGCGCCCCACGTCAGCGGTGCGGCGGGTCCCACGGCGTTGTACGCTCCCGTATTGTTTGCTTCGACCATGCGCACGATCCACGCGCCCAAATCGCGCGTATCGATGAATTGGACGGGACGATTCGGATCGCCCGGCACGAGGATATCGCCGCCCGCCGGAAAGCGGTCGAGCCAATAGCTGAAGCGATCCGTCGGATCGTGCGCGCCAACGATCATGCCGGGGCGGACGTGCAGCACGCGACCGGGCATGGCGTCCTCGGCGGCGCGTTCGCACAAGACTTTCAGTCCGCCGTAGGTATCGCCCGTGACCTCTTCCGACTCTTCATCTTCCAGCGTCTTGAGCGGCGCATCCTCGTCCGATCCAGCGGGGACGGGATCGGCGTAGACGGAAATCGTGGAGATGAAGGTGTACTGTTCGACCGCATCCGCCAGCCGCCCGACCGCTTGGCGGACGTGGCGCGGGATATAGCCGCAGGTGTCGATACAGGCGTCCCACTTGCGCCCATCGAGCTTGTGCATTTCGCTGTCACGGTCGCCGTGCAAGTGTTCGGCGTCGGGGAAAATGTCGGGGTTGGACTTGCCGCGATAGAACAGCGTGACCTCGTGTCCGTGTGCCAGCGCGTCCTCGACCAACGCCCGCCCGACGAAGCGCGTACCGCCGATGATCAGAAGTTTCACGAGCGATTCCTTTCGTTTAAAATGGCGACTCACCGTCGCAAAATTTATTGTTTGGGCAGATCGGAGGATGATTGGACATCGATGTTCAGCGTCAGCGGCGCGTTGAAATCATCGCTCATCTCCATGCTCATTGTACCGCACGATTAAAAATTACGCGCGTAGCGTTTCTCACGTGCAAATTTCAGACGTGCGCCGCGTTTTCACAAAAATTTCAGCGGTGCCACGCGCAATTTCGTGTATACTTTTATGTATGTCAATCGCATTTGGGGGAATGCACGATGCCGCTCACCGATGAAATGGAACGTCAGCGCGCCCAACGTCTGACCGATCAACAGATCGCCACGCGCAATCCGGGCGCGAGCAAGATTCGTGGCTATGACTGGGATGCCCATTCCAAGCGATCCAAGCAGATCCAAAAGACGCGCAAACGGGGCATCAAGGCATTGTTAAGCGTGCTGCCGGGACGTTGGCGCGGCGTGACGACCGGGCTGCTGTTCAGCACGCCGTGGTCGCTGGTGGGCGTGCTGCTGCTGCCGGCTGAATTTGACGTGCTGGCGCTGATTCCGATGCTGTTGTGTGCAATTGGCGGCTATGTGTTGGGGTCGTCGCTGGAGGACAAGTACTAAAGGCAATGCTGAGTGAAAAGAAACACTGAGGACGGCGTGAACGACAAACATACTTGCCCTTCACGCCGTCCTCAGTCCTCAACCCTTCGTCCGTCCCTACCGCGCGCCCGTCACCACGCCCAAGGTGATGCACGCCAAACATTGTCCGTCTTGCACAATCGCATACGCCGATTCGGGATCGTCCACCGTGAATGCCGTCGAATCGATGTTCCATACCATCAACAAGCGGATGCGTCCCGTTTGCCGCGCCAAGATCAGCGCGCGCGCCAGCCATTCGGCTTGATTCTGCACGCTGGTGCGCGCCGCCCATGCCAGCGACTCCGCCAGTTCGACCCCATCGCCCGCCAGATAGCCAATTTCGACGAAGCACAGCGGCTTGTTCGGGAACGCCTCGGCAAAGCGTGCAATCGTCGGCATCAGATAGTAGCGGCGCTGATCGCCGCGCGCGTCGCCGTCGGTTTCGTCGGGCGCGACCGCGCCTTCGATATAGCGCATTCCGATGCAGTCGGCATAGTCGCCCGCGCCCGCCAACGCCAGCGCGCGCACAAAGGCACCGATTTCACAGCCGCCGACCGTGCAGCCCGCCACGTCAGTGGCATCGGGCGCGGCGCTGATGACGAGTGTGGACGGATTCACGCGCTTGATCGCCTCGAATGCCAGCGCCAACATCTGCGTGTATGCCGCCGGACTGACCGCGCCCGCCGCCCACAAGTCCGGCAGGTTCGGCGCTGTCCAAACTTCGATGGCGTCCGGTTGGAGCGCCGCCACGCCGCCCAAGAAGGTCGCAAAGTCTTGGGCGTAGCGGATGAAATCGTCGCCCATCTCCGCTGGATCGCCCACAATCGTCAACAGCGCCTTGAAACCGCCCCCGTGCGCCGCGTCAATCACGCCCTGCGCGATGTCGGGCGTCGCGCCGCGCGTCCAGCGCACGATCCCGCGCGCCCACGTCATGCCCGCCGCGCTCATCTGGCGCGGATACGAGAAGCTGACGACGTGTCCGCCCAACTCGAAAGGCAGCGGCGAAACGGGCGTCGGCGTGGGTGCCGCCGTCGAAAGGGAGCGCCCCGCCGTCGTCGGGACGAGCGTCAGTGATGGGTCGTCCGTCGCGGGCAGTGCGGTAATCGCAATCGGGGAGGCACGCTGCGTTTGAGTCGGCGCACTGGTATACGTCGGATATGGCGTCGCGCCCGGCGGCGGGATGATCAAGCGCGCGCCGACGACGATCAAGTTGGGGCTGGCAAGATCGTTTCGGTGCATGATCGCGTTGACCGTCGTCCCGAAGCGCGCCGCAATCGCGCCGAGCGTGTCGCCTGTTTGCACGACGTAGACAATCTCATTGGCTGCCGCCGTCGCCGTCACGCGCGGTTGGGCGTTCAGCAGGGGCGCGCGGCTGAATGCCAGTCCGACCAGCCCCGCCACTGCCAGCACAAACATCAAGACAAACATTCGGCGCATCGATACTTCTCCCTTTCATTAATCAGCGAACATGGCAAGCCGCATCCCGACCTATCGGGCGCTGTGCGCAGCGATGCGCGCGGAGGGGCATGGCACACCCTGCCCCTGATGTTGATCACGCTGGGTAGGGACAGGGTTTGCCCGCTCTGCTGTTCCCGTTCGCTCAATGAGCGCGCTTAATACGAAACGGGAATTTCAAGTATCTGTCCCGGATAGATCAGGTTCGGATGCAGCAGCCCGTTGTACGCCACAATTGCGTTCACCGTCGTGCCGAAGCGCGTGGCGATGCGCGCGATGAAATCGCCCGGCTGCACGTAATAGGTGATGATGCTGACGGGCGGCGGGGGTGGAGGCGGGGGGACATTGCCCGACGGGATCACCAAGACTTGTCCGGCATAAATCAGATTGACATTGTAAATATTGTTGGCGGCAGCCAGCGCGGCGACGGTCGTGCCACAGTGCCGCGCGATGCGTGCCAGCGTGTCGCCATAACGCACGATATAGGTGGTGCCACACGCTATCGGCGGCGGCGGCGCGGGGATATACAGCACTTGCCCGACATAGATCAAATTCAGGTTGACCAACCCGTTGGCGCTGGCAATCGCCTGTACGGTCGTGCCGAAGCGCGCCGCGAGGATCGCCAGCGAGTCGCCGCGCTGTACCACATAGGTGAAGCCGTATGCTTGCGCGGCAGCCGATGCTGCGGCGGGTTGTGCAGAGACGCCAAATGTCGCTGCCATGAGCGACGCCAATAGGACGAACAGAATCACAGGTCGAAGCGCTTTTGCGAACACGAAAATGCTCCCCACGTTACAAAAAAACAGATTTGCGAATACTATGACATACTCCCCACACCTAAAGGCGGGGGCTTCTACCTTCAAACATGACGGCGTGTTTTTTGAGGGACACGACTGACGGTCACTCGGGTAGTATGCGCCGATGTCCCGGCGCGAACGATATTGATGGCAGCGTTGTGATCTCTGCCGATGACGAAACCACAGGCGTCGCAGTGAAACGTTCGCTCTCGCAGTTCCAGCTTTTGCAGGTGTCCACAGTGCGAACATTTACCCGTCGTGCGTTCAAACTGCCCGATTTGGACAACCGTTTTCCCGCGCTTGAACGCGACCCACTTCAGAATCGTCATGAACTGATAGAACGCCAGATCGCTGACCTTGCGCCCCCACAACCGCTTCATCCCGTCGATGTTCAACGTCTCGAAGCACAGTCTATCGTATTGGTCGCACAACTCATGCGCCAGCTTGAAGTGCGCATCGCGGCGCTGGTCGGCAACCCGGATGTGCGTCCGACTGATGAGCTTGGCGGCTCGCTTCCGGTTGTTCGTTCCATGCGGTTTCTTGTCTTTGCGCGATTGAATCGTTCGCAATCGACGCAAGGCGCGACGATGATACAAGCCAGAGACGTATTCTTTTCCTGTGTGGTCAGTGAGAAAGGTTTTCAGCCCAAAATCGAAGCCTGCGGCTTTACTCGGCATGACCCCATTTGGAATGAACATTTCTTCAACCACGCTGAAAAACAACCACAATCGCCGCGCTGCATCCCGTTTGATGGTGAGGGTTTTCACCTCACCGTGCATCGCTCGATGCTTGACGTATTTGTACTTGCGCCCGCTGATTTGAACGCGATTATCCTCCAGCAGTTTCCACCCCGCTTGTTTCAGGGTGAACGATTTGCGCTGACGAACTTTCTTGTACTTCGGTGGACGTTTTGCCAGATGCTTGAAAAAGCGCATGTACCCGTCATCGAGCCGTTCCAACACATCCTGAACCGCTTGAGAGCCGACTTGCTTCCAGAAAGCGTAACGCGGGATTTGGCGTCTCACTTTGGCAATATGGGCTTTCAATTTGGACAGGGGAATGGACTCACCCGTCAATCGATAGTACCGTTTTTGCAACGCCAGCGCATGATTCCAGATCGTACCAGCGCTGTTGATTTGGGCGTGCAGGAATTTATCGCGCTTATCGCAGCGATACAGACGGTACTTGTAGGTTCGACGGACGATGCTACAATTCATCTTGCTCTGATCCCATACGTTGGAGAGCCAGTGGGATTGGCGTCCGCGACTAGCAGTTTGTATTCTAACCTAAATTGAGCGCGATACACAACCCTTTACGCCTGATATCCCCACACCTAAAGGCGGGGGTTTTACGGCGCGTTCTCGATAACACGAAACACTCACGTCGCGCCCCTTGTGACATGACGTTCTAGGCGAAATGGCTTTCAAGATATTGACCAATCGTATGGCGCATTGGACGCGGTTGGCGCTAGACGCACCCTTGCGTCGCCTATATGGTCTTGATCATGCAGCAGCCATTTCAGAGGGTATTCATGACTACGTTTCCCGTCTCCGATCTCAACCGCGTCAAGCGGATGCCCAAACGCGGCGCGTATGACGCCGCCACCATCTACCCGATCCTCGATGCGGGCTTTTTGTGTCATGTTGGCTTCACCACAGCCGACGAGGCTGGCGCGCCGCAGCCGTTCGTGATCCCGACGCTGTACGCGCGCGCCGACGATACGATCCTGCTGCACGGCGCGACCACCAGCCGCATGATTCAGCACGCCGCTGCCGGGAAGCCCGTCTGCATCACCGTGACGCACATCGATGGCATTGTGATGGCGCGCTCGGTCTTTCACCACTCGATCAATTATCGCTCCGCCGTGGTCTTTGGCACGGGGACGCTGGTCGAAGCTGAGACCGCCAAGCTGGACGCTTTAGCGCATTTCACCGAACGACTGATGCCCGGACGCTGGTCGGATGCGCGCCTCCCCACGCCGATTGAGATGAAAGCCACATCGGTGGTCGCCGTCACCATCGAGAGCGCATCCGCGAAAATCCGCGTCGGCGATCCGGGCGACGATGACGAGGATATCGCGCTGCCGATCTGGGCGGGTGTGCTGCCGCTGACGCTTCACGCTGGAACGCCGATCCCGGCGCCGAATCTGCCCGACGGCATCGCGCAGCCGGACTATGTGGGGACGTATATCGCGGCGAAAAACGGGGGCTAAAAGCATACAACGTGCGATCATCGGACTCCGTATAATATGTGACCTGAGTTTCGGATAGGTATTTTGAGTGACTTTAGGGTTCACCTCATCCCCCAACCTCCTCAGCCACGCAGTGGAGAGGGGATTTAGGGGTGAGGTGAAGCTATGCGAAACGCAGGTTATATTTACATATTCACGTCACGAACGGATTGACGAATGATGTCCGACCAAATCGATTATCGCGCGGTGCGCCGCCGCGCCGAAGCGGCGCTCCAAAAAGACAAGCGGACGGTGCGCGTCGTTTTTCTCGTCATCACGGTGGTGATGTACATCGTATTCATGGTCATGGCGTGGTGGATGTTCATCAACGGCGGCGGGGCAGCGCCGGGCTTGGCTGAACTCACGAACGGTTTGGGCTTCGACGGCGGCGAAAATTCCCTGACGGGCGCGATGGTGCTGATGAGCGTCGGTTGGGGGATGGCGGTGCTGTACCAGTTCATCTTGATGTTCATCGATACGAAGGCGGGCGCACGCCAAATGCGCGAGCGCGCATATGGGCGCGAACTGGCGCGCGAACTGGAAACATTGGGCGCGGCGGACGATGATCCCGAAGTCAAGCGCAAGCGGATCACGCGCCTGACCGACGACGGCGAACTAGAGACAATAGACGACGCGGACGATTCGATGGACAATAGCAACATCGCTCGTTCATCTTAGAAGACTCAACCCATGCGCTGGATCGTCGTCTACTTCGCTCTATTCACGCTGATGATCAACATGCCCACCCGCGCGCAAGACGACTCGATACCGGCGGTAGGCGCGATCCTGTCCGATGGACAGTTCGTGTACGGTGCGCCCGCGCGGGCGTTTGACGTTTACGCTTATCTCACGGCGAACGCGCCGCATCTGCTCCCGTATGCCGACGTGCTGTTGGATCGCGCCGTGACCTACAGCATCAATCCGCGCGTCCTGCTGACGTTGATCGAATTGGCATCGGGCTTGGTCACGAATCCGAACGCGGATCGCGCCAATCCGTTCGCGCTGACCGACGGACAATCGTTCAACGGCATCGATCCGATTTTCACGGCGGGCGCGATCACGCCGCCCGATTTTGTGGCGCAGATCGACGGCATTTCAACGTCGATGATCGCCGCGTTCTACGCCGATTTATATGGCACAGAACGGACGTTCCAGCGGGACGCCCCTACAGGCGCGCCATTTCCGGCGGACGCGCCGAACGCTGCGACGTTGGCGGTCATCGCCGCCTTCGCGCCCATTCGGGACGCCGCCGGAATCCGAGTGCTGGTCGATCCCGCCGCACTGGACGGCTTCTACGCCACCTATCGGCGCTTATTCCCCGACAGCGATCCACTGGACGCCAGCAATCGCATCTATCGTCCGGGCGACGCCGATTATCAGGCGCTCCCATCGTTCCCGATGCAGTTCCCCGTCACGGTGGGCGAATCGTGGTACTTCAACGGCGTGCATCACAATCTTGGCACGACGGGAACCGATATGTCCGCTATCGATCTCAGCCCGACCAGTCCGTTCCCATCGTGGGGCTTCGATAACAGCGCCACATGGGTGACGGCGGCGGCGGCGGGCGATCCGACGCGCGTCAACAACTGCAAAGTGTATCTGACCCACGCTGACGGGTGGGAGACGCACTACTTTCACCTCGAACAAGTGCCGACGTTCCCGGCGGGCAATATCGCTGCGAACGCGCAGATCGGCAAGGTCGCCAACACACAGAGCGAGGCGCTGTGCGTGCAGCCCAGTTCTTCGAGCGCGCCGCATGTGCATTTCGCCATCCGGCGCAACGGCGCGTTCCAGCCGATCAACGGCGCGAATCTCGGCGGTTGGACGGTTCACAGCGGGATAAGCCCCTACGACTCGACCTGTTCACGCATGTGGTTGGAGCGCGCCAATACCAAACGCTGCGCTTTCACTCAGTCGATCCAAAATCAGGGCATCGTGCAAGCCGATGTCGCGCGTGGCAAGCCCGTCACAGCCTCCACCAGCGCGCTCCCCGCTGCCAACGCCACCGATGGCAATCTTGGCACGCGCTGGGCGTCCGTTGAGGGCGTCGATCCACAGTGGATCGCTGTCGATCTGGGCGCGGTGTATCCCGTCGCCCAAGTCGTCTTGCGTTGGGAAACAGCATTCGCGGAGTCGCTGCGCATCGACGTATCCGACGATAACGTGACGTGGACGACGGCTGCCACCTACGCAGCGCGCAATGGCGGCGTCGAAACGTTGACCGTGCAGAAGAATGGGCGCTACGTGCGCGTCGAAGGGTTGACGCGCGGACACAGCGGCTTCGGTTACTCCCTCTACGAACTGGAAGTGTATACCTATAACGCCTATCCGATCCCGCCGGAGTCCGTCCGCCAGCCCGAACCTGTGCCGGACAGCGCGACGCTGTTTTTCGACAATTTCAACGCGGGCGTGCCGAATGCGGCATGGAGTTCGCTCGGCGGAACGTGGACAGCCGTCGCTGGCGCGCTGCAACTGAGCGATGCGTGCGGGACGGCGGGCGGCGTCGGCTTGCTCGTCGGGGATGCGGCATGGGGCGATTACGAAGTCCAGTTCGATCTGCGCGGGATCGCCGGATCGGGCAAGGGCATCTTGCTGCGTTATGCCGACGCGACCGCGAACTACAACTTGGTCTTGCGCAGCCTTGAGAACGATCTGCATCTCTACACGCCGGGCTACGGCGACTCAGCTTCGGCGTATCCGGTCAATAACGGGCGCTGGTATCGCGTCGGCGTGCGCGCCGACGGCGACGAAATCGGTGTGTATATCGATGGGGTGCTGGTGCATCAGCGGACGGACGCCGGGACGCCGCGCCGGACGGGGGGCGT
Organism: Anaerolineae bacterium; assembly: GCA_034437055.1. Lineage (GTDB taxonomy): Bacteria > Chloroflexota > Anaerolineae > Aggregatilineales > Phototrophicaceae > Flexifilum. Next base: position 12,055 of record DAOTUQ010000005.1, read on the forward strand.
CGCGCTGTGGCTCGACGCCGGGACGGTCAACTGTCCCTTCACGGTGCAGTACGACAATGTGATCGTGCGCGACTTGGGGACGAACGCCGTGCAAAATGGCGGCTTCAGCGGCGGCATGACGAACTGGGGGACATGGGACGCGATCACGTATCAGATCGCGGGCGGCGTGTTCGAGTTCTACCGCAATCTGGGCGGCGCAAGCGCGATCATCTTGCAGGATACGGGCGTGAGCGTCGGGGCGCTGGTGGCGCGCGCGGGCGGCATGGTGCCGACGGGCGGCGTAACGTTGGAGGCGCTGATCGACATTGGCAATCGCAGCGGCGTCCGCAAGCGCACGACGGTGCTGCTGCATGACGCCGATTTCAGCGATCTGCAAGTCTGCACGTTCTGGCTGCCGCCGAATACACCGCTGCGCACCTACCGGATGCTGACGACGGCGACGGAAACGTGGACGAGCGCGGTGATTTCGATCTATGCGTCGAACGCCGATGGTGTCGGGTGGACGCAGATCGACAATGTGCATGTGCGCGCGCGCCCAGATATCGCGGCGGGCGGGACGCGCTGCGTCGATCCGGGCGCGCCGTAAAATCAACTTGTCGCTGCGTTAAAATGGGCGTGCCAGCGGCGCGCCCCTACGGAAAGAGAACGATGACGGGCGACCCACCGAGTCGCCCCTACAACAGCCCCGCCTTCTGCTCCGCCTGCGTCAGTGAGCGGTCGAAGATTTCCAAGCCCGCTTGCACGTTCTCCCGCTCGATCATCAGCGCCGGACAGAAGCGCAGCGAACTCGTCCCCGCGCCCAAAATCAGCAATCCGTTTTGCATGGCGAAATGTTCCACATCGTCGCGCAAGTCGTGGGCGGGCGTGTGCGCTTCGTCCAACACCAGTTCCGCGCCGACCATCAGCCCATAGCCCTGAATCCGCGCATGTTGCAGTGACGGATGATGCGGACGCATTTCTTCCAGCGCGTCCATGATGAACGCGCCCTGTTCGGCGGCGTTCGCCATCATGCCGCCTTCGATCAGGTCAATCGTCGCCAATGCCGCCGCGCATGACACTGGATTCCCGCCGAAGGTCGTGCCGTGCGAACCGGGGGGCCAGGTCATGAGGTGTTCGCGTGCGAGGATCGCGCCGAGCGGCATCCCGCTGGCAATCCCCTTCGCCGCGCACACGATGTCCGGCTGCACGCCGAAATGCTCGATTGCCCACCATTTTCCCGTGCGCCCCATGCCGCTTTGCACCTCGTCCGCGATCAGCAGAATGCCGTATTTGTCGCAGATCGCGCGCAGTTCTTGGACGAACCCCGCATCCGGCACAAGATAGCCGCCCTCACCCTGAATCGACTCCATGATGATCGCCGCCACGCTGTCGCCGGGAAACAGCCGCTTGAAGACGGTATCTTCGAGATAGCTGACGCATTGGCAGTGGGCGCGGCAGTCCTCCTCGCGGCGCATGTGTCCACAGCGATACGGATTGTTGTATGGGATGTGATGCACGCCCGGCAGCAGCGGGAAGAAACCGTCGCGCTGGATCACTTTGCTGGCGTTGAGCGACAGCGCGCCCAGTGTCCGCCCATGAAACGCGCCGTAGAACGCGATGATGTGCGGGCGTTCGGTGTGCCAGCGCGCCAGCTTGATCGCGCCCTCGACCGATTCTGCGCCGGAATTACACAGAAAGACGCGGGCTTTCTCGCCACCAAACGGCGCGATCCCCGCGAGGCGTTCGGCGGTGCGCACTTGGACATCGTAGTAATAATCCGTCCCCGCGATGTGCAAGAATTTTTGCGCCTGTTCCACAATCGCCGCCACGACCTGCGGGTGACTATGCCCAGTCGATGTGACGGCGATCCCCGCCGCGAAATCGACATATTCGTTGCCGTCCACGTCCCAGACGCGCGCGCCCTCGCCGCGCGCCATGACGAACGGGTAGCGCGGCGTCATCGAGCCGGACATGGTTTGATTGTCGCGGTCAATGATGGCTTGCGCCTTTGCTCCCGGACGGACGTTGATATCCACTGCCATAAATTTCCCCTTGCCCCTGTTTGACGCGGTGGGTGGTTGCGTTGAAACGGTTTGTAGGCGATTATACGAGTACGCATCGACAAAAGGCAATGCAGCGCTATGTCCACCAGCAGCAGCGACTTCATCGGGGCAAAACTCGGCACCTACGAAATTGTCGAACTCATCGGGCGCGGCGGGATGGGCGAGGTCTATCGCGCGATCCAGAGCAACTTGGGGCGTCAAGTCGCTGTCAAGGTGCTGCCGCCGGAATTAGGGCGCGACTCCGATTTCCGCGCCCGCTTCGACCGCGAAGCGCGCTTGACGGCGCGCCTCGAACATCCAGCGATTCTGCCGATTTACGATTATGGCACGCAGGCTGATCGCCCCTATATCGTCATGCGGTTGCTGGACGGCGGGTCGCTGGCGCATCGACTCGGTGACGACGGGCGGCTGAATCCGCTCGAAGTCAACACGCTGCTCAAGACCTTGGCGAGTGCGTTGGATTATGCGCACCGACAGGGCGTGATTCACCGTGATATCAAGCCGAGCAATATCTTATTCGATCTCGACATGAATCCGTTCATCGCGGATTTTGGCATCGCACAGTTGACCAGCAGTTTCGACCATGATGACAGTGTTATCGCCGGGACGCCCAACTATATGTCGCCGGAACAGGTGACCGGACAGCGCGGCGATGCGCGCAGCGATATCTATTCGTTGGGCATCGTGGTCTTCGAGATGCTGACGGGACGCACGCCGTTCGGGGGCGAAACGCCGTTCGCGGTGATCATGAAGCACATGAATGACGCGCCGCCCGCGCTGCACGAATTCATCCCCGATTTGACGCCCGAACTCTCGGCGGTGGTGGCGAAAGCGTTGGCGAAGAAGCCAGAAGATCGCTACGCCACAGCGGGCGCGTTTGCGACGGCGTTCGCGGGCGCGATCCAGCCGGATACGGCGCGTTATGCGGCGCTGCCGGTCGCGCCACCGCTCACGCCGCCGTCCGCTGGTGATCCGGCGCTGGAACGGACGGCGACATTCACTGAGTTTGATGCGCTGTCAACGCCGACCGCGATGGGCGCGTTCGCGGGTCTGGATCGACAAAAAGCGGCAGGCAACGCGACGGGTGCATCTGCGCCGCCGCCGCAATCAATTTCCTCGCGCGCCGCCAATGCGCGCGTCGATGGGCGCGTCGTCGTCGTCGGCGTCGAGCTGATCGCCCTGCTGCTGCTGGTCGTGATCGCGCCCACGACCCCGACGTTCAATTTCGGCGTGTTGGGGGTCGCTATGATCACCGCTGCTGCGTTAGTAACGCTCGGCGTGGTGTTGAGCGGGCGGGAGCGGCGTTCGGCACGCCCCGCGCGTTTGGAGATCGACAGTCATGTCGGCATCGATCTCAGCGTCACGCCACCCACGTTCGATCCGACGCGCACTGACTACGATATGCCCCACCCATCCGTCAAAGAAGCCGCTCCGCTCTCCGACGCCAAGCCCGGCGCACTCGCACCGCCGCAAGCGTTGTCTATCCCCGAAGCGGAGCGCCGTGACGAGCGCCGATCATTTGGGGGTGAGCTTGCCCCACCGCCGCCCATGCTCAGCGACGAGGGCGATACCACGCCCACGCAGCTCGAAGTGCCTCCCGGCAGAACGCCGCCGCGCGTCGCTCCCGACGCCCTGTTCGATACGAGCGATTTCTACGCCGTCCCAACGCCGCCACGCGATCTCCCCCGCTCCGCTACAGGGCATGAGGTTGCGCCGCCGCTCGACGGCGACGGGCTGATCAGCCTCAATCTGCCCAAATATAGCTTACGGGGGCGCATCGAACGCCGCGCGCTCGCCGATTTCAACGACGGCGACGAGTTCGCGGGCTACAAGCTGCTCAAGCGGCTTGATACCGGCGATACCAACCGCGTCTACCACGCCGTCAACGTGCGCAACGAGCGCCAGGTCGCGCTCAAGCTGATGCAGGGCGCGGGCGAACGCGCCCTCAGCCGCTTCAAGCAAGAATCGCTGATCTTGGCGGAGCTTCAGCATCCGCACATCGTCCAATTCTTAGATTTCGGCGTCGATGATGCGTTCATCTATCTGGTGATGCCGTTTTTGACCGGGCATTCGCTGAAAACGCGGCTGGCACAGGGCGCGCTCCCGCCGGAAACGGTGATCGACTGGACGGACAAATTCGCGTCGGCGTTGAGCTACATTCATGCGCGCGCCATCGTTCACCGCGATTTTCGTCCGGTCAACATCGTGTTCAGCGGCGAGGGACAGCCGTTCTTGACCGAATTCAGCATCGCCAAGCGCATCGGGGACGATCAGGCGGCGCTCGGCTTGACGATGGCGGGCGAAATCTTGGGGACGCCGGGTTACATCGCCCCAGAACAGCGGCTGATGGGCGAGGTCAGCCCCGCCAGCGATCAATATTCGCTGGCGGTCGTGGCGTTCGAGATGCTGACGGGCGTGATCCCGTTCGATCCGCCCAAGAACATGATGGACAATCTGTACGCCAAGCCGAAACGCGCGACGGCGCTCAAGCCCGAACTGCCCAAGCGCGCTGATGAGGTGCTGCTGCGCGCGATGGAACTGCGCCCCGATGATCGCTACGCCGATGTGCGCGCATTCTGCCAAGATTTGGAGTCGGCGCTCACACAAAAATCGATGCCCTTAGCGCATCCATCCTTTTTGGGTATGGGGACAGTGACGACGGACGCAGTGAAACTGCCGCTAGGGGGTGAGGCTGCCGCTGGACATATTTTCGTCAGCTACAGCCGCGCCCAGTCAGGTTACGCGCGCCGCGTGGCGGATTGGCTGATCGCGGCGGGCTTCGACGTGTGGATCGACGATCAGATTGATTATGGCGATGATTGGTGGCGCACGATTGTTCGCGCCATCGAGACGTGCGGCGCGCTGGTCGTGATCATGTCGCCTGAAGCGGAGGCATCCGACTGGGTACAGCGCGAAGTCGGCAACGCGCTCAAGTTCAAAAAGACGATCTATCCGCTGCTCTATACGGGCGAAAACTGGTCGCTGTTCGTCTGGACGCAGTACGCCGATGTGCGCGTCCTGAGCGCGACGACGGGGACAATCGATCCGCCGCTGCCGCCCGCCGATTTCTTGGATCGCCTCGCCAAGAGCGCACCGCGCAAGGTGTCGCCGGGACGCGAAGTGACGGTGCCAGTCACAGTTCCAGCGTCTGCGCCCCAACCGCCGTGGGGCGGGGTCAAGCCCGCGCCTATGCCGTCGTCGTCGCTGCCCATGCCGCAAGCCGCGCCGCAAGCGCCCCCTGCTCCGACCCGGCGAGGAGGGCAGGGGGGCGAGGTGAGAAGCGCCGCGCCGCAAGCGCCTATGGGCGATGTCAAGCCCATCCGCCATGAGATCATCCGCATCTTGTTCTTGTCCGCCGATCCGAAGAACGAGCGCCGCGTGCGGCTGTCGGATGAACTGCACGATGTTGATGAATATCTGCGCAAGTCGGAGTATCGGGATCGCTTCGACCTCAAAGAAGCGTGGGCAGTCCAAATCGCTGACTTGCAAGGCTATTTACTGCGCTACAAACCGCACATCGTCCATTTTTCGGGACACGGCAGCCGCGAGGGCGCGATCCTGCTGCAAGACGCGATGGGCAACGCCGCGCCCGTGCATCCCGGCGCGTTGAGCAATCTGTTTGCCACGTTGAAAGACAATATCCGCTGTGTGGTCTTGAATGCGTGTTACTCCGAGATTCAGGCGCGCGCCATCGTGCAGCATATCGACTGTGTGATTGGGATGAGCTATGCGATCAAGGATTCGTCGGCGGTGAAGTTCGCCGGGCAGTTCTATCAGGCGCTCGGCTATGGGCGGCACATCGGGACGGCGTTCAATTTGGGCAAGAACGCGCTCGAACTGTACGACACGGGCGAAGAAACCACCCCGCAGATGTTGATCCGCGCGGGTTTGCAGCCGGACGAGATCACACTCGTGAACTAAGCGTTAAAATCGAACACAAAAGCGTAAATTGCTGCTATAATACAATACCTTCGCCAATTATGCAGGATCTTGAAAGTGAGTGGGGGGACGAATGCCGCCAAGGGCGGCTAAGCGGTGCCAAAGGCGAGAAATTAAATCGGGAGCGGGGGGATCGGGAAGGGATTTAATGGTTTCGCTGAGGTAGCGTCTAGCTCGAAAATGGGTCTTGAGGTCAAGAACGCTGAAATCCGGTTCGCGCTGGCGGTGCGGCTGGAGCAACACCGCGAAGAGGTTGACCATGAGGAAAGCGAGATTGACGGCGTTGGTGACTCCTTGCTCCGAGACATTCATGAAATCCTCTAGTCCCCAATACTGTTTGGCATCGCGGAAGTTGAACTCAATCTGGAAGCGCAGGCTGTAATAATCGACGAGTTGCCCCGCAGACAGGCTCAGGTCGGTGCTGAACAGCAGGACATGCGCCCGTTTGCCGCTCTGAAGGTGGGTTTTGACCAGCACCACCAAGTTGAGCGGGTCGGGAAAATCTTTGTGCAGCACCGTCAATTGGTAAGTTTCAATCTGCATATGCCCCTCTGTGACGGCAGAAACACGGGCGCTTTGCGGCAGGGTCGTGTAGTCGAGCTTAGCGCCATAACGCGGGGTCGGTCCTCGTCGTGGTTTGTTGCCGCTGTAAGGCAGATACAAGGCGGCGTTGTGGCGCAGTTTAGAAATCAGGTGGAGTCCGCAGGTTTGCGTCACCCAAGTGGCGGGATAATTCCCGAAAAAGCCATCCAGCACCAAATGCTTGACCCTGAGTGCCCCAATGCGTTTGAGGAGTGTCCGCACCATGGTCTCTAACAGTCTCAGTTCAGGACTGAGAACGGGGGCAGCGGGGGCATGATTCTTGCTGCCTTTCGGTCGTCCGCGTCCCCGTTTCGGCGCTACCGTGACCCGCTCTCTGGCTGTGACGGGTAGACGCTGCTGCACGCTCAATGGATAGGCGCGTCGCTGCTGCACATCGACCAAGGAGAGGGCGAAAAACGACAGCCCCGGAATCGGACGCTGCGCTATGCTTGAATAGAAGCGTCCTAACCCGTGCGTCTGCTTGCCCGCCTTGCTCACCACCACTTCATCTCCCGCCAGCACATATTCCCCCTGCGGATCGGCTAAATGCGTCCGAACCACGGTCCACATCAGGCTCCCCCAATCCAGACCACTCTTAAACCACCGCTGGATCGTTCGGTAGCTTCCCCCCTCCTCCGCCCACCGCGACATCCCTAACATCGTCACTCGCCCGTTCATGCTCAACAGCGCCAGCACAATGATCCGCATTTGCTGCAGACTCGTTCGTGAAAGCAGGGGTGTAAAACAGGCGGTTAATGCTATAATCTCGTTCAT
>DAOTUQ010000006.1:0-31726 GCA_034437055.1 Anaerolineae bacterium
GTTTGGGTTACGCCGTCAGGCGTCATCTGCACCAGTCGAACAGAAAAATCGCCCGCCAGTACTTCGCCTTGTACGACGAGCGCGATCTCCCATACCGACTGGGCGTGGACGTTGACCCCCATCAACAGCAGCGCGAACAGAATTAAACCGATTCGATTTCTCATGGATTTTTTCACTCGAATGACAGCAGCAGCGGCAAGAATCGGCGCTGATAGATCGATTGGATCCAGCGGCGATAGAACGCGCCCGGCTGCGCCGCCAGTTCGAAGTCAGCGCCCTCAACCGCGGCGTAAGGGTAGCGCAGCGCCGCGATGGCAACCGCGCCGCCGTCAAACGGGATCACAAGCGGCTGATCCAGCGTCACGCCGATTTCTTCGTACAGCGCGCTTGGATTGAACGCCGCGAGGCGTGCCGCCAGTTCGTCCGCCGCCGCTGTCGCCAAATCCGCGTCCGCGTAGACTGCCGCGATCAGGTGGACTTGTTCCGCGCCCGCGTCGTAGTCTGCCAGCGCCGCCGCTTCGTAAGTGGGCAGATCGCCCAAGGCGCTTACTTGGTCTGCCATGCGTGCTGGCATCCGATTGATGGGGACTTGCAGATCGAGCGGTGTCACGAACATGACTTGTGCCAGCGCCCCCCACCGCGCATCCGTTAGCGCGCGCGCCAGCGCCATCCACTGATTATCATCGCGCAGCGAGCGCCCGCTGCCTGCACCCGCTTCGACCATCGCCGTCAGCCGCGTCAGATCGCGCGAAACGGCGATCACGTCGTCGGTTGGGAACGCGAACGGCGGACGCACCCCAAGATTGCCCCCAAATGGCAGCATCGGGTACAAGTTGGTCATGTCTTGGCGAAAGCCTTCATCGCAGCCGCCCACCCAACACTGCGCCTTGACGCCCGCGATCTCCGCCTCGATGTACTCGCGCCCACCCAACGCGATCCGGATCGCCTCAACGTCGAAAGCGCCCTGCAATAGGCTGGCATCGGCGGGCAGCGCGCCAAACGTCAGTATCCGGTCGATATCCCACGCGGCGAAGCCCAAGAGCGGCGTGAAATCAGCCTCGGGATTGAACAGCGCGGTCGGAATTTCGCTCGCACCTATTTGGATGCGAAGGAGGTTAGCGCGCCACGCTGCGCGCGCTGATCGCCGCGCGTTCGGTTACGCTCATCGTCGCATCGAGCGGTGTCTCGCCGTTCGCGCTAAAAATCACGTCATAATCGATGTAGCGCAACAGTCCGCCCGTCTCCAGCGCCGCCGACGGCGGGACAGAGCCGAACAGCGTCAGCAGGGGATGTTCGGCGGGCGTCTGCGCCGCTCCCACGCGCACACCGGATACAAGCAGCAGGATGAAGATACGCAGCACCGTTTTCAAATCATGTCCTTTCTAGTCTCGTTTGCGCCCAAGCATACAATAAATTTGGTGTAAGAAATATCGTTATTCGATTGACTTCCAAGCGAGACGCGCATACGATCATTTATAGGAACGATGTGAGGTGTAATATTTAGCGGACATGGCGACTGATTACTATAAGACGCTCGGCGTCAAACGAGATGCCAGCGATGCGGATTTGAAAAAAGCCTTCCGCAAACTGGCGAAACAATATCACCCGGACGCGAATCGCAACGAACCGACGGCTGAAGCGCGCTTCAAAGAGATCAACGAGGCTTACGAAGTCTTGAGCGATAAAGAGAAGCGCGCGCTCTTTGATCGTTACGGCACCGCCAACCCGCAGGAAATCGGCGCGTCGCCCTACGGCGGCGCGGGCGCATCCCGACGCGCGGGGAGCGCCGGACAGCAAACCGAATTTGGCGACTTGGGCGATTTCTTTACATCGATTTTTGGGCGGGATCGCGGCGCCGCGCCGGGCGGGGCAAATCCCGCTTACGGGGGATCGAACGCCTACACGCGGACGGCGCGCGGACAAGACTTTGAACAGCCCGTTGCGATCACCCTGCGCGAAGCGTATATCGGCACCAATCGCACGGTTCAGCGCGGCGAACGACGCATCAACGTCGTGATTCCGGCGGGCGCGGCGACGGGGACGAAAGTTCGGCTGGAAGGGGAGGGCGAACTCGGACAGGGCGGCGGCTTGAACGGCGATCTATATCTGCTGATTCAGGTCGAGTCGGACGCGCAGTTCGAGCGGAACGGCGATGATATCAACGTCGATCTCAAGGTCGATTGGTTCACGGCGCTGCTCGGCGGTACGGTTGAAGTCCCAACGCTGCTGCGCCCGGTCACGCTGAAAATTCCGGCGGGGACGCAGAGTGGACGCCGCTTCCGTTTGAGCGGGAAGGGGATGCCGCTGTTAAAGAAGTCGGAACAATTTGGAGATTTGTACGCGCGTGCGCTGATCGTCATCCCCGAAACGCTCACGCCCGAACAACGCGCGCTCGTAGAGCAGTTGAAGGCGAGCTTTGATGAGTAAGCGCAGCAACCTCGCCCGGCGATCCCCGCTCCAATACGGAGAGAGGGAGGCGATCCGTGCGGGCGAGACGCTTAAGTCTCCTCTCTATGCTCTGGGGAAGGGCTTTAGGGGTGGGGTCATGTTCTTCGCGCTGCTGGTCGCGCTCGCCGCGTGCAGCCTGCAATCCGCGCCGCCCACCATGCCGCTGGCGGTGCCGAGTACGCCCGTCGCCGCGCTCAACGTCGCCTTCGCCGCGCAAGTCGTCACGCCGACGGCGGTTTCGCAAGCGTTGATCGACGCGGCGGACGCCGAATATACGCTCTTGACCAATTTGTACGCGCGCCTGTCGCCGTCGGTCGTCAATCTCGATGTGCAGCTCGACACGCCGCATCCGGGCATTGGGGATCGCGTCAGCGGATCGGGCTTCGTCTACGACATGGACGGACACATCGTGACCAATGCCCACGTCGTCGATGGCGCGCGTGAAGTCCAAGTCACGTTCGCGGATGGCTACGTCGCGGCAGCCGAGGTCGTCGGCGCGGATTCGTACTCCGATTTGGCGGTCGTGCGGGTGGACGCGGGACAAGATCGCGTGCGCGAACGACTGTCAGCGTTGATCATTGGGGACAGCGACGCCGTGCGCGTCGGCGAACGCGCCATCGCCATCGGCAACCCGTTCGGGCTGAACAGCAGCATGACCGTCGGCATCGTCAGCGGCTTGGGGCGGCAGCTGCCCTCCGCCGAGCTGATCGACAACGCGATTGGCGGCTTCCGCAATCCGGCGATCATCCAAGTGGACACCGATATCAATCCCGGCAACAGCGGGGGCCCGCTGTTCAATTCGCGCGGCGAGGTGATCGGCGTCAATACCGCGATTCGCAGCGAATCGGGCGTGTTCGCGGGGGTCGGCTTTGCGGTGCCGTCGCGCACAGTCGAGCGCGTCGTGCCGGAACTGATCGCGGCGGGGCGCGTCGATTATGCGTGGATCGGCATCTCGGCGCCGTCCGCCGATGATGGTTTTGGCGTGGCGGGACTGGCGGAGGCGCTCAATCTGCCCGTCGATAACGGTGTGCTGATCGCCAGCATCACGCCCGGCTCGCCGGCGGCGCTGGCGGGCTTGCAGGGCGGCACAGCCGAGACGTTCGTGCGCGGCGAACGCATCTGCACGGGCGGCGATATCATCGTCGCGGTGGATGGGCGCTATGTCCACACGATGGATGAATTGGTGGCGCACTTGGTCGTCAACACGCGACCCGGACAGACCGTCAATTTGCTGGTCGTGCGCGGCGGCGAGACGTTCGATCTGCCCGTGGTGCTGACGGCGCGCCCGTCGGACGAGGCGGCGGTGGCGACGCCCGCGTGCGGGTAGGATGGGCATTCGGCGGACATAGGGTTCCATCGTCACGGGCGCATCTCGATGCGCCCCTACGCGCTGTTTTGCGCCCTCATGAACTTGGTGTCAATGTTGATGCGATAGACTTGGGGCAACCAGACTTGCACGCGCGTTTCATGATGGGTATCCTCATGCGCACGTTAAGGAGTCGTGACCATGCCGGATGCCCCGCACCTGACCGCCAAACACCCCGCGATTGCCGCCTATTATGAGCGTCGCAAGCAGATCGCCGCGCAGGGCGCAACCCATGAGACCGCAACCCGCGATGCGTTCATGACGCTGTTGATCGCCGTAGCCGATGCGCTCAAAAAGGGCTGGACGCTGATCACAGAGGATCGTGTGCAGGGCATCAAGCAGGTCATTCGCCCCGATGCCACCTTCCACGATTCCAATTTTCCGCGCGGTTACTGGGAAGCGAAGGACACCGCCGACGATCTCGACGCCGAAATCCAAAAGAAGTTGGATCGTAATTATCCTGACGACAATATTATTTTCGAGGATACGCGCCGCGCCGTTTTGTACCAAGACGGAAAGCGTGCTGCCGAATTTGATCTCTTGCAGCCCGAACAAGTCGCTCAGTTGCTCAACCGCTTCTTCGACTATGCCAAAACCGCTGTCAAGAACTTTGAACAGGCGGTTACGATCTTCAAACAGGACATGCCTGAACTGTCGCGCGGCTTGCAGCGCCAGATCGCCGACGCGCACAAAGCCAACCAGAACTTTCAGACCGCCTACGCCACGTTTTTAGAACTCTGTAAACACGCCATCAACCCGAACATCAGCCGCGCCAAAACGTGATGCTGGCGGCATTTGCGGCATGTCCTGAACGTTTTCGCGCTGGTTTCCCGATGGTGAAAGGCGCTCCGGCGGCGGTCTACATCAATCCGCCAAAGCAGCCTGACAATCTCGCTTAATCTTTTTCACGAAGTTGTTTCAAAGTCCTTGACACATACCGAACCCCAGTTGGTGTGGGCTGCGCCTTCACGACGTAAGGTGTTAAGCACAGACACATCGCTATGACCAACAGCCCCGACACAACCATAATTCGACATCGATCCATACATTTTCCCCATATTCTCCAAGCCGATTTTAGTCCGCGTGCCGCGCATGGTACAATATGCGCAATGTTATCCACAGTCGAGTGAACGGACATGACTCCGCTTTCCCTCAGCCCGCGCGCCCAACGGCTGCGCGATGCGGGCTACAAACTGACGAGCGCGCGCCTCGCCGTACTGCGCGCCATCGAGGACAGCGACGGGCATATCACCTCGTCGGAGCTGTTGGAGCGCGTCGCCGCCGCCGATCCCAGCATCGGGCGCGCCAGCGTGTTTCGGACGCTCGATCTGTTCACGCGCTTGTCGCTCGTGCGCCCCACCTACATCGGCACCTCGGTCACGCCAACGTATGTGCTGATGCCCAACGGACACCATCATCATATCATTTGTACGAACTGCGACCGCGTGATCGAATTCGAGGAATGCGGCTTGAACGGGCTGACCAGTGAACTGGAAAAGCGCCTGAACGTGCATCTGACCGGGCATCTGCTGGAATTTTACGGGCTGTGCGACGATTGTTTCCGCCTGCCGCGCGTCCACGACGCCTAACGCAAGGACAGCGCCGATTTCCATGCACATCGTCTACAACGGCTGGTTCTGGGATCAGCCGCACACGGGCAGCGGACAGTATATTCGTCACCTGCTCCCCGCGATCCGCCGCCTCGATGCGGCGCTGACGCTCACGCTGATCCTGCCAGCGGGCGCGCACGCGGACGCTGTTCCCGCGCACGTCAACGTCGTCCATGTCAAGGGTTCGCGCTCGAATCTCGGCAAGGTGTGGTTCGAGCAGCGCACGTTCCCCGCCGCCGCCGCGCGCTGCAAGGCGGATATCGTTCATGTGCCATATTGGGGCGCGCCGCTGTCGTCGCCCGCCAAGCTGATCACGACGATTTTAGACGTGATTCCGCTGACGATTCCGGTGTATGCGTCCGGTTTTCGCGCGCGACTGTACACGTCGTTGGTGATGGCGACGGCGCGCGGCGCGGCGCAGACGATTGCCATCAGCGACGCCGCGAAAGCCGATATCGTCGCGCAGCTTGGCTTGTCCGCCGACTCGATCACGACCACCCATCTCGCTGTCGATGAGGCGTATCATCCCCGTTTGGGCATCGAGCGCGATGCCGCCGTGAAAGCAAAATACGATTTGCCGGACACGTTCGCGCTCTATCTCGGCGGCTTCGATGTGCGCAAAGACGTGCGGACGCTGCTCGAAGCATATACCTACGTCGGGCGTGCGCAGGGCGACGAGTCGCCGTTGGTGATCGCCGGACGCGAACCCGCGTGGGGGACGCCGCTGTTCCCCGATTTGCGGCGCGCGGTGACGGACTTGGGTATTGAGCCGTATGTGCGCTGGATCGGCGTAATCGATGAAGCCGATAAGCCGTCGCTCTTGCGCTTGGCGTCGGTGTTCGCGTTTCCAAGCGTGGCGGAGGGTTTTGGGCTGCCCGTGCTGGAGGCGCTGGCGTGCGGGACGCCCGTGATCGCGTGCGATATTCCAGTCATGCGCGAAATCACAGACGACGCGGCGTATCTGGTCAAGCCGGGCGACTCGCGCGCGCTGGCGGGCGCGCTGATCGCGTTGTTGATCCAAGACCCGCTGCGCGAAGAACAAATCACGCGCGGGCTGTCCGTCGCCACGCGCTATCGTTGGAGCAAGACCGCGCGCGCGACGCTGGCGGTCTACGAACAAGTCATGGCGCTGTAGGGGCGCGCCGCTGACACACCGCCCCGATCACAATCGAGATGAGGTGAAATGATGGCAATCGCAACCGAACTCCAAACGCGAACGAAGCGGATCACCGCCGACGAATTCGCCGCGCTGCCCGATATCGACGGCGCGGCGTATGTGGAACTGATCGAAGGAGAAATCATTGTGGCAGGTGGTGCCTCGTTTCCACATCAAGACAAGTCATGGAAAATGACGTTGTTTCTGGGCAGCCGCATCAAAAAGGGGACGTGGTTAGCTGCGCCAATGGCGGTTCAATTTGATGTTGTCAACACGTTCGAGCCGGATATCTTCTGGATCAGCCCCGACAACACGCGCTGCACCCTCCACGATGCCCGCACATGGGTGGGCGCGCCCGATCTGGTGATCGAAATCTTATCGCCCTCCACGCAGCGCCGCGACCGCGACAAGAAATTCCGCGTCTACGAGTCGAGCGGCGTCCGCGAATATTGGCTGGTCGATCCAGACGATGATTTCCTCGAAGTCTATCATTTGCTCGACGGCAAATATACGCGCATCGCTATCGTTGGTCTGGGCGAACAATTCGAGTCGCCCACGCTGGCGCTGCAAATTCAAGTTGATGGCTTATTCAAAGGTGAATGATGCGTTTTCGCCCCTTGTTGCTTTCCCTCATCCTGCTGCTGGTCGCTTCATCCGTCCACGCTGACTATACGCCCGTCGCCGCCGCCACCTATCGCCAAGTCTACGTTTTCGCGGGACCCGGACACACGCACGCTCAAGTCGGCACGCTCAACCAAGATACGCCCGTCAACATCATCGAGCGCAACCGCGCCGGCAACTGGGTTCACATTCAGCGCATCAACGGCGATGGGACTATCGCGCTCGACGGTTGGATCATCTCCGGCTACGTGCGCCATCCGCCAGAACTGCGCTACAGCACCGTCCCCATTAACTACACCGTCGCAGATCAGGTGCCGAGCAACGCGGCATATGCGTCGTTCTCGGAATTGTACGCCGCGCCGATCATCCCGCGCATCGATGAATTGATGGTCGAAATCTACGATTTGGGGCAGACGCTCGGCAATCACGCCGATATCGCCACCAAAGTCGGGGACAGCCTGATCGTCGCGCCGCAAATCCTGAACCTGATCGCGCGGACGGACAACGTATTGGGTCCCTACGACACGCTCGCGCCGACGATCCAGTACTACGGGGCGGGCATGACGCCGTACAGCCTTGCCAACAGCGTCGGCATGAGTACATTCACCGTCCTCGATCCGATGTGGGCGCCCGCCGGGACGTGCCAGCCCAACGAGTCGCCGCTGGCGTGCGAATACCGCGTCCGCAAGCCCGCGGTGGCGTTCATCTTGTTCGGGCCCAACGACTTGCGCGCCGTCGATGCCGCCCAGTACGGCGCGAACATGCGTCGCATCGTCGATGAAACGCTGGCAGCAGGCATCATTCCCGTTTTATCGACCTTTAGCCTGTATCAAGAGGATCAATACTTCTGGTCAGGCATCGAGTTCAACCGCGAACTGAAACGCATCGCGGACGAGAAATACGTCCCGCTGATCAACCTCTGGTCGGCAGCGCGCGTTTTGCCCGATTACGGCTTGGATGTGGATCATGTGCATATGCGCTTGACGGGCTTCGATAATCTGCGCTTGGACGATGGGCAAGAGGCGTTCTCGGCTGCGGCGCTCTATAACGTGTTGGCGCTGACCACATTGGGCGACATCCGCGTTGCAATCGGGCTTTAACGCTGCTAAGGATTTATGGAACCCTGAAAAAGATTTCACCACAGAGGATGCAGAGCGGCGCAGAGACAAGAATGAGAATGCGCGCTTGTTTCCTGTGCGGCGAAATCTTTCTCGGTTCTCAATCTCATCGTCTCCACCTTTAGCCGCAAGCGTCGCAACCCGCGTGATGCTATAATGACGGTATGTTGCAGGACAGGGGTTTAGAAAACGCATGACCACCAACCCTAATGATAACAGCGGTGCGAGTGGCGAGGGGCAAGTCAAGAACCTCCCTAGCGCGCTCCATACGCTCAACGATCTACGCTCCTTGCTCGATTCAGTGACCCTCGGACTGCGCAACCAAGATACGCTCTTGCGCCTCCGCCAATTGAGCTTGCCCCAAAACGTTTTGAATCAACTGACTCAAGTCGATCATGATTTGAGCCAATTGCAACATGCGTTGGTCGATGATGAAACCGAGCTAACGCAGCTCCGCGCCCTAGCGGAGATGTCCGCCATGATCAATTCGACGCTGGAGGTCGATGCGGTCTTGGGACAAGCGATGGACGTGATTCTGACCCTGACGGGCGCGGAACGCGGCTTCATCTTGCTCACCAACGAGGAGTCGGGCGAACTGGAATACCGGGTCGCGCGCGGCGTCGAGACCGCCGGGCGCATGGGCAGCGGCAGCTACGACGCCGAAGCGCGTCAGCGCGTCTATGAAGTCAGTCGGACGATCCTCAACGAGGTCATCACGACTGGCAAGGCGCTGCTGACCGACAATGCCTCCGTCGATCCGCTGCTGATAGACAGCGAAACCATCGCCAAGTTCGTCTTACGCTCCGTGTTATGTGTGCCGCTGATCTACAAAGATATCATCACGGGCGCGGTCTACGTCGATAACCGCTACCGCGAGGGCGTATTCACCGAGCGCGAACTCAACTTGCTCAATGCCTTCGCCAATCAGACTGCGGTCGCCGTCGAGAATGCGCTGTTGTACGCGCGCGTGCAGCAGCAGCTCGAAGAAATTTCGCGCGTGAACGACCTGCTCGAAAACATCTTCGGTTCGATTGCCAGCGGCGTGATCACAACCGATGGTGCGGACAACGTGACGCTCTACAATCAATCCGCCGCGCAAATCCTGCACACCTCCAGCGAGAACGCCATTGGCAAGCCGATCCACGATGTCCTACCCCACTTGAGCGCCGATGTTTTGCACGACGCGCGCGAACACAATCAGAGCGCGGCGCTGGACTTGGAGGGCGAGATTCCCGGACGTGGACCCGCCTTTTTGAATATTCGCTTGACGCCGCTGCAAAATGCGCGCCAAGAGACGCAGGGTGCGGCGCTGGTCTTTGACGACCTGACCGAACAACGCGCCCGCGCGAAGGCGCTGCAAACCATGCGCATTTTCGTCCCGCCGGGCATGGTCGAGAAGATCGATCAGATCGCGAACCTCGCGCTCGGCGGCGAACGGCGCGAAATTACCTGCGCCTTCATCTATGTGTGTTCCTACAGCGCGCTCCCGCGCGGTTTAAGCCCGCAAGAACAGATGGAACTGCTCAACGAGTATTTGCAGGTGGCGACCGAGGCGATCTTCCGCGCCGACGGCATCATCGACAAGTACATGGGCAACGAAATCATGGTCTTGTTCAATTCGCAGTTGAATCCACAGTCCGATCACGCGCTCCGCGCCGTCGAAATGGCGCTGGCGCTGCGTAAGGATTTCACGGCGCTCTATCGGCGTCTAGAACTTCCGCTGGATACGGAGTATTACCGGATCGGCTTACATTCCGGCATTGCGACGTTGGGGAATGTCGGCAGCACCAGTCGGCGCAGTTTCACGGCGATTGGTGATACGGTCAACCTCGCCAAGCGCCTCGAAGAGAATGCCAACGATGGGCAGCTCATCGTCAGCGAGGATGCCCTGCGTCAAATCGAAAAGACCGTCGGCGGCGACCTTGAAGGATTAGCGGCACAAGGGATGCGCTTCGAGGAGCGCGCCGCGATTCAGGTCAAAGGACGCCAACAATATACGCGGATTTATGAGGTGTTTGGACGATGATCGAGAATACCGAGAAATTTCGCAAGCTCAACGGACTGCCACAAACGACGCAGGAACAAATCCGCGAGGTCATGCAGCGCGTGACCGATTTGGACACGATGCTGCGCGATCATATGCCCGCGCTGCGTCAGCGTGGCATGACGCTGCCCGCGCGCACCGCCACCAATTTGACCGGGCTACACGGCGGACTCGATGCGCTCAACCGGGAATTGACAGCACGCCAGATTCAACTACGCCAACTGCGCGCGCTCCCGCAGACCACCGCGTTGATCAATTCGACGTTGGACACCGATCACGTCTTGCAGCAGGTGATGGACACCGCGATTCAGCTCACAGGTGCGGAGCGCGGCTACATCATGATGCGCAATCCCGAATCGGCGACGATGGAGTTTCGCACCGCGCGCGGCATCGACCGTAAGCAGCTTAACCGCGACGAATTCATCATCAGCAATACGATCATCAACGAAGTGTCCACGACGGGACAGCCTGTGCTGACGCACAACGCGCGCAATGATCCCAACTACATCGGGCAAGAAAGTATCGTCGGCTACCAACTGCGCAGTATCCTCGCGGTGCCGCTCAACGTCAGCGGCGATATCATCGGCGTGGTCTACGTCGATAACCGCATCATGGACGGCGTTTTCACCGAACGCGAACTGAGCTTGATGCAGGCGCTCGCCAATCAAGCCGCCGTTGCCCTACGGAACGCACAGTTGTTCGAGACGGCGCGCCAGCAGTTGTCGCAAATCACGTCCTTGGGCGACCTGCTCAACAATATGTTCGCCTCCATTGCCAGCGGTTTGGTCACGGTGGACGGCAACGATATTGTAACGGGCAGCAATCGCGGCGCAGAGCCGTTTATCGGCACGCAGCACGAACAATCGACGGGCAAACGCTTACAAGATTTGCTCCCCGCTGTTGCCACCCACTTCGCAGATGCCTTCCAGCGTGTGCGCGGGCAGCAAACGCCGGAGACGGGCGAGGTCGAAATCGATGCGGCTGATCGGCGGCGCTATTGGCGCGTCGGCATCACGCCGCTGCAAGGCTTGTCCGGCGGCGTGGTGATCGTGCTGGATGATCTGACCGAACAACGCGATCACGATTTGCTGTTGACGTATCTGCCCAATCCGTCGTTGTTGGCGAAGGTCGATTTTTCGACGCTGGGCGGGCAAGAACGCCTCGTCACGGTTGTGAGCGCGGATGTACGCGGCTTTAGCACCTTCAGCGAACAGCTTGAGCCGGAAGTGCTGATGGAAGTGATCAACAAATATCTGAGCGTTGCCAGCGAGGCGATCAACCTGCAAGAAGGCATCGTCGATAAATATTTGGGCGACTGTGTGACCGGATTGTTCAATACCCAGTTGAACGAGCAAGATGATCACGTCATGCGCGCCGTGCGTTCGGCGCTGGCGATGTTCTACGATGTGCGCGCGCTGCACGAAGTGCTGCCCGAAGCACAGCGGTTGAACTTTGGCATCGGTATTCATACGGGCATGTCCGTCTTGGGCAACATGGGCAGCGCGGATCGGCGCGAGTTCACGGCGCTTGGCGACGCGATGGACTTGAGCAAGCTGCTGCAAGAGAATGCCGGACCCGCAGAAATTATGTTGAGCGAAGCAACCTACGAACTGGTCAAAGATCAATTCGACGCCGAAGCCCTGACCCCGCGCAAGGTCAAGGGTGACACGCATCTGACCGTGATGTACAAGCTGATTGGGCGCAAACGGCGGGGTGCGTAAGATCAAGCGGCGAACATCATATCGGGCATGGCGAACCATGCCCAATCATTATTCGCTGTAACAAAACATCCCCTTCCCATGACTCAAAGATAACGCATCACTGTAGGGGCATGGCGTGCCATGCTGCCGCCGCTGAATCTGAAAATCGGGTGAGGTCGTGTCGATTGCCACCCCATTTCCACCTATAATAACGAAGATCGATAGTTGAGAAGGACACACGCTGATGAGTCAACGTGACAACGTGCTGAACCGTCGCACGCTCGAAGCCGATATGAAGCGCGATGGACGTTTGCCGCCCGGACAATCCGCCACGCTCGATTTCCCGGTGCTGCATTACGGCGGCATTCCGCTGTTCAACGAAGCGACGTGGGATTTGCGCGTCTTTGGCGAAGTCGAGACGCCGATGAAGTGGTCATGGCAGGAATTCCTCGCGCTGCCGACCGTCAAAATTAAGTGCGATATCCACTGTGTGACGCGCTGGAGCAAGTTCGATACCGAGTGGGAAGGCGTGTTGTTCCGCGATTTCATCAAGCTGTTCGGCGTCAAGTCGAGCGCCAAGCATGTGATCGCCCACTGCGACGGCAGCGGCGCGTACACGACCAACACGGCGCTCGATATCATGAACGACGACGATGTAATGTTGGCGTACAAGTTCAACGGGCAGTTCCTCGACGCGGAACACGGCTACCCACTGCGCACGCTCGTCCCCAAGCGGTATCTGTGGAAAAGCGCGAAATGGGTGCGCGCGTTGGAGTTCAGCACCACCGACAAGCCCGGCTTCTGGGAAGTCAACGGCTATCACAACGAGGGCGAGCCGTTCAAAGAAGAACGCTACTCTCGGCGCGGCTTTTTGTGGTAACGATTTTCAACGCAGATGGCGCAGAGAATTTTTGTCTTTTCTCTGCGTCTCCGCGTTCTCTGCGTTGAACTTTTTGTTCATGCTCATTCTGACCCTCGATCACGCCCTCGACTTGCGGCACGCCGCGCGCATCACGGGCGAAACCGTCGTGTTCACCAACGGCGTCTTCGATTTGCTGCACGTTGGACACTTGGATTATCTGGAAAAAGCGCGCGCGTTGGGCGGCGCGCTGTTCGTCGGGCTGAACAGCGATACGTCGGCGCGGCGGCTGAAGGGCGATGGACGTCCGCTCGTGCCAGAAATGGAGCGCGCGCGCTTGTTGGCGGCGCTGCGCCCGGTCGATGCGGTCATTATCTTCGAGGACGATACCGCGACACGCTTGATCGAAGCGTTAAAGCCAGAAATCTATGTCAAAGGCGGGGATTACGCGCCGATAGCGGGCATGGTGGTCAAACCGCTGCCCGAACGTGCGGCGGTCGAGGCGTATGGCGGGCGCGTGGTGCTCATCGAGTACATGGCGGGACACAGCACGAGCGCGCTGATTGACAAGGTGAAGGCGCTGAAGTAGGTCACGTTCCTTTTTGAGATTGTTCAAGCATATCCATTAATGTTTGTGCCGCTTGGAAATCAAAATACGCCCTGTGTAGAACTAATGCAGTTTGAATTTGATCCCAGTGCGCTTCAACTTCTTCCCCACGTTCAATCCACATCATCAACACCGCGTCGACGCTCATCCCGTTCAAGCCCGCGACGCGCTGCACGCGCTCCATGATGCCGTCCGACAATTCCAACGTGATCGACGGTGGCATCTTCATTTCTCCACGCTCATTATCCTTCGATTATACGTCCAGTTGCTCTACGACTCCCCGACCCAGCGATACACCGTCGTCTCCGCGAACTGTCCGTCCGCGCGGTAGACATCGTTGATCGCGCGCAGCATGGCGGGCGTCCACCGCTCGAAGCGCAGCGACGGATTGCCCATCGGCTGATACAGCAGCAGCAGCGGATAATCGCCGCGCCGCAGCGCCGCCACGAACGCCGTTTCGTCCCACGCGCCCGCCGCCGCTAATTGGCTCAGCTCGAACGGCTGGAAATCGATGGGCAAACCCACCAACGGCAGCAAGCCCATGTGTTCATCTGCCAGCGGTATACTGCCGTTGAGCGTCACTGCGTCCCCGACGCGCGCCATCAACTGATCGACGCCCGCGCGCTGTTCTGCCGTCGTGCGGTTGAACACAATGCGGTAGTATTTCGTCTCGCTCAAGGTGGTCATCATGACGATTTGCAGCGCCACCACGCCGAGCGCCGCCGCTTTGATCAGCGGGACGCGCTTCAGCCAACCGACGATCACGCCCGCCGCGAGACACAGCGCCGCGCCGAGTTCCAGCAGATAATTCACATCCGAGCCGATCTTGGCAATCGTCAACGCGCCCGCCAACGCCCCGACGAGATAGACGCCCGCCATCCAGCCCGCCGCGTTCCCATCGTCCATTTCATCGCGCCGCAAGAGCGCCAAAATGATGCCGATGAAGATCGTCAG
Organism: Anaerolineae bacterium; assembly: GCA_034437055.1. Lineage (GTDB taxonomy): Bacteria > Chloroflexota > Anaerolineae > Aggregatilineales > Phototrophicaceae > Flexifilum. The sequence goes on from DAOTUQ010000006.1 coordinate 14,484, forward strand.
CCCACCCGCCGCCAACAGAATCGGCAAATTCGCCGCGAATTCGTCGGCGTAGAAACGCAGAAGTTCGCCGTTGAGCGCGTTCACGTTCGCCGTGATGATATGGAAGAAGATGCCGCCGTCCGTGAACACCAGCAACAGCGCAAAGACGACCAGCACGACCGCCGCCAACCACGCCGCCAATGTCAGCGCATTCGCTCGTTCGCGCGCGCCCCACAGCCATGCGAACGCTGCCAGCGGCGCGGCGAGCAGATAGGTCTGCCGTGTGTACGCCGCCAGCGCAAGGAACAAGATCGCCAGCGCCAGATTCAGCCGCGCGCCCGGACGCATCGCGGCACAGTACAGCCCAACAATACTGAATACCAGCGCCAGCATGTCCGTCCGCGCCAGCGCCGACCAATGCAGCACATACGGCAGCGCCAGAAACAGCAGCCCCGCCGCAATGCCCGCGCTCCAATCGCGCGTGATCGCCCGCGCCGTAAAGCCTAAGAACAGCGCCGCCAGCAAGGTGCTGACCAGCGAAATCAGCCGCCCATACCACAGCGCCGCGCCTTGTGTCGATACGAACGCGGCTTGTGCCAGCGGATACAGCGGCGGATAATTGGCGATCACGTAGGGCGGATTGTTCGTCAGCGGGCGGTAGATCGCTTGTCCGGTTGCCAAGCGCACCGCCTGATCGAGTAGGGGACCCTCGCCATAGTTGAGCGTATACGGGTAATCGAGCGCGCGGGAGGCGTGATCAACGCCCATGGTCAGCGGGCGCAGCGCCACGACCACCAGCGCGATCAGCGCGCCGAATACGATCACATTGCCCAGCGCCCAGAGGACTTTTTGCGTCGGCGTTCGCATCTTCACGATCTTGACTCACTTTTATCGACAGGTAACCCCTCTATTTTAGCGAATCGCGCGCGTTTTGCCCTAGACAGCCGCCTGCAAGTCAGAATAATGGTGTTTTGACAAAGAATGCAGCGCCCAAAAGGATAATCCATCATCATGGCACGCAAAGGACGAATTTTGACCGGTGACCGTCCCACCGGCAAGATGCACTTGGGACATTACGTTGGGTCGATTGCCAATCGCGTCCGCTTACAGGACGATTACGAGTGTTTTTTCATCATCGCAGATTTGCATACGCTGACGACCAAGCCAGAAAAAGAGTTTATCGCCACATTGGGGCAGAATATCCGCGAGATGGTTCTCGATTATCTCGCTGCGGGCATCGACCCGGAAAAAAGCGCGATCTTCTTGCAATCCGCCGTTACCGAGACGTTTGAACTCAATCTATACTTCGAGATGCTAACCACCGTTCCGCGCTTAGAACGTGTGCCGAGCGTCAAAGACATGGCGAGCGCCGCGTTCTTGGATATTTTGCCGTTTGGCTTGCTCGGCTATCCCGTGCTGCAAGCCGCCGATATCCTGCTGCCGCGCGCGAACCTCGTCCCGGTCGGTAAGGACAACGAAGCGCACATCGAGGTCACGCGCGAAATCGCGCGCCGCTTCAACTTCCTGTACGGCGAGGTGTTCCCTGTGCCAGACACGCTGATTGGCGATGTCCCGTCCTTGATCGGCACGGATGGACAGGCGAAGATGAGCAAGTCGCTCAACAACGCGATTTTCCTCTCCGATGACGAAAAGACCGTGACCGAAAAAGTCCGCAATACCTACACGGATCCCGCCCGCGTGCGCGCCGATATTCCCGGCAAGGTCGAGGGCAACCCCGTGTTCATTTATCATGATATCTTCAATCCGAACGTTGATGAGGTCAACGATCTGAAAGAACGCTATCTGTTGGGCAAGGTCGGGGATGTCGAGGTTAAGCGCAAGCTGGCGGCGGCGATCAACAATTTCCTCGCGCCGTTCCGCGAACGCCGCGCTCAGTTCGAGGCACAGCCGTCGTTCGTCGAGGATGTGATCGCGGCGGGGACGGCGAAAGCACAAGCCGAAGCGCACGAAACCATGCGCCACGTGCGCGATGCGATGGGCATGTATCGGCTGCCTTGAGTCCAATCCATTGGCGCATTGCACAGGTGGGCAATTTTTACGCAGCTTTTCCGCCCAAAGTCGCATATCCCCGCATTTGGGCGCGTGTTATGCTGTCGGTAAGGTTCAGAACAGGCAGCAAAGGGGGAATACGTATGCGAGTCGAAGTGGATGATTTCAGCGAGATTGAAGCGGAGTTCATCGCGCGCGCGCATCGGATGGTCTGGTGCAGCGCAGCGACCGTCGATAGTCAGGGGCGTCCGCGTTCGCGCGTGCTGCATCCCTTCTGGGAGAACGGCATCGGCTGGATCGCCACCAGCCGCACGTCGCACAAGGCGGCGCACTTGGCACATAATCCGCATATGTCGATTGCGTATGTGTCCGATGTCCTCAAGCCCGCTTACGCCGAATGTACGGTCGAATGGGCGGACGATTTGGCGGACAAACGCTATGTTTGGGACTTCTTCAAAGCTGCGCCCGAACCGCTTGGCTATGATCCGGGCATGATTTGGCAAGGTGTGGAGCATCCGACGTTCGGCGTGTTGAAGCTGACGCCATGGCGCGTCGAACTGTCGGAGATTCCGTCGCCGCCGGGCGTGATCAAGCTGTGGCGGCGCACATCCGCAACCTAGTTCACGTCATTGGCAACAAAAAAGCGCCCGCATCGCATCGATGCGGGCGCTTTTGTTATCGATCCCGCATTAGGCGGGGATCAGCACCTTGTCGATAGCGTGAATGACGCCATTGGAGGCATCGATGTCCGCGACGATCACTTGCGCGTCGTTGATCATCACTTTGTCGCCGTCAACCTTGACGTTGATGGCGCTGCCCTGCACCGTCTTGTGGCTCGGGGCGCTGATCACGACGGCGGCGGGCGCTTTCGCGGCGACGACGTGGTAGGTCAGGACGGCGGTCAGCTTCGGAATGTCTGCCAACAGGCTCTCAACGGTGCCAGCGGGCAAGGCGGCGAACGCATCGTTCGTCGGGGCGAACACGGTGAAGGGGCCCGCGCCGCTGAGGGTTTCGACCAAGCCGGCTGCCGTAACTGCCGTCACCAACGTGGAAAAACGGGGATCCCCTGCTGCAATTTCTACAATTGTCGCCATCGTGATTATCCTTTAGTGTTTGAAGTAAACATTGTGGTACGGACTTCATTAGACAACACTGACATGAGGCGATGTTGAATGTTTGGCAAGATTGTAATAAGTCTAATAACAAAAAAGTTTAACAAAGGGACTGTCAAACGATCATGAATGGTGTGCTACGCGAATGCGCGGGCGCTGTGCTTTTTCGACAATGACCAAGGATGCGATTGCCGAGTTGGGCAATGAGGCGTTAGAAACAGAAGAATACAAACAACTGCTCAAACGTTATGAGCAATACGCGCCACCTTCGCCAGACGACGATTAAACCAATTACGAGCGCCGTTAGCGAACGCCGACAGCTTTTGCTTGACTCCCACCCCCCGAATCGCTACACTTCCTGATATGAAACCAGTACACACGCCCACCTGCACCATGCGCATGTCACCGCTGTTGATCCTTGTCCACAGACGGCTGTTGACGCGCGCCTAAAGCGGCGCACGGCACGACCTCAGCGAACCGTCTGTCTTGGACAGGCGGTTTTTTGTTGCATCGCGCGCTCATAGTTTAGCATTCAGACACGATCATCGGTTTAACGGTCTCAAGGAAAAATGGCGATGCCCAAACACATTCACGTTTCCGTCGCGTGGCCCTACGCCAACGGCGATCTGCACGTCGGACACCTCGCGGGCGCGTATCTGCCCGCCGACATCTTCGCGCGCTATCATCGACTCAAGGGCAATCACGTCCTGATGGTCAGCGGGTCGGACAGTCACGGCACGCCCATCTCGGTTGAGGCGGACAAGCGCGGCGTCACAGCGCGCTCGATCTTCGAGCAGTATCACGCGCGTTTTTTGCGCGCACAGCAGAAGATCGGCATCAGCTATGACTTGTTCACGCATACCGACACCGAAAATCATCACCGCGTGTCGCAAGATATCTTCACGCTGCTGCTGGAACGCGGCTTCCTGTACAAAGAGACGCAAACGCTGCTCTACAGCGAGATCGAGCGCCGCTTTCTGCCGGATCGCTACATCGAAGGCGAGTGTTACATCTGCCACTATCCCAACGCGCGCGGCGATCAATGCGACAACTGCGGCAATCTGCTCGAAGCGACGCTGTTGATCAACCCGCACAGCAAGAATCACCCCGACGAAAAGCTGATTGTGCGCGAGGCGGAACATTACTTTTTGGAACTGAGCCAGTTCACGCCGCGCCTGCTGGCGTACTTGGACAAACACGAGCCGCATTGGCGCACGCAAGTCGTGCGCTTCAGCCGGAATTTTGTCGGAGAGGGCTTGCGCGGACGCCCGATCACGCGCGATATCGATTGGGGCGTCGATGTGCCGCTGCCGGGTTGGGAGTCGAAAAAGCTGTACGTTTGGTTCGAGGCGGTGATCGGCTATTTCTCCGCCAGCATCGAATGGGCAAAGACCATCGGACAGCCCGACGCTTGGAAAAACTGGTGGTACAACCCCGACGCCGAAATCTACAACTTCATCGGCAAAGATAATGTACCTTTCCATACGGTGATTTGGCCCGCCGAATTGATGGGCATCGACGGCATTTATAACGACGCACAGGGGTTGAATCTCCCTTACGACGTTCCCGCCAACGAGTTCATGAACATCGAAGGCGAAAAGTTCTCCAAGAGCCGCAATTGGGCGATCTGGCTGCCGGACATCTTGGAACGCTACCAGCCGGACGCGATCCGCTACTACACGGCGGCGATGTTCCCCGAATCGCACGACGCCGATTTCGACTGGGACGGCTTCTACAATCGCGTCAACAGCGAACTGCTCGGCGCGTGGGGCAATCTCGTCAACCGGATGCTCAGTTTCGCCTACAAACGCTACGACGGGCGCGTGCCAGCCTACGACGCACTGACGCCGGAGGACAAGGCGTTGTTGGCGCGCGTCGAAGCGGGCTTCGAGCAAGTCGGCGGGCTGATTGAAGCGGTCAAACTGCGCGAGGCACTCTCGACGGCGATGGGCTTGGCGCGCGATGCGAATGCGTACCTCAACGTGCGCGCGCCGTGGTCGAGCATCAAAGCCGATCCGACGGACGCGGCGCGCTGCGTCTACACGATTTTGCGCGTGATCGACAACCTGAAAACGCTGCTCGCGCCGTTTATCCCGTTCACCTCACAGCAGGTACACGAGTATTTGGGCTACGACGGGCAGTTGTTCGGAGAACAGCGCATCGTGCGTTATGACGAGGCGACGCGCGCGCACGAGGCGCTGATTTACGATGGATCGGGCGCGATTGGACGCTGGGAACCGAGCGCGCTGCAACCCGGACACGCGCTGTGCGAACCGAAGGCGCTGATCGTCAAGCTGGAGCCGGAGGTCGTCGCGGCGGAGCGGGCGTTGTTGGGGCAGCCGCGCGAAGAACGGGAAATTGTGGTCGGGTAATTCCGTGATATAATTTTCACCATGATCATTTCATCACTCAAACGACCCCCGCGCTGCCGTAGTCGCGGTTGATCTTCTAACGCCATAACCTTCAGGTATCCCAAGCTGCACGCGAACCCGCGTGCGGCTTGTTTTGATTCCACGCTTTGTCTCCCCCTATCCAAAGGACAACTGAATATGTTTCGTTCGCTCCGTACCCGGCTTTTTCGCAGCACGGGCGCGTTCGTCGCGCTCGCCCTCGCCATCGAGTTCTACGATGAGATCATCGATGGTGTGGGACGTATCTCGATCACCTTCATCCGCGATGATCTCAACCTCAGCTACGGACAGATCGGGCTGCTGGTCGGCATCCCCACGATTCTCGCCGCTTTCATCGAGCCGTTCATCGGCATCGCGGGCGATACCAAGCGGCGCGCGGCGCTCGTGATCGGGGGGACGGCGCTCTATGCCCTGTCAATGGCGCTGATGGGCATCAGTTGGAGCTTCATCCCGCTCGTCATGGCAACGTGTCTCTATTTTCCCGCTGCGGGCGCATCGGTTGGCTTGACGCAAGCCTCGCTGATGGACGCTGATCCGGCGCGGCGCGAAAACAACATGGCGCGCTGGGAGCTGGCGGGATCGCTCGGCAATGTCGCGGGTCCCATCGTGATGGCGGTGGCGGTCTGGTTGGTCAGCGGGAATACAAGCGTGGCATGGCGCGCGCTGTACGTGGTGATCGGGCTGGCGGGCTTCGCGCTCACGCTGTGGACGTACCGACTGCGCGACTTTTACCGCCCTGAGGACGCGCCGGAAGACATCAATTTGATCGCGGGTGTGCGCGAGGCGCTGCGCCAACTGCGGCGCGGGATCGTGCTGCGTTGGGTGTTTCTTTTGGACGCCGCCGATCTGCTGATGGATATCTTTCGCGGCTTTCTGGCGCTGTATTTCGTCGATGTCGTGCGCACGGATGAGGGCGTCGCGGGCATCGCGCTGTTGATCTTCACCGGTGTGGGGCTGATCGGGGATGTGGTGCTGATCCCGCTCTTGGAGCGCGTGCGCGGCTTGACGTATATCCGCTGGAGCGTCGCGGCGGCGCTGGTACTCTATCCAGCGTTCTTATTGGCGGAGCCGCTGCCGCTCAAGCTGGTGTTGTTGGGCTTGCTTGGCATGACCAACGCGGGCTGGTACTCAATTTTGCAAGCGCAATTGTACGCTGCCGTGCCAGCGCGTTCCGGTTCCGTGATGGCATTGAGCAGTATCACCTCGCTCGTCTCCGGTCTGATCCCGACGGCGTTGGGGTTCATCGCGGGTCGCATCGGCTTGGGCGCGATGATGTGGCTGCTGCTGTTGGCGCCGATTGCGCTGCTGATCGGCATTCCGCGTCGGGGGGTATTCTACGATCTAGATTCTGACGAGTCCGACGATGAAACCGATACCCCTGCGGTTGCATCCGAGTCCGCCGATGCTATACTGAACGGATACAATTAACCCGCATCGGAACGATGCACATCGGAACAATGATCGCTCGCTTACGTTCATGGTTCACACGGCTGCCCAATGTGTGGCGGCTGTATCCGCCCGTCTTGGTGGCGGTCAGCGCGTCGCCCGCCATCGTCTTGGGGACGTTGGGTTTCGGCGCGCGCCCCAGTACGCAGCGGCTGCATTTGCGCGACTTGTTCCGCGACGGACGGCGCTACTACATTCAGCCGGTACCAGACGGCTTCCGCATGACCAGCAATTCGCGCCAAGCATCGGGTGGGCGGCGGCGGCGGACGCGCGTTGCGGCGGTACTCAACGGCACGTTTTCGGGCGCGCAAGCGGGCGATATCACCTTCGTCCGCTTGCGCGTGCGCATGAGCATGGGCTATTTCTTGAGCGGCTTGCTGATTCCGGCGTTCATCACGTCGATCATCTTCTATATGCCGTGGGGCGCGCCGACGTTCTTCACGCTGTCGGCGCTGTTGTTCGGCTTATCGCTGGCGGCGCATCGGCTGAACGCGGCGCTCCAAGCGACAGAGATGGTGTATTTCGTGCGTAAGGTGTTCGAGGATTTGCCGCAGCCGGAGGTCATGCCGTTGGGCGCAGAGACGCCGGATGTCGTCCTGCGCACGGAGGCGGAGACGCGCTACGCGGGCTTCAGCGAACAGTGGCAGAAGTTCTACGAGCAAAAGACAGAGAAATAGATATCGTGACGCTTAAACTTTGAAAGAAGGATTTAACGCAGAGAAAAAAAGAGATAATTCTCATTCTTTTCTCTGCGTTCTCTGTGTTGAATCTTTTTTCGGTTCTCGATTACAACGTCGCGTTCTTCGCCGCGTAAATCGCGCGCGTCGCCGCCGCCTCTGCGATCATATCACCCGTGACCAGCCCAAAATATTCGCGCGCCGCCGCCGCCATGCGCAGCGATCCGGTCACGATACGCCCATCAGCGGACGCCGCCGCCACCTGTTGGAACGCAGCATCGAGGTTCGGCACGATTTCGTAAGTCGCGCGCGTGGGGGTGTAACGCGCGGCGAGTTCAGCGGCGGGCAAACCGCGCGATCCGGGCGCAGTCGTCAACAGCAGATGCAAGCCGGGCTGATCGAATACCGCCAGCACATCTGCGACGGCTTTATCGCGCAGCATCCCAACGACGATCTGCGCGGACGGTGCGATGCTGGCACACAGCCGCCTAACGCCGCCGACGGTGTGCGCGCCGTCGATCAGGATGCCGTCGGGCGTGCGTTCAGCGCGTCCAGTAAGCGGCAGAATCGTGGGATAGCCGTCGATGAGCCGCTCGATTGGAAACAGCGTGACCTTGTTGGCTTCGGCTTCACGTTGCAAGACCGCCATCACTTCGGGTTGCTGCGGCACGCTGTAGGCGTTTGTTTTGCGCCGGAACACGCCCGCCTTGTGCCACGCGATGCGTTCCAGCGTGCCACCCAACAGCGCGGCATGTTCCAGCTCAATCGGCGTGATCACGGAAAAAACATTTGAAACGATGTTCACCGCGTCGAAGCGCCCGCCCAATCCGACTTCCAACACCGCAATATCGACCTGTTTGCGCGCGAACCACAGCAGACACAGCACCGTCGCCGCTTCAAAGGTGGAGAAGGACAGTATTGAGTGCTGAGTAGCGAGTGCTGAGATTGCTCGTTTGACGTTGCTCCATGTCTCGACAAATTCCGCCATCGAAATCATTGTGCCATCCACAATGAAGCGTTCGCGGAAGCTGTGCAGATGCGGGCTGGTGTACAAGCCGACGCGCTGTCCATCGCGCCGCACGCCCGCCGCGATCTGATGGCACAGCGACGTTTTGCCCACCGATCCGGCGACGACAATCGACTCGAATTGATCCTGTGGATCGCCCAATGCGCGCATCAACGCGCGCATCGGCGCTAAGGTCTGTTCGTTCGCGGCAGCATAATCGGCGGCGCGCGTCGGCTGAATCAGTTCGCGCAAGGCGGCAGCATAGCGTTCTTGGTCGCTCATCACGTCGATCTTTCTCCCTCATTGACCTCACCCCCTTCCCTTTTCAGCTTGGGGAGAGGACATGTTTGAGTTTCTCGCTCATTGACCTCACGCCCCAACCCCCTCTCCGTACCGGAGAGGGGGTCGGGGCGTGAGGTTGCTTTGATCAGCCCTTTCTGGCACGGAGAAGCGGTCATTGGGCGAGGCGGCTGGCTTCATGAACAAACTGTAACCTTTTCGCCGCGTCCTTAAGCGTTGCTTGCGACAAGCGCATGGCAGGATTATACTATGTGGAATTCTCACAATAGCCAAACCGGGTGGCGTCTTGCCGCGTTCATCCGCCGTCCGGCGTTGAAGGCGTTCACCTCTCCACAGGAGGCATTTCGTTGGCGAAATCACGCACAGAACAATTGGTCGCGCGGCTGCGCGATCTGCAAGCCAGTTCCGGGGATGTCGAAGCCGCTGCCATCGTCAGCGTCGATGGGTTAAGCATTGCTTCGTCGCTGCCTGGTGGATATGAAGAAGACCGCGTGAGCGCGATGTCTGCCGCCATGCTCTCATTGGGTGAGCGAATTGCCACCGAGTTAGGGCGCGGGAGTTTGCAGCAAGTCCAAGTCAAAGGGGTCAACGGCTATGTCATCCTGACCGCCGTTGGCGAAGAAGCCGTACTCACGGTGTTGGCGCGTAAAGAAGCACGCTTGGGCTTGATTTTGCTCGATGTCGGTCGCGCTGTCCGCGATTTGGAGCAGTTGATCTAGAATCGCATCGTGACGGCTTTCTCTCGCTCTCCCAACCCACGCGGCGCATATCGTGAGCGCCAGTCGCCCGCCGATTCTGTCTCGTCATCAGACGATGCACCAGCGAGCGCGGCGCAAAAAGTGATGCTTATGGGGGTGACGAACGTGCCGCCGAGCTATCCAAACCGCTTCGCGCGCTTTCTGTTCCGCGCGATGGCAGTCGAGATGGGCGAAAACGCCCTCAACGGCGTGTTGGGCTTGGCATTGGGCGACATGCCCATTTATCAAGCGTACATCGACCAGATGCCCGCCAACACACTCGATAAAGCGTTCGCGTTCAGCGCGGTGGCGGCGCTCAATCAGGCGCTCGATAGCTACTATGAACCACGCATCGGGCGCGGTATGGCGCTGCGCGTTGGGCGGGCATGGTTTTATCAAGGCATGAAGGGTTTTGGCGCGCTCGGCGGCATCGACACGCCAGCCGTTGTCAAGCTCGATCCAACCGTGCGCTGTCGGCTGGCGTTAGGCGCATTAGCGCACATCTTCACCCACTTCAGCGATCAAACCGCGTGGCTGGACGAAAGCGAGCGCGTGTTCCGCTTCGTGGTCGATCCCTGCGCGATGGCGTGGGGCGTGCGTGCCGAACGCCCGATGTGCCAGATGGTGGTCGGCTTGCTGCAAGAATGTGTCCGCTGGGCGTCAGGCGGGCTGGATTACGCGGTGCGCGAGACCCACTGCCGGGCGGTCGAAGGCGGCGCGTGCATTTTCGTCGTGAACAAACAGCCTGTCCCCGTCGCGATCACCACGACGGGCGCGGCTTCTGGAGACAGCTAAAAGATGGATAAGACGCCCATCGATGCGCCCGCCCTCTTGGTCGTGGACGACGACGTTGATCTGTGCGATATGCTGACCGAGTTTTTTCAGCAGCGCAGTTACGTCGTCCATACGGCAGCGTGGGGGGACGACGCGCTGAAGATCGCCGCCGATGAACCGCTCAACCTGATCATCATCGATATCCACCTGCCCGACATCAACGGCTACGACCTGTGCCGCATGTTCCGCGCCAATCGTCGCACGGCAGATACGCCGATCATCTTCCTCACGGAACGGCGCGAACGAGACGACAAGCTGCATGGCTTGGAACTGGGCGTTGTCGATTATGTGACCAAACCGTTTGACGTGGAAGAACTGCTGCTGCGCGCGCGCAATGCTATTCATCGCGCCACACAAGCGCCGCCTGTCCACCCCATCACCGACCTTCCCGACCGCAGCGCGCTCGATGAACGACTGGCGGCATTGCTAACGGTCAATGAGGCGTGGTCGGCGCTGCTGGTCACGATCAGCGGGCTGGACAAACTGCGCGAGATGTCCGGCTTCGTCGCCGCCGACGAGGTGCTGCGCGCGGTGGCGCTGATCCTGCGGCAAGCGACGCGCGAGGGTGATTTTCTCGCCCATTTGGACGCCGAGGCATTGGTATTGCTGACGCAGCCGGATCGACTCGCGGCGGTCAAGAGCAAGGTGGTCACGCGCTTGAATATGTCCATCGACCATTTCTATCATGCCGATCACACGACGGACGGCGACTCTGAGGTTCTCAAATTTGCCATTGGTGCGCTCAATGCCCCAACGATGCGTTACCCAAATACTGACGCGCTGATTCGGGCGCTGACCGACGCCGCAGAGCCATTGGCAACGTAGCAGCCGCAGCGTAAGAAGCCATGGCGCTGTGCCGTCTACGCTGTATTGGAGCGGGGCGCGTTCAGTGACGCGCCGCCGACAAACTGAGGATGAGCAGAATGGCGAATGTCAAAGTCACGCTGGGCGCTGGCTTGAAAGCGACTATCCAAACGCGGGATCACATCACGTACATCGATGAACCGGTCGCGGATGGTGGCACGGATGCGGGCCCGATGGCGACCGAGGCGCTGATAGGCGCGCTCGCTGCGTGCGCGGCGATCACGACGCGGCTGTACGCCAACCGCAAGGGGTGGGCGCTGGAATCGGTCGAAATTGAGGTCTCGCGCCAGCGGTTGAGGGTCGAAGATTACCCAGATTATGATCCCGTCAAGCATGGCGTTGGTGACACGATCAACGAATTGCGCCAGCGGATGACGTTCACGGGTGATTTGACGGACGAACAGCGCACGCGCTTGCTTGAAATCGCGGGCAAATGTCCAGTGCATCGCATCTTGACCGATCCGGTAGCGATGATCGAAGAATTGATCAGCGCCGACGTCACGGAAAGGGCGGTTTAATGCTGCGACGGGCGGCGCTTTCTTTGTTGATCGTGCTGGCGTGCGCGGCGTGCAACTTGGCGCGCGCACAGCCTACACCGACGCGCGATCCCAACCCAACCGCGACGGAAGCGCCGCCCATCGTGCCAACCCTGTTCCCTTCAATCACGCCACTTGGCTTCTTCGCCACCGTCGATCCCGCACGAACGCCGCTCGGTGACGTGACGCCGTGTCCTATCCCCGCTGCGTGGGTTGGCTATGTGGTGCAAGCAGGCGACAGCTTGTTCGCGCTGGCATCCGCCACTGGCACGACGGCAGACAGCATCGTCGTCGCCAACTGCTTGGATGACCCAGACAGCCTCATCGCGGGGCAGACGATTTATCTGCCGCGTCAGCCAGACGTGGGTTAAACGACAGCCAAAAGAACTGCGTGCTAAGCGCGCATCGATTGAAGCGAGAATGACGCGCTAAAATGACAGGATGGAGACTCCGCGCTCGTCACTGTCTTTTTTATTCGTCAAACACGGCGCTCACCCGGAACTGCCCCGCGAACGAGTCCGGCGCATTGGCGACGACTTCATCGACGGTCAGCGGCGGCGTCGGGGTATCGGCACGAAAGACGTTCTTCAAGGGCAAAACGGATGCCGTCGGCGCAATGTGTGAGGTATCGACGGCTTGCAGCTTGCGGAAATAGCCGAGAATGCTGGACAACTGCCCGGCATACAGCTTGATCTCGTCGTCGGACAGATCGAGCTTTGCCAGTTCCGCGATCTTGCGCACTTCGTCATGCGACAGTTCCATCCGCGAGTCCCTTATTTAAACATACGGAAATCGAACGGCATTATAGCACGCCGCGCCCGAATATTTCGATTCTTTCAAATCAAATGACTTGCGTCGTTCGCGCCCTTCTCGTATGATCGGGCGTATGAAGATCAATCGTGTTGTCCTCGTGCTGGCACTGCTGTTCGTCCTCGTCGGACGCGCGACCGATGTGCGCGCGCAATTGCGCGACGGCGTGTCGCGCGTGCTGTTCATCGATGATCCGGCGCTGCAATCCGCCGCGCCCACCAACGAGGACGCCGACGGTGTATCGCGCTTTGCGACGCTTTTCCGCGATTTGGGGGCAGAAATCTTGAGCGCCCCACTGACCGCGCCGCTGCCAGACGCCGAAATCATCGTCCTCGCGCGTCCGCGTCGTGCGCTCACATCGGATGAATTGGCGCGCTTGTGGCTCGGTATCGAACGCGGCGCCAATGTCTTGTTGGCGCTCGAACCGGGTGGACAAGTCGGCATCACGGGCGAGACGCCGGATCGCGGTATTGCGCGGCTGCTGCTGCAAGATTACGGCTTGGAACTGCGCGATGGGTTCTTGGTGACGCGCGCCTTTACAGCAGAAATCGTGCGTGAAACCGCCGCCAGTTTCATCGCTGTCAGCGTCGAACCGGGCGCGTTCGCCAACCCGGATGCCGCCGCGATCCTCGCGCCGCTGGCATATTTCGATATCGCCGTCGTCACTTGGGGGGCGCGCTCCGTGCGCACCGACGCCATTGGCGTCGACAGCCGCGCGACGCCGCTGCTCTTTACCGAGGGCGCGTATGGCGAGGCAGATCGGAATATCTTCCGCGAGAGCGACCCCGCGCCGCTCAATATCGATTACGCTGTCGATGCCGTCGGACGGCTGTTCGTTGCCGGCATTGGCGAGAACGCGCGCATCGCAAACCGCGTCGCCCTGCTGACGGACGGCGACATGCTTCTCAACGGGTTCGGCTTGGCGACGGATGCCGATGGAAAGCCGGAGCAGATCGGCAACACGATTTTCGCGGGACGCTTGGCGGCGTGGCTGCTGGAACTGCCCGCCGAGTCGTATCCGGCGCTGCCGTCGGGCTACACGTATCTGCATATTGACGGCGATGCGTCAGATTGGTACGGCGATGTGCCGCCGAACAACGATCCCGGCTCCGATTTTCCCAATGCACGCTATAACTTGCGCAGCGTGCGCGCGTTCCATAATGATCAATCGCTGTATGTACTGATCGAGACCGCCGCGCCGCCCGATCCGGCATCCCAGATCGGCTTCTCATTCGACGTCGACGATAATGGGACGCCGGAGCGCTTCGTCACCATCGACGGCAGCCGCTTTTTCCTGCAATCCGAAGGGACTGTTGGCGTGCTGGCGGCAGGGCGCGGCGCGTTTGGCGCGGCGGTCGAACTACGGCTGCCGCTGGCGTTCGTAGGGACGGTGTTCAGCGTGTGCATCAGCGCACCCGACGGTGCATTGTCCGCGGCGGCGGCGGCGTCCACGCCCGATTGCAGCGACGTAATCCGAGCGGTCAATATCCCGGAACGCGATCTGCCGAGCGCGCCATCTATCCCGTGACGGTTATCATCGTTGGCATGTTGATTCGAGTGTGGCGCAGCGAAAGGGTTGAACATGGCGGATCGTCCGCTCGGTTATTATTTTGAAGACTACGAACTTGGGCAGCAGTTGGCGACGCGCGCGCGCACCATCACCGAAAGCGATATCGTCGCGTTCGCCGGGCTGACGGGCGACTACAACCCGATGCACACTGATGCCGAATACATGAAATCGTCTCCGTTCGGACAGCGCATCGCGCATGGGATGTTGTGTTTGAGCTACGCCGTTGGGCAGGTGTATCAACTCGGCTTCTTGGAGGGGCGCGTGATCGCTTTTCGCGGGGTGGAGATGAAATTCAGCTTGCCCGTGTTCATCGGGGACACACTCCATGTCGAAGTTGAAATCAAAGAAAAACGCGACATGCCGCGTTTAGGTGGCGGTATGATCACGGCGGGCATCAAAATCGTGAATCAAGCCGGACAGGTCGTACAGTCCGGCGACTGGTCGCTGTTGGTCGTCACGCGCGCGGCGGCGGCGAAAGCGGCGGGCGGTTGAACCATTGGCTTTGTAGGGGCGCGCCCCTACCGCCGCTGTTCGCTGAATCGCGCGGCGCTGTCCTGCGGTGCGAGCCGCTGCGCCAGTTCGATCAATTCGTGGATGCCGATGGGCTTGATCAAGACCAAATCCGCGAGGTCAATCTCTGGCGATTGGCTGACTAGGTAATTCCCAGTCACGAGCATCACCTTGATATGACGCAGGTGGGGCGTCGCACGAATCTGGCGCAGTACGTCCAAGCCAGAACGCTTCGGCATGTTCACATCCATCACGATCAGATCGGGCGCGTTCGCTTCGATAGCTTCCAACGCTTGCTCGCCATCGACCGCTACGGTTACATCATAGCCGTGCTTTCTGAAGACATGCTCGAAGATCGTGCGCAAATCGGCATGATCATCCACGATCAAGATTTGTTTCACACCAGTTTTCGTCTTATCCACAGTGAGCATAGTTAGTTGACGATCCTCTCTAAAGCTTCGATGAAATGTTCGGGATGGAGGGGCTTAGGAAAATACGCATCGAATCCGGCTGCCAACGCTTTGCGATCCAGTCCATCGGCATGGTAGGCAGTGACGGCGACGACTGGAATATGTGCCGTCCGCACATTTGAGCGTACCGCAACGAGCGTCTGCCAACCGTCGCGTTCGGGCATGGCGAGATCGGTCACGATCACGATGGGCATGATCGTCGTCAAGAACGCGCCGCATTCGTCACCGTTGCGCGCCACATGCACGGTCGCGCCGTAATGCTTGAAGATGTGTTCCAATACGCGCTGATCGTCGAAGCCATCATCGACGATGATCACGACCCAATCTGATAATTTCATGGCGTATCCCCCTTTAATTGCGGTCGGCTCTGAAGTATTTTGTCCAAATGATCCACAAAAGTGAGGATGTCGATGGGCTTGGCGATATAGCCGTCAAAGCCAGCCTGGATGATCTTTTCACGGTCGCCCTGCATAGCATACGCCGTCAGCGCCACGATTGGGATGTGCGCCGTTGCGGGCGTTGAGCGCAGCGTTTTGAACACTGCCCAACCATCGACTTTGGGCATTCGGATATCCAGCAAGATGCACGTTGGGCTAATCTGCTCAAGCTGGGCGAAACCGTCGTCCGCACTCGCCGCCGTGACCACGTGCGCGCCATGAAATTCCAACGCTACGCTGGCGACGGTCAAATTGTCAGGCGTGTCGTCGATGATCAGGATCGTCCACGCTTTCGCGCGTTCGTTACGGGCTGGCTTCACACGCGGCTGGCTCATGCAATTTCCTTAGCAATAGCAACCCGATCCGCTTGCACTTGAACCTCATCGCGCAAGGGCAAACTCACGATGAAACGGGTCCCGCGTCCGACTTGGCTGTCAACGTCGATCTTGCCACCCATCAAGATGATGAATTTGCGCGTGATCGCCAGTCCTAACCCCGTGCCGCCGCGCTCCAGCTCGCCATGCGCTTGGCGGAACTCGTCGAAAATGACATGCTGCAAGTGATCGGGGATGCCGATACCCGTATCCTCGACGACGAGTCGCCATATTTCGCTCTGGCGTCGGACGTTCACGCTCACCCGCCCCACATCCGTGAACTTGATGGCATTTGAGAGCAAGTTGATCAGGATTTGGCGCACGCGGCTCGGATCGCCGTAAAGCGTGTTGGGCAGCAGCGGATCGAATGTTAGTTCGAGCGATAACGATTTCTCAGTTGCCAAGACACGATTTTGCTCCACGACTTCGGTCAACAACGCGCGCGGATTGAATGCCACGTCCGCGAGTTCAATCCGCCCGGCATCAATCTTGGACAAATCCAGCACATCGTTGATCAACCCCAGCAGATGGCGCGAATTGACCAGCACGCGCTCCTGATACTGATATTGAGCGTCGCTCAAATCGCCCACCATGCCCGCCGTCAACAACTGCGAATAGCCAATGATCGCGTTCAACGGCGTGCGCAGTTCGTGCGACATATTGGCGAGAAATTGGCTCTTGAGCAGATTGGCAGAGTCCGCAGTTTTGCGCGCAACGGCTAAATCGCGGTTGGCGTTCATGAGTTTGAGATTTTGCGCTTGGATCGCTTGATCGCGCGCTTTCAATTCCGCCTGCGACCGTTCGACGCTTTGCACCGTTGGACGAATGACCAATGCCCCCAACATGAAGTTTGCGAGCAAGTTCAGCCCCAAGAAGACACCTTGCAACAGGGCGACGCGCTGGCTTTCTGCCGACAACTCGGCTTGAATTTGTTGAACAATCGCATCCATCTGGCTCAAGAAAGATTGATTGCTGTCGAGGATACCCGCCAGATAAACGGCTTCGCTATCCGTGCAAATCGGATTGTCGTCGTAGCCGCGCAAGCGTATTTATTCACCTATCCATGGGATTAAGCTCAAAATCCACAAATTTGAACCCAAGAAACACATAATGAACCCAATAGGACTGGGGCAAAATGCGGTCTGCACGGGTAGGTGAAT
>DAOTUQ010000007.1:0-22822 GCA_034437055.1 Anaerolineae bacterium
CGCACGCCGAAGATTTCGACCGTCGTGCCGTCGGTGACAAAGATCAAATTGTCGAACGTCGTCAACTGCCGTGCGACGTTGGACAATTCAAGCGCGCCGCGCGCCGTCAATGACAGCGCCGCGCCCGACGACATAATATCGAACAATTGAATCCGTCGGCGGGTGCCATCCAACATCAGCGCATCGGCGGAGGTACCATCCAAAAAGTGCAGTTCCGATCCGCCATCCGCGTCGCTGCGCGACATTAGTTCCAGATCGCCAGCGTCAATCAACATAATCTGTCCGTTGATAGTCAGCGCCGCCACGACCGAACCCGTCGCGTTGACCGCCAGCTCCACGGCGGGCGCGCCGAGATCGAGCGCGGTTTCGGGTTCAGCCGCCGCGCCTTCGCTCAAGATCGCCGTCTCGACCATGCCACCATCGACCGCCAAGAACAGCCGATCTGCCGATACGGCGGCGTCATTGAGCGCGCGCCCGTCCTCGACAATGGTCGAATTGATCTCGTCAGGGGCTAAAATTTCCAACAAGGTATAGCCGCTCGCGCTGACCGCCACGCCCCATCGTCCATCCGGGGAGATCGACACATCGCGCACGCCCGCTGGTACGTCGATATACGTCAGCGCCAGATACGGTCGGCGGCGATTGTAGGATGACGGCGCGATCACTTCAAGCGCATCCATCGCGCCGCCGGTCTGCACGGCGACAATGGCGTAATCTTGTGCGCCCGCGATGGCGACGGGCGTCCCAGAGAGATCGACCGCCGTGATCAGGATCGGTGTATCCGGCGTGCTAATATCATAGACGCGCACTTGGCTGGAAGACGCATCTGCCACCAACAAGCGATTGCCGTTTTCCATGACGCCGAGCGCGCGAAAATCGCCCGCCTCCAGCGTCGCTACCGGGTTGATGGTCGTATCGTCTTGCGCGGTTGCCACGCCGACGGCGATGCCCCCGATCATCAACAGCACCATACACACGGACAGCATGATCCGGCGTGCAAAGGGCGCGCGAACGCGCCCATCCTCGCTGTGGCGATTGGCGATCATCCTCAACCTTCGTCGTCGTCTTCGAGCAGATCGTCCTCTTCGTCCTCGTCGATGTCGTCGTCTTCGTAAGTGTCGTCGTCATCCTCATAGAGGTCATCGTCGAGATCGTCGTCTAAATCGTCCTCTTCGAGTTCGTCCTCGAAAAGATCGTCTTCTTCTTCAAATTCATCTTGTTCCAAATCGTCGTCTTCAGGGTAATTCACCATCAGCGGGTCAATCAACAGTGAATTTCGCGCCGGAGTACGGAACAGCACGTCATCAATCATGGGGTTTTCTCGCCTGAGTTGTCAAAAGCCAATGCGCACATTGTATCGCAAAGCGCGCAATAGTGAAGCGTAGGAAACGTATAGAACTTGGCAAGTTTTAGGATGTGCAGCGGTCAGCGCCGGTCGCGTTCGTTGAGCCACAACGCCATCATGCGCAGTGTCGCCCCGTTCGTCAGCGCGCGCGCGTTTTCGAGCCAATACGACAGCGTTTTATCCGGCGTCCGCGCGAAGGGCGCTATCGGCTTGCCACCGTCCGCGACGAATACAATGGGTGTATCGTCGGGCAAGTTCGCCGCCGCCCGCGCCGCCGCCAACGCCGCGCGCAGATCGCCCAGTTGATCGACCAAGCCGTTTTCGACAGCTTGCGCGCCCGTCCACACCCGTCCGCCGCCGATGGCATCGACTGCGGCGACGCTCATATGCCGGCGCTGTGCCACGCGCGCGATGAAGCGGGCATAGCCGTGTTCAATCAGCGCGCGGACTTGGGCGCGCTCGGCGTCGGTGAACGGTGCGCTGTCGCTGAACAATGCGGCATTCGCGCCGCGCGTGACCGCCACCGAATGGACGTGGAGTTTCTCGCGCAGACCGCCCGTGACTGGTTTCGCCGTGACGACGCCGATTGATCCCGTGATCGTGCCGCGCTGCGCGATAATTTGGCGCGCAGAGACGGCGATATCATAGCCGCCGGACGCCGCCGCGCCGTTCATATAAGCGATCATCGGGCGATCCGCCGCCAAACGATCCAGCGCCGCCCCCATATTCTCTGCCGCGATGGACGCGCCGCCGCCGCTGTCGATGAACAGCACGACCGCCGCCGCGCGCTGATCATCCAACAAATGGCGCACTTGACGCACAACGGTTTGATCGCCCGCGCGATCTTCCCCGACAAATGGCAGCGGAATCGGGATCGGCGGCGCGTCGCCGCTCTCGCCGGGCAGCATCAAGCCGGATACAGGCAGGACGGCGATATAGTTGTCGGTCGCTGGGCGTGGCTTGTACGGGCGGATCAGGCGGCGCTTGGCGTCGCGCCACAGCGTCAGGCGTTCCACCTTGAGATTTCCGGGCAAATCATCCTCGAACAACAGCGCATCGACATAGCGCGCGGACAGCGCGGCATCGTCTCGATGCGGTGCGCCGTCGATCATGGCGCGGATCGTGTTGGGAGTCGTGCTGCGACTGGCGGCGATGCCATCAATCAGCGTAGCGTAGCGCGAATCGAGCAGCCAATCGAGCTGGGCGCGTCCCTCTGGCGAAAAATCGGCGCGCGAGAATTGATCGAACGCGCCCTTGTAAGGCGAAATCGCCACCACGTCGAGCGCCACACCGACGGACGCGAACGCATCTTTGAAGAACACGGCTTCGGAGCGCAGTCCGAGCGTGAGCAGATCGCCGCCGGGCTGCATCCAGATCGAATCGGCGGCGCTGGCGACGAAATAGGCGTTAAGGTCGTAGCTTTGCGCCCACGCGATCACGCGCCGCGCTTTCGCGCGGAAACGTCCGATGATCGCGCGCAAGCTCTCCATGTCCGCGAACGGCAGCGTGAGCGCCAGCGGGAGGATCAGCACGACGGTTTTGGGGCGTGGATCGGCTGCGATCCGGTCGAAGATGTTTTCGAGTTCCCACAGACTGAGCGGCGGCGCACCGAAAAACATGGCTTGGGCGCGCGATAGCAGCCCGCCGCGCGCTGTGGGCAGCGGGGGCATGGATGCGGGCAAGCGAATCAGGATGGTATCAAGATGCTTGGCGCGCAGCCGGGCGCGATTGCGCAGCGCGCGGACGCCGCGTCCGGTGGGCGTGAGGGGGGCGAAGCGGCGGCGGCTCATTCGTTGCGCAGTATCCACTGTGATTGACGGGTTATCGTATCTTCGAGGCGACGATCTGTTTTTATTTTTTCTTTTTCATAGAACGCAATCAAGCGGTCAAAGAACGTAAGCATCCACGCCTTGCGTGAGAAGTGCGGATTGACCGTTATTCGACGCGCATTCGCAATTTGAATCTGACCTGTCCCCAATGCCCCAATCGTCAAACAATCCCAACCTAAAAATTCTATCGGAACAAATTTGACATCTAAAATTGATAAATTTGTTTGAACGAGTTCATAACTTATCGAGAGAACAACAAAATAATGACGATTATTTTCGTAGAAGTTAGCTAGCCTTTCAACAGAAGTCAAATTCGGCATACCGAAGGTTGCGCTGACAAGATGAGTTTTTACATCGATGACATACTGATTGTTTTCATCGTCATTAAACGCGATGTCTGCCATTGCTCGGCGCTCGAAATTGTTTCGGTATCCTCGAATGTATAGTGGCAGAACTGTTTGCAGTCGTTCTGCAACAATCTCTTGAAGTGCATCGCCCACAGATCGCGGGCTTGTCCCTCGTACCGATAGAAAGTTGGGTTCGAGGCTCAATAAGGCTTTTGTTGCAGTTTCGACGTTTTTATAATCGTCCGAGTCAAACAACTTGCTACTCATCGGCGTTCTCCGCCGCAAATAGCGACTGCATCAACGGCGTTTTTCTCGGTCTGCCGGGTTTTTTCTTCTCAACGGCTGCTTTTTGCTGCGCCAATGTATTCCGTTCCCAAAACACGCCGTTGTGATAGCCCTGTATGCTCGGATCGTCCTCCGCGATTGTCAATCGTTTTTGTGCTAAGCCGCAATATTCAGAGTCGATCTCGACGCCGACGAAATGCCGCTCCAGTTTCTTGGCGACGACGGCTGAGGTTCCCGAACCCAAGAACGGATCGAAAACGACATCACCAGGATTGGAACTTGCCAAAATCAATTTGGCGATCAGCTTCTCTGGTTTTTGTGTGGGGTGATCGGTATTCTCTGGCATCGACCAGAACGGTACGGTCAAATCCGTCCACAAATTGGAAGGATGAGTCAAGCGGTAGTTACCATCCTCACTCTCGATCCAATCTTTTGGTTGTCCATCCTCACGATAAGGAGCGATGACGCGGCGTTTGAGCATGACTTGATCGACGTGAAAAGTATAGTGATCATTGAGGGTACAAAACCAAATATCTTCGGCGGCGTTTTTCCAGTTTTTTTTTGCGCCACGTCCCTTTTCGCGCTCCCAAGTAATGCGATTGCGAACGTGAAAATGACGTTTCAAGATGGAGTAGAGCAGGGGCGAACTTTGCCAATCGCCACAGACATAAACCGAGGCGTTCGGTTTGAGGACGTGGATAAGCAGGGACAACCATCGTTCGACCCACTGAACATAATCCGAGTCATCCATTTGACGAAACGAACGATCATGAAACGTTTTATTCAAGTTGTAAGGCGGGTCAATGATCATCAAATCGACAAATTGATCCGGCAGAAACGGAACTACTGCGAATAAATCTTGGCAGATGATTCTATCAAGGATGTGATGAACGTCACACGGCTGGTTTAAATTCAGGGTTTGTTGCAGCGCGGCATGTTTTTCAGCGTCAGATAAGGTGATAGTGCGATTGCGTGGCGCGCGCGCTTTAGCTTCATTCACAACGATTATCCTCAGCTTGAAACGATTGACAGGGAAATATCAGTGAATCACGGATTGGATTCACCTCATCCCCCAACCCCCTCTCCATTGCATGGAGAAGGGGAGTTTCCCTATCGTGTTCCCCCTCTCCACTGCGTGGAGAGAGGGCTAGGGGGTGAGGTTCTTGAAAATGTTTCCTCTGCTCAGGCAAAGGATGAGGGCTAAAGCAACAATCCGTGATTCACTGAGTATAGCAAATTGCCCTTGATGCGCCAACCGTGCTATCCCCCGCGCGAAATGATTTCCACGCAGGGAACGAATACGCAACGATACAAGTGCATTACGCCGCCGCGTCGATCACCACGCGAAAGCCGATGTCGTTCTCGCCGTCCATCGGAAAGGGGCTGACGCCGCGCGTCGCGGTACGCACATCGCGCGAGACGGTTGACCAACTGCCGCCGCGCACGATCCGCGCTTCGTTGCGGTCGATCACGATCTCGTTGCGTCCGTCGCTCGGATCATACGGATATAGGAACATGGTTTCATGATACTGCGTGACCGTCCATTCGCGCACATTGCCCGCCATATCGAGCGCGCCGACCCATGATGCGCCGCTCGGATACGAACCAACGGGCGCAAGTTCTGGATAGCCGTCGTCGCTATCAAAATCGCGCGAGTCGGACGGACAGGTCGAGTCGCAGTAGTTCAACTGCATCGCGTCGAACTCGTTGCCCCACGTATAAATCAAACTATCGACGCCGCGCGCCGCATATTCCCATTCGGCTTCATTTGGCAGCCGCACATCGCCGTTCGGGGATAGCCATCCTGCATATTCGAGGGCTTGATTCCACGTCACATAGACGACGGGGGCAGCGTCAAAGGCGGGATCGTCGTAATAGCGCGGATCGCTCGGTGGCGTACACGCGCCCGCGTCCACGCAGGCGCGATACTGCGCGTTGGTGATCTCCGTCTGGCTGATCCAATAACCCGGCAGTTCAATCTGCGCTTGCGGCGCTTCGCGGCTGAACCATTCATACGTGCAAGGGCTGTATTGTTCGCAGTCCGCGAACAGCAAATTGATGGCGTCCTCGGTCGTCCCCATCGTGAATGTTCCGGGCGGCACCCACACCAGCGCAAGGTCGTACATGACCTGAGTTTGGGGTGTCCAGTCAGCGTTCGTGGCAGGGCTGACGGTCATATCGAACGCGGCGGGTTCGGGGGTGGCGTCGGACTGTGCCGACACGACAAGCGCACTCAAGAGCAGGGCTGCGGCGAGGACAACGACGAACGAAAATCTTTTCATAGTCGATAGACTCCTCATTGGAAGGCACCGCCTCATAATAGGGTTTCGATGTTAAAGATAGGCTACAGCTTGAAAAATGCTTTCAGCTCACCCCAACCTCTTTTCCAGAACCTCACCCCCTAGTGCATGGATAAGGGGCGGGGGAGTTGGGAACTAAGTCATTTGATAAATCGCTGGACGATACAGTGGTTCTGGAATAGGCAGTCCCTCCGCGCGCAGCACATCGAGGAAGGCGGCTTTTGCGATCAAGACTTCAGCAAGAGCGATTTCGGGCGTTGTGCCGTGCGCGGAGCAATAGCGTAGATCGGGGATATCGGCGATGTAGGCATCGTCCTCGTCGCTGTAAAAGATATTGATGTGAAAATCCTTCATGCCTCGTCCTCATCTTTCAGCTTTAGATTGTTTGCCTCAACGATCTTGAGGAATTGGCGAATTTGATAGGGTTTCGCGCCTGAGTCGCCATCGGGTTGAATCGATAGCAGGTCACTCACGTTAGGATGCTTGAAGATGTGATGACTTCCGTTTATCTGTTTCATCTCAAATCCAAAGGCGGTGAGAAGCACGATCAATTCATCAAACCGGAGATTTTGAGTGCTTTTTGGAACAACTTCGCCTTTTTGCCCATTATTACCCCTGCACGAAGTAGCTGCCCCGCAGCGGGCGCGTTCCCAAGCGCGTGAACAGCGCCGCCCCCGCGCCGACCGCGCTCACCGCGATCAGCATGACGCCGCCGACCAGTACGCCGAACGGCAGCACCGCCGCCGCTGCCACGCCCAGCCACAAGACCGCGCCGCCCGCCGCCGCCGTCACCAACGGGGGCGTGCCGCCGCGCGCGTTGGGGCGCTCTGCAGAACGTCCGCCGAGGCGCGCCGTCAACCATTCGCCCACGACCAGCGCCAACGTCACGACGCCCGCGAACAGCGCCGCGAACAGCCCGACCAGCAGCAGCAAGTACACCGGAATCAGCACCAATCCGACGGGCGGCGCGACCGCCAGCAGCACAATCACGCCGCCGGAGATGCCCAACGCCAGCCCGTATAACGCCAGCCCCGCGCCGCCCATCCCACGCGGTTTGGCGCGGATCGCGTCCTCAATGTGGCTGATCTGGCGCGGGAATGTCGCCACCATCAGCGCCGCGATGCCCACCATGCCCAACGCCACTGCCAGCAGCGTGAGCGCACCCGTCATGTTGCGCGTGACGAGGGGGGCGCTCCAATCCATCACCGGGACGCCCGCCGCCGCACCCTCGCGCAAGGCGATCAATGCCGCGAACGGGGCGAACAGCGCCGCCCGGTCGCACAATAATGCCGCATTTCCGACAATCTGATCGACGCACGCTGTCGCTGTGCCGCCGATCTGTCCCGTTGAGCTGAGCGTCAATCGGTCGCCCGTGATGCGCGCCGCGCCGTCGATGCGTCCGCTGATCGTCGTCTCATCGACCATCAACGCGGCATCACCCGCGATGCGTCCGCTTGCCGTCACGATTACGGTATCGGCAATCGCCGTCAGCGCGCCGTCGATCTGTCCGTCGATCTGGATCGTATCCGCCACGAACCACGCATCCCCGCTGACGCGCGCGCCCGCTGGAATCGTGACCGTATTGCCGAATACAACCAAGTCACCCTCAATTGCGCCCTCCAAGCGGTAATCGGCTTCGAGGATCACGCCGCCGCTCATCGCGTCCGTCGCGCGCGCGAACGGAAGCACCGCGCGCGCGATGAGCGTGACAATCACACCAATAATCAGCACGCCGACGATGATTGCGCCGATGCGCGTCGGTCGGTCGCGCGGGGTCAGGGGTTGCTGCATCGTTTAGGCTCCATCTTTCTCATTGCGCTGTCCCAGTCGTTCGGATGCGGCGCGCACTTCGGCGGTGCTGGTCATCGGCGCGTTGGCGTCTGCCAAGCGCGATTCGGCGGAACGCTGGCGTTCGCTGCCGCGATGCTGACGCGCCGTGCGCACGAGCCACAACAGCGAGATCGGGATCACCGCCACGACCAGCGCGGGCGCTTCGGGATACGTTTCCACGACGCGCTGGGCGCTTGCAACTAGGCTATCCAGCGTCGCGCTGACGCTCGCCAACACGCTCGCCAAGCCGTTCAACACATTGCCGAGCGCGGCGGGGTTGCCAAGTAAGCCCATGATCAGCCAACCGAAGCCGATCAACAGCGGCATCAGCGCCGCCGCTAACAGCGCCAGCGCCAACGCCAGCGCCAAACCGGATATCTTGTTATGCGCGCGCTGTTGCAGCCCTTCCGCCAGCTTCGCCATGATGTTGAGCGCCAACGTGTGTGGAGCGCGCTCCATCGGCGCAGCGCGCAGCACGCGATCCACCTGCTTGAGACGATTGAACGTGTGCGCGTCGTCCGGCGTGCGATCCAAGCGCGTTTGCAGCTCGTGCAATGCGTCGGGCGAGAGCGTTTCATCGAGGGCTTCTTGCATCAGTTGGCGTTGTCGTTGGTTCGCCATCACGCATTCTCCAATAAGGGTGTCAGCGCGCCGGGCGCGTCAACGGTGTCGATCTTGTCCGCCAACATCTGCCGCGCGCGGAACAGGCGGCTCTTGATCGCGCTCTCCGTGGTATCAAGGATGTCCGCGATCTCGACATAGGAATAGTCATACCAGTAACGCAAAACGACGGCGGCGCGATAATCGGGCGGCAGTTGATGCAGCAGCCCTTGAATCGCGCGGCTGCGTTCGTTGAAGATCGTCACGTCCTCTGGTTCGGGTTCGTCTTCGCGCAGCGTCAGATTGGGGAGCGGATCATCAATTGACAGCCACTTCATTCGACGGCGGCGTAAGCGGTCGATGCAGTGATTCGAGGCAATCGACAAGACCCACGTCTTGAACGACCGCGCCGAATCGTAGCGCGCTAGATTCAAATAGGCGCGCAAGAAGGCTTCTTGAGAGGCATCCTCCGCTTCGGCGCTGTCGTACAACATGCGATAGCACAGGTTATATACGGCGTCTTGATGCGCGTAGACCAACTCTGCGAAGGCGTCTTGATCGCCCGCGAGCGCGGCATTCACCCATTCCAGCACAACCGGGTCGGATGTGGACACGACGATTCTCTCCCCATCGTGCGCAACGGCGCTGTTGGAATAGCGTATTCGGCGTCGTTCGCACGTTATTTTGTTATACGGATGGCGGGGACGCAAAGTTGCACGGCGCAGCGGGTCACATTGCGGATGCGCGGCGTCGGTGCAATAGTCCGCGCGCGTTTGATTGGAGCGCGCGGCGGACGATCCCCATAATCTGTATTGTAATCGTTTTATGGGGGATCGGGGTAACGATACGAGATGACCATCAGCATGTCACCTCACCCCCCTTGATCCCCTCATTGACCTCACCCCCCCAACCCCCTCTCCATTGTATGGAGAGGGGCGACTTGCAGAGGTGGAACGCTCGACAGAGACTCCCCCTCTCCGTACCGGAGAGGGGGTTAGGGGGTGAGGTTGCTGAAAAATTATCCTTTCCTCAGCCATTGCATGGCTGAGGGGGTTAGGGGGTGGGGTGCTTGAAAAGGCTTCTAAACGACGATGTTCACCTTCGGCTCGACCAACTGTCCGGCGGACGCGCGTCCGGCGATGTAGATCACCTTCTTCGGTTCGCCGCCGTTCAGGATGCGCTGCGCGGCGTTGGATGCCAGCGCCAATTGCTTCGCTTCATCCTCGCTGATCCCCACTGGAACGGTGATCAGCTCGATGGGTTTGCCGTTCTTCATCACCACCAACGTTGTCTCGGACTCAGCGGCTTTCGCGGCGTCGTAGACCGGGAACGGCTGCGTATGGATGCTGTAATCGCCGCCGATTTTCGCCCACAGTTCTTCCGCGACGTGCGGCGTGAACGGTGCCATCAGCAGCAGCATGTCGCGCACGGCATCGCGCCACGCGCCCGCGCCGATGGCTTGGTCACGAATGGCGGCGCGCACGGCGTTTTTCAGTTCCATTAGCCCGGCAATCGCGGTATTGAAGCTGAACGCCTCTAAGCTGTTTTCGACGCGCTGAATCGTCTGATGGACTTTGCGGATGATGTCCCGATCTTGCGCGCCGCTGCCGACCGTGGGCGCGCCCGCCGTCACGATCTCCCACATATCATTCAGCCAGCGCACGACACCCTGAATCCCCTGACTATCCCAAGGTCCACCCTTGATCCAGTCGAAGCCGAACATCAGATACGCGCGCACGGTATCCGCGCCGTATTTCTGTACCCAATCGTCGGGGTTGACGACGTTGCCGCGACTCTTGGACATACGCTGGATGTCGAGGTGCTGTTTCAGTTGGTTGACCGTGTTCGTTCCCGGAATCGACGGGATTGCAATCGTCGCGTCGGGCAGCACTTCGACCGTGCGATCTCCCGTTGGGGTTGCCACGGTCACGATGTTTTCGGTGCGGCGCATGATTTCGCCCGCGACCGCGCCATGGGGGATGGTGTCTATCGATTCGACGACTTCGACGCGCCGCGCGAACATCTTCTCGCCCCGCATCTCCCCGACGCAGACGACGATATCGCCCTTGCGGACTTCGCCCAAGATTTGCCCCTGATTGCGCAGCAGCAAATACGGTTCATCGACGTTCAGATCGCGCCCGTGTGCCGCCGCGATGCGTTTGGCATCGTCAAACACGCCCAGATCGCGCAGCGCCTTGTCGAACCAGCGCGCGTACAGCAGGTGCATGGTGGCGTGTTCCGCGCCGCCCGTATACACATCGACGGGCAGCCAGTACGCTGCTTCTTCGGGATCGAACGGCGCTTGATCGTAATGGGGCGACAGATAGCGCAGGTGATACCATGACGAACACATGAAGGTATCCATCGTATCGGTTTCGCGCCGCGCGGGATTGTCGCTGCTGTCGTGCGCGTTGATGAACGACTCGTGCTGTACCAGCGGATTGCCGACGCCCGTCACTTTCACGTCGTGCGGCAGTTCGACGGGCAGTCCATCGGCGCGCACGGTTTCGACGCCGCCATCGGCGCGGAAGATCATCGGAATCGGACAGCCCCAATAACGCTGGCGGCTGATCAGCCAATCGCGCAACCGATAATTGATCGCCTCGCGTCCGACGCCCTGCGCCGACAGCCAGTCAATGACCGCGTTGATCGCCGGATTTTTGCGCCCCTTCGCGCCGTTGGACAACGTGCCATCGAACTGCGCGCTGTTGATCATCGCGCCGTCGCCCGTCCACGCCGCGGCATCGATGTAATCAGCGGGCGCGTCGGCGGGCTTGATCACGGGCTGAATCTTCAGTCCGAACTGTTTGGCGAAGGCGTAATCGCGTTCGTCGTGCGCGGGGACTGCCATGATCGCGCCCGTGCCATACGTGACCAGCACATAATCCGCGATCCACACCGGAATCCGTTCGCCGTTGACCGGATTGATCGCGTAGCCGCCCGTGAACACGCCCGTCTTTTCGCGGTCATCGCCCGTGCGCTCGATTTCGGTCAGGCGCGCGACGGCAGCTTGATAGTCCGCAACGGCGGCACGCTGGGCGTCGGACGTGATCGACGCGACCAACGGATGTTCCGGCGCTAACACCATGAAGGTCGCGCCCCACAGCGTATCGGGGCGTGTGGTGTAAATTTCGATGGGGTCGCCCGCTTCGCTCTTGAACACGACGCGCGCGCCCTCGCTGCGCCCGATCCAGTTGGTCTGCATGATGCGGATGGGTTCGGGCCAGTCGATGCCGTCGAAGTTCAGCAGCTCGTCGGCGTAGCGCGTATAACGGAAGAACCACTGTGTCATCAGCTTTTGCACGACGGGCTGTCCGGTGCGTTCGTCCTTGCCGTCGATCACCTGCTCGTTGGCTAACACGGTTTGCAGCGTGGGCGACCAGTTGACCCGCGCCTCGCCGCGAAACGCCAAATCATGCTCGTAGAAGATTTTGAAGAACCACTGTGTCCAACGGTAGTATTCCGGTTCGCACGAGACCATCTCGCGCTCCCAATCGAACATCGCGCCCATGCTGCGCATCTGCCCGCGCATTCGTTCGATGTTGGCAATCGTCCACGTCGCCGGATGGATGCCGCGCGAAATGGCGGCGTACTCGGCGGGCAGCCCGAACGCATCGAAGCCCATTGGGAACAGGACGTTGTAGCCCTTCATGCGCATCCAGCGGGCGCGCGTGTCGGAGGGCGTCATGGCGAACCAATGCCCGATGTGCAGATCGCCGCTCGGATAGGGCAGCATCGTCACCGCGTAATGTTTCGGCTTGCTCCAATCGACGTGGGAACGATACAGGTGATCGTCGTCCCAGCGCCGCTGCCATTTGGACTCGATAGCTTGCGGACTATACTTCTCGGTCATGGGTCAATCATCCTCTGTGAGCGCGCCAAAGCGTGGGCGCATTGTACCAAGAATCAAAAAAGGACACGCGATGCGCTGCATCGGTGTCCTCCAAAGTGGATGGTAAGGGCATGGCGTACCATGCCCTTACGCACGCGACTTAACGATAACGATAATCGTTCGGGCGCTGTCGCCGTACTGGGATTGGGATGGGTACGGGGACGCGCACGGGTTTGGGCATCGGGCGCAGCAAGCGGTCGAGTTCATCGAGCAAACCACGAAGTCGTCTGGTCAGGTTATCGATTGGAGTTTGCTTTTGCCGTGTCACAACGACCACCTTTCTAAATTAAGGTTTGTGGGCAAAAAACAACGCGCCCTAATCACATTGAACACGGATTAGGGCGCGGAGTCAATCATCACTTTGGACGATTTTTAGACGGGGATTGGACGTAAAGGGATTCGAACCCTTGACCTCTTCAATGCCATTGAAACGCTCTCCCAGCTGAGCTATACGCCCATCTTGAAAGCGATTTTACCCGCCGCGCTCATTCGTGTCAAGTTGTAGCAATATCATACGTCGAAACGCGCGCCGAGTCACGCGAATAATGAAAACTTTAACGGAATATTTATGCGGGGGCGGGACGCGGCTGTCTGATTAAGCAACGCGCCACCAGATAGTCCCGTATTTCACAACGATTCCGTGCGCATCAACTTCCAAATCGGCGCTGAATTTCGCTTGGCTTTCCATCAAGCCACATCACCACCGTTTAAAAGACGGCAACTATCAGTTTGCAATATTCGATGCTGTGTTCAGCGGGGTTTTCCCATAAAAATGCTGCGAATTTGACCATAATATCGTTCTTTCGTTGCGAAGGACACCAAAATTGATGCCCTTCCCACTGACCATTGTTTCAGATTTTACCGCGTATTCGCCGCGCAGTCATACAGTGTCGGCTGCGGCATCATCCCCGCGAACATTTGCATCATCGCATTGCCGACCCCTGTTGGTGGCGTCCCCGACGCATCCGCTGGTGTGCCGTTCGGCGGCGCACCGCCCGCCATGCCCATGATATCCGGCAGCGCCGACGACAAATCGATGTCTTCGACCGCTGCACACTGCGCCGTCAGCCATGCCGCGATATCCGGCTTCATCATCTGCATCGCTCCGCTGTCGAACATGCGCCGCTCTGTCCATGCCAGCGCCAGACCGATGGTTTCAACGTTCAGTCGTTTCAGGCTCATATGCGCCGCCGCGCGCACGTATTCGGGTCTGCCGTTCACGCCGGTATGTTCACCGACCAGCGTGCGCATATTGCCAAATTTGGTTGCGATGATCACGCCATGCGCGGACACCTTCGCGGATTGCAGGGACGGCGGGCGCAGTTTTGCTATAGTTTTCTAGGAAACTGGACTGATCGGGGTTCGATTTCGCATGGGTCATTATTGTTATCTTTACTATTATTTCATAGAACTGGCTTGATTTACGATTATTTGGATGGACTTATACAAACTTGGGTCGCTATCGCATATTGTTTTTGCTGGCGGAAATTTCTTGGCGTAATTCACGATTACAAGTGACAAAATCATCATCATGTTTGCAATAGCTAGGCGAATATATAGTGATTTCTCCTCATCCGTTAGCGCCTGTGCAATTTGTGTAAGGCTTAACGCATCTCCATGTACATAACCGGAAAGATAACTATAAGATTTTTTGTAACTACTCAGGGGTCGTTTTCTCCCTCAGTTTGGCAAATTGAAACGCCAAATTTGTCTGCGATGAGAATAGGCTCTCCCTCAAAAGATTGAGGGTTTTTGTCGAAAACAACCTGTTTCTCCCTCAAATGACGGCTGAGTAGTTACTGGGAAATTACAGAAGAGGGGCGCAAGGAAATTCAAGAAAGTTCGCGTCGGTTCTTCACGCCAGCTACCAGCTGTATGGGGAGTTGTTTCATGCGCGCGGCGTCGCGCCCGCCTTCGGCTATACGGGTGAACTGAATGTGGGCGGCGCGGCGAACCTGCTGCACCTGCGGTTGCTTTGAACCCTTCGGGAACTGCGCCTTCAGGAATATCCGGGAAGTACGGACCCTGTTCATTGATCTGGTGCCACGATGGGACATAGTGACAACGTTTCGTGTCACTTTTTCGGCAGATCGGTTTCTTGACAAGTTTTAACATGCCTAATACAATCACGCCTTAGTCGACAATCGACATTCGACCATTAGAACGCGGCTAGAGATATACCTTTTGTCAATGTTAGACAAAGGCGATCAAACATTTTCACCCTGCTCATGATTTCTGGATCATGATGCAGCGTTAACGAAGTCGAATTGATACAAGTCGATACGCCAGAGCCGTATGAAGCGTATCAGGCAGTCAAAGGAATGTCGGGTATGACGCTGACTCTCATAAAGGTCCCGGTTAATGCCTTAGAAGCCTTTGTTTTTCGGGCATTCAAGGCGATGGGCATGTCCGATGACGATGCCAAGATGTGTACGAACGGCTTGATGCAGAGCGAACTCCACTGCCACCCCGGACAAGGACAAGGCGTAGGCGGTTTGCTCGGTTATCACCGCCGAATCATCAACGGTTGGTATACCCTCAATGCCCCCTTTGAGATCGTCAAGGAAAGTCCAGCACTCGCTTTGGTGGATGCTCACAATGGTCCCGGTTCGATAGCCAGTCAACGCGCTATGAAATTGGCGGTCGAAAAGGCAAAAATCAGCGGTATCGGAACGGTCATCGTCCGTAACAGCACCCATTTTGGATCATCCGCCGTCCATGCTCGCATTGCCTTAGACCACGACTGTATCGGCATCGCCATGACCAACGCAGGTCCAGAGATGGCTGCATGGGGCGGAGCCAGCGGGGTGGTCGGGACGAATCCGTGGGGACTCGCCGCGCCGACGGGCGGCGTATTCCCAATCGTGCTGGATGTGGCGCTCACTACAGCGGGCAAAGGCATGATGCGTTGGTACGAGCGCGAGGGCAAGAAAATGCCGCTGGATTGGGCGTTGACCCCTGAAGGCAATGAGACCGACGAACCCGCCGCCGCCATGCTAGGGGCGTTGCTTGGCATTGGACAGTACAAAGGGTTCGGGTTGGCAATGTTGACGGATGTCTTAACTGGCGTGTTGAGCGGGGGTGGTTTTGGTCTCGTCCCCTATTCCAACCCGGCGAAGCTCGATGTCGCGCATACATTTTTCGCGCTTGATATCGACTGGTTCATGCCGATTGCGGTCTTCAAACAGCGCATGGACGATTTTATCCAGCAAATCAAATCCACCAAACTGCGACCCGGCTTCACCGAAATACTCGTTCCGGGCGAAATTGATTATCGCCGTGAGCAAGCGCGCCGCCGGGACGGAACCCGATTGGATGCTGAGATTTTTGACAAGCTCCAGGCACTCGCCGCCGAACTCAAGATCGACTTTCCGTTTGAACGGGAGGTAGCAGGCGACTGAACTTGAGCGCGGTCTGTGTGGATCGCACTTTAGCGTATTTATCCAAAATCACCGCAATGACTGCCGAAAAATTTGGTGATTGTTTCCATTATGACGTTGATTTAGATACTCTATAAGTAATAAAATCTCGCTCATATTGGAACAGATACCACCGATTCCAAGCAGTTCTTGGGAGCGATTAGGCATCTTTGGATGATTTTATTGCTTGAGAAAGGGGGAGAGGAGTCAAGAAATACCGTTTATTCATCGCCGACGTTTGCCCTATTCTGATGGAGTGAAGAAAGATGAAGAAAGTAACTACAAAGTCCGTGCTACTGCTGGTGCTGTTATTGGTGATTGTGATGCCCGTGAGCGCACAAGCCCCCGCCGCAGATGAAGATACGCTGGTCGTTGGGATTTTTACTGAACCGGTTTCCCTTGATCCCGCGCGTGTCGCCAACTTCAATATCACCTCGCTGATGTTTGCTCAATTGTACGAACTGGGGCAGGCAACAGGTTCTATCGACCCCTATCTGGCAACCGGTTATACCATCTCCGAAGATGGCACCGAATGGACGTTCACCCTGAATGAAGGCTTAACCTGCCATGATGGTGAAGCGTTAACCGCCGAAGATGTCGTCTATACATGGGAACGAGTCGTGGATCCGGCGAACGCATTCACAGGTAACTCGGCAGGCTTCGTGATTCCATCCTTGGGCTATGTGGGCGCACGCGCCGACAGCGACCTTGAGGTCACGCTCATCTTTGGTGGTCCGCAAAACGTGAGCCTGCGCCTCGGTCTGATCTCGGAAATTTTCATTCACTGCAAAGACTCGTATGAGGCGATGTCGTTGGAAGATGCCGTGCGTAACCCAATCGGCAGTGGTCCCTACAGCTTCGGTGAATGGGTGACGGGCGAGTATCTCACCATGAATCGCGTCCCGGACTTCACGCTGCGTGAGACCTATTTTGAACAGATCGCGTGGCGTATCTTCCCAGAACGCTCGACCGCGACCGCTGAACTGGTCACGGGCAATGTTGATATCATCAAGGGGATTGGTGCCGACCAAATCGAGCCAATCAATGCATCGGGCATCGCCAGCGTCATTAGCTATGCCAGCACCATTCGTGCGTATGTCGGTTTCAACATGAATCCTGATCGGGAATTCAGCAGCACACCCGGCGGTCAGGCGATCTTGGAAACGCCGGTGCGCGTTGCGCTCCAACATGCCGTCGATGTGGTTGCGATCTGCACGCAGCTTTTGGGCGCCGATTGCGAACGCGCGACTGGACCCGTGAACCCGCCGAACGATAACGCCAGTCTCGAACCCTATTCCTATGATCCAGCATTGGCAGAGAGCCTGTTGGATGCAGCGGGCTACCCGCGCGGCGATAATGGCGTTCGCTTTGAACTGACGCTCAAGGCGCGCAATATTCCCGGCGCGGTTGGCGGCGAAGTCGCTCAGGCGGTTGCCCAATTCCTCAGCGATGTTGGTGTCCAGACCGAAGTCGAGTTCGTCGAGAACGCACAGTTTGTCGAGCAGTTGATCGCCCGTGACCTGGGTCCGCTCTTCATTGTCAGCACGGGTGGCAGCGCGTGGAGCGCCCAGTACGACCTCGCCGATTTCCCTGCACCTGATGGCGAGACGAATTACACTGGGTGGACGAACGAAGAGTTCTTCACGCTGGAAGCATCCCTGCCCTCGCTGATCAGCGACCCTGAAGCGGAACGCGCTGCTGAACAGCAGATGCTGCAAGCTTTCTACGAAGACCCGCCGTGGTTGCTGCTGTATGCCGCTCCGCTGCTCGAAGCGGTCAGCAGTCGGATCGAATACACGCCGCGCGTCGATAACTTCCTCACTGTCTACAACGTAAGCCTGAAGTAGCAATATCTATGCACAGGGAGGGGTGGATTACACCTCTTCCTATGCTGGAGATGCACAATGTTACAATACATTACGAGGCGGGCGCTCCTCGCTGTTCTTGTCATTATCGGTGTCACCCTGCTGACCTTCATCTCAATTCATCTCTCTGGCGATCCTGCCGTACTGTATGTCAGTGAACGTGCCGGTCCAGAAGAACTGGCAGAAGCCCGCCGCCGCTTGGGTTTGGACAAATCGCTCCCAGAGCAATATATCAATTTTCTCGGCGGCTTGATGCGTGGCGATCTGGGCTTATCGCTGGCGAATCGTACCCCGGCGCTTCAGTTGGTTTTGGAACGTCTGCCCGCGACACTGGAACTGACGATTGGCGCGTTGATCCTGTCTAATCTGATTGCGATCCCCATTGGCTTGATCAGCGCCGTGCGGCGTGGGACGCGCGTTGATGGAACGATCATGCTGCTGGCGATGTTCGGTCAATCGATGCCCGGTTTTTGGCTCGGCATCATGGCGATCTTGTTTTTCAGCGTGACGCTGCGGATTTTCCCCGTCTCTGGTCATGTTCCGGTCTTGGCACCGCTGCTGGCGGGCGATTGGGCGACGGCGATCCAAAATCTGCCCGCTGGTGTGCATCATGCGATCCTGCCAGTGGTCACGATTTCCGTTTTTGCGATTGCGCGGAATGCGCGTTTGGTACGTTCCGCCTTGCTCGAAGTGCTAGGGCAGGAATATGTCACGACCGCGCGTGCGAAAGGTCTGACGGAACGTAATGTGATCGTTGGACACGCCTTGCGTAATGCGATGATCCCGATTGTGACGATCATCGCGTTAGAATTTGGTTTTTTGTTGAGCGGCGTCATCGTCACCGAGTCCGTGTTCGCTTGGCCCGGTGTAGGGCGCTTGGTCTTTAACGCCATCGGTCAGCGCGATATCCCGGTTGTCCAAGCCGCCGTTGTGTTTTTTGCGTTCGTATTTGTGGCGCTGAACTTGGTTGTCGATGTGCTGTACGCTTATCTCGATCCGCGCGTTCGGTTGTAGTGAGAGGCAAATTTCAATTATGGTTGATCAATCCACCAAAGCAGCCTCCATTCATCCGACGCGCGACTACGTTGTTGTCCTCGCGCCGAAAGAACAGCCCACCTATGTGCGTGCCGCGCGCAGTTTGCTGAAGCGGCGCTACCCACTCATTGCGCTGATTATTCTGTTGGGCGTGATCTTCTTGGCGCTGTTTGGTCCAAGTATCGCGCCAAAAGACCCAAATCGGCAGGATTTATTCGCACGGCTGCTCGCACCGATGACGCCTGATCGAAATGGGGTGGTCAATTTTCCATTCGGCACCGACTCGCTCGGTCGTGATGTGTTATCGCGCTTGATCTACGGGGCGCGGGTGTCGCTGTTGGTTGGCATCACAGCAGTCGCTATCGGCGGTACGGTTGGGACATTTTTGGGCGTGATTTCAGGCTATTTTGGCGGCGCTATTGACGATTTGATCATGCGCCTTGCCGATGTTCAACTTGCCTTTCCCTTCATCTTATTGGCGATCATGGTGTTGGTCGTACTGGGGCAGGGTGTTATCAATCTGGTGATCATCTTGGGGGTCGGACAGTGGGTCGTTTACGCGCGTGTTGCACGTGGACA
Organism: Anaerolineae bacterium; assembly: GCA_034437055.1. GTDB lineage: Bacteria > Chloroflexota > Anaerolineae > Aggregatilineales > Phototrophicaceae > Flexifilum. The sequence continues at coordinate 19,327 of DAOTUQ010000007.1, forward strand.
GGTTATATCGCAGCGCGAGAAGGAATATGTCGAAGCGATGAAGGCAATTGGGGCGCGGGACTGGCGCATTATGACGAAAGAGATTTTCCCGAATATCCTCGCCCCGATCATTGTCATTGCTTCTTTTAATGTCGCTGGTGTCATTTTGTCCGAGGCGTCGCTTTCATTCCTCGGTTTAGGGGTGCCGCCAAGTATCCCGACCTGGGGTTCGATGCTGGCGGACAGCCGTGACCAACTGCTGTCGGGCAAATGGTGGTTGGCGGTGCTGCCCGGTCTGGCGATCATGTTCACTACGCTGTCACTGAATGTGCTTGGCGACTGGATGCGCGATTTCCTCGATCCCCGATTGCGCGGGACAGAAGGTGCATAGGATACGAAAGGTCAATATGGAGCTAGAGGGCAAGTTTGCCATTATCACGGGGGCGGCTCAGGGCTTGGGTTACGCCATCGCCAAAGCCTACAGCAACGCAGGTATGAAACTCGCCTTGATGGACAATCAAGCGGATAAGCTGGAAGCAGTTGCGCATGAGTTAACCGCATTGGGCGGCGCGTGCGTGGCGATCCCGGTTGATTTATCGGATGCCGACCAGACTGAAACTGCCATTCAAACGGCGTTGACCGCTTATGGCACGCCGCGCGTATTGGTACATAACGCCGCGCTGCTGCGCGAACGTTCGATGCTGGAGATCACCCTCGAAGAATGGCAAAAAGAAATCAATATCATCTTGCAAGCGGGATTTCAGCTTTGCAAGGCGGTCTGGTCGCCCATGATCGCGGCTGGAGGGGGCAGTATCATGCTGCTTTCATCAGGATCGGGCGTCAAAGGGTTTGTCAAAGAAATCGCCTATACGCCCGGTAAACATGCCATCGAAGGGTTGATGAAATCATTGGCATTGGAAGGCGCACCGTTCAACATCGCAGTGAACACGGTAACGCCGGGCGCGCCGATCAATACGCCGATGTCCGCTTCAAACTACTCGGAAGAACAGAAAAAGAAATGGATTGACCCCGCGCTGATCACAGAGGCATTCGTATTTCTGGCAGCACAAGATGCTGCTGGCGTCACGGGCAAACGGGTGGCGGCGCGTGTTGGGACGTGGGAGATACTGAACCAGACAGAAAAGTGAGATCAGCGTGACAACCGCGAAACGAACCATTGAAATCGAAGACCTGTATCGTCTTGTCGATGTTGAAGATGTCAACCTCAGCCCCGATGAACGCTGGATCGCTTATGTGCAGTTTTCGCTTGATAAACCCAGCAATGGTTACAAGCGACAGATTTGGCTGGCGCGGACGGACGGACAAAAGTTAATTCAGCTTACCCAAGGCACTGCCGACAGCCAACCCCGTTGGTCACCGGACAGCACCACGCTGGCATTTACAGCGGTACGCGGTGACAAACCTCAGATTCACGCGATTCGCATTACCGAGCCGGGTGGCGAAGCGTATCGGTTAACGAACCAGCCCAACGGCGCGAATAATCCGGCGTGGTCGCCAGATGGCAAACAGATTGCCTTTCTCTCGTCAATGGATGCTGAGGAACGCGCAGCAGAAGATCGCGGAGTGGTTTCGACAGCGCCTGAAAATCCGTTGGAGGCGAAACACCAAAAGGAACTCCAACGCAAAATTGAGGACGAGCGTTACGATCCGCATATTGCGTGGCGCATTCCTTACCGTGATGGTTATGGCACCACGTTTGCCGACGGTCGCTATAAACAAATCTACGTGATCGCCGCTGATCAGGCATCGGCTCAAGCGCGCCGCTTGACTGACATTGATGCCGATCACAGTATGCCCGTTTGGACGCGCGATGGTCAGTATTTGCTCACATATTATCCATCGGACTATCTTACCGACGAGCCTTCAAGATTTGACTGTCTCCATCGCATTCAGGTGTCTAACGGCGCGGTTGAGCGCCTGACGAACGAGGCTTATGCCGACCGCCTGCCCGCGATCTCGCCCGATGGAGCATGGATCGCTTTCAATCGTGTGCCACACGAAAAACAATATACGCGCGTCCCGTTTCTGGCGCTGGTCGCAAGCGACGGCAGCGGCGCACGCGCCCTGACCGAGACGATGGATCGCACCGCCGTTGAATGTAAATGGTCGCCAGATAGTGCGCTGATTTACTTTCGCGCTCACAGCGAAGGCAGCACATCCATCTACTCGGTGACAGCCGATGGCGCGACGATTGCAAAAGTTGTCACTTCTGACTCCTTTATTGAAGTGCAGAACTTCGATGTCGGGCGCAAGGGGGGCATCGCGTTTATCGCCAGCAGCCCTGAGCAGCCCGCCGAGGTCTTTTATTTACCGTCGGGGGCGACCACTCCGGTGCAATTAAGCCGCGTGAATCAGCTTTTTCTGGATGATGTGCAGGTACAGCCGACGCATGAACTACGCTATTTGAATCCCAACGGCGACTCCATTCAGGGCTGGTACATTCTGCCGCCAGATTATCAAGCGGGTCAAACATACCCACTCATCACGTATATTCATGGTGGTCCTCGGATTATGTTGAATCCGGCGGCGAAAGTCTGGCACGAATGGCAAACATTCGCCGCGCGTGGCTATGTAGTGTTCTACTGCAATGCGCACGGCAGCGATGGGTATGGTTATCAATACCAGCGCCTATCCTATGGCGATCCTGATTTTCCTGACCATATGGCGGGGATTGACCGGATGATCGAGATGGGATTGGCGGATCCAAGCCGACTGGCGGTCAGCGGCGGCTCATACGGCGGCTACATGACCGCGTGGGTCGTCGGGCATACGGATCGCTTTGCGGCGGCGGTTGCCGAACGCGGGGTTTATAATCTGGTGAGTCAGTACGGTACGTCGGATTTCCCGATCCCCACGGTGCATGAATTTGATGTCAATCCGTGGGAAGACCCCATGTTGTTATGGAAATACTCGCCTTTGGCGTATGCGCATCAGATCAAAACCCCGCTCTTGCTGATCCACTCCGAAAGAGATTATCGCGTGGCAATTTCAGAGGCGGAACAACTCTTCGCGTTTGTGCGCCTCAGCGGCGGAACCGTGAGATTCGTGCGGTTCCCACGCGAGGGGCATGGGTTGTCACGGACAGGAGAGCCTGAACACCGCGTCAAACGGCTGAAGCACATCCTTGAATGGTTTGACGACCACTGTTCGGTCAAATAACGACTGTTGGCGACCGCAGCCCGTCGTTGGGGTTCAACCTGACGAGCGGCTACGGTCGTGCTATGTGTGCGGGACGATGCTGGCGAAAGACATTTGCGTCTGACTAACCATCGATCTGGGGTAACTAGGCGGACGGGTTGAAAAGCCCGAAGCGCCGCTGATCCAGCTCACGCGCAAACCACAGCGTGACGAACGCCAGCTTCCCGATGAGCCACCGACGCTCAGCGGCAAGGTTGAGGCAAAACTTCCCGACTGGTTGGCGCGCTATGTCAACTGGTCAGGCACGACGGGCAATCAAGCACCGCTGGTCTTTCACCAAGCAGCGGGATTGTGGCTG
>DAOTUQ010000008.1:0-24121 GCA_034437055.1 Anaerolineae bacterium
TTTGGCAAATTGAAACGCCAAATTTGTCTGCGATGAGAATAGGCTCTCCCTCAAAAGATTGAGGGTTTTTGTCGAAAACAACCTATTTCTCCCTCAAATGATGGCTGAGTAGTTACGATGAAGCGTACTCTGAATCTCAACTTTATGTCCGTGATCGGTCGAAGGAAAAATTTATGTCGCCCATTCGCGTGGTGTTAGCGGATGATCATGCCGTCGTTCGGAAAGGCATCCGTGAATTCTTGGAAGAAGACCCGGAAATTGAAGTGGTCGCAGAGGCGAGCAATGGCGAAAAAGTCAAAGCACTCATCCTCCAGTACAAGCCGGATGTCGCGGTGCTGGATGTCCGAATGCCGAGCGCAACGGGTATAGAGGTGACGACCTGGATCAGGTCACAAGCCTTATCCATCGGGGTATTGATCTTGTCAGCGTTCGACGACGACCCATTTGTGATCGCCGCAGTGCAGGCGGGCGCAAATGGCTACGTATTGAAAAATGCCGAAGCCGAGCAGATCATCGACGCGGTACGCCGTGTTTCGTTAGGACAGTCGGTTATTCCAGCAGAGATCGCAGAGTCGCTCATCCGCCATATGATCGAAGAAAAAAACATTCCATCCGCACCTGTGCCGGAACGGCTCACTGAGAGAGAACGCGAGGTTTTGCAGTTGGCGGCGGCAGGACTGACCAATCGCGGCATCGGCATACAGTTGTCGATCAGCGACCGCACCGTACAAGGACATCTCGCCAGTATCTATGCCAAGTTGACTGTTGGGAGTCGCACTGAAGCTGTGACGAAAGCCCTCCAAATCGGCGCGATCCAGCTACGAGAGCGTAACGCATGATGCGAACACGCCTTGCCACACGATTTTACGGGTTGAGGGCGCAGGTCTTGTTATGGACGGCGCTACCCCTGACAATTTTGCTCATCATCTTCTCGGTGACGGGTGTGCAGGGACATCAAGCAGCGATGAAAAGCCTCGCCTCCCAAGAGAATAGTCGGCTGGTGCTGGCGCTCGCTCAGGTCATTGCGCTTGAAATCGAAAACGTAGCCCTGCGTGAGGATCTTTCAGTCGAGCAAGTCTCTGCGACCGCATTGGATTTGGAACGCTGGCTGTCCATCGATCATGCGGAGGCGGAAAGCTCAGTCGTTCTCCTTGACCAAAATGCGGATATCCTTTTTCAATGGGGCGATCTGCTCCCGATGGGCAATTCAAGCGGATGGCTGGGCGTTTCACAAGCACTTGCCGGGCAGCACGCGGTCGTCTTCACCTCGGATACAATGCACGGTGAGATCGTCGCGTATGCGCCAATCCCGAATCGACCCTGGGCATTGATCATTCGCGAGTCGTGGCACGCGCTGACCGCACCGCTGATCCGCTACGAGCAGGTACTGCCGTTCATCCTGTTCATCGCGCTGGCGACGTCTTCGCTCATTTTGTTCTTTGGGCTGCGGTATGTGGTGCAACCGCTGCACGAGCTGAGTTTACGCGCTGCCCGCATTGGGCAAGGCGAATTCGACGCCGCGAAAACGTCGATCAACGGCGTGCGCGAGATCGAAGAACTGCGCGGTTCACTGCATGACATGGCAGAACAGGTTCACAACCATCAAGCCGCACTGCATGATTATGTGGGGGCGGTCAACCACGCCCAAGAGGAAGAACGCGCACGCCTAGCGCGCGAATTACACGACGAAACCGTGCAATCGCTGATCGCACTCGGTCACAAGGCACAGATGATCCAGCGAACGTTGACGCGCCAACCGGAACAAATCGGTGGACGCATCGAGGAGATGCGCCAACTTATCGCGCAATCTATCGAAGAAATTCGACGCTTCAGCCGCGCGCTGCACCCGCATTATCTGGAGGAGTTGGGATTGTTGCCATCACTGGAAACGTTGACATGCGATGCTCACGCAGAACTCATCGTAAACGGCACGCCGCCGCCCATGACCCCCGAACAGACGTTGGCATTTTACCGCATCGCCCAAGAAGCCTTGAACAATGCGGTACGTCATGCCAGCGCCAACACCATTCGCCTTGAATTTATCGTTGAAGGCGCACGCACGACATTGCGCGTGTGTGACGATGGCAAAGGGTTCGCTGTACCAACACACTTCACCGCTCTAACACAGGCGGGACACTTTGGTTTGATGGGGATGCGCGAACGGGCGATTTTGGTCGGGGGCGCATTTGCAGTTGTATCAGTGCCGGATAAAGGGACACAGGTCATGCTCACCCTTTAACATGTTCCTGCCAGTAGTGATAGGTTTTTGCGATCACGGTGATGATGTTTTTGATCTCGCGTTCGAGTGTGAAACGTGGACTGGCAGGAAAGTAGAGCGTGTCCCCCTCGCGGCGCACGCTGATATTTTCGACCACAATCGCGCGCAGCAGCCACAGCGCCATGTCTTCGCTCTTGCAAACCAACCCGATCCAGCCAAGGCTGTCGCTCCGCACCACGTCTAATCCAGTCACCATACGAATGCCGCGTTCAAGTTCTTTTGACACACGCTCGTACCCGTCAGGGTCAGCCAACACAACAGCCGGTGCAACCGGCTCCAGCAACGTCCCGCGATGCGGCGGACCGCCTGCCAGCGCCAGATCGCAATAATCTGTCCAGATTTTGTCCCAAACGGCGTTTCCGTCAGCGTCCAGTTTCAGCCCGGCGGCTCCCATCGGCGCGGCGCTCGGCGTCCTGAGCTGATAGCGCGGCGGTAGGATGTTCAGGGCGGCGATCTTCTGCCCTACGTCTGCCAATTCGTGGGCATACTGAGGTTCGATTTGAACGGTCATTTCGGTCAAGTGAGGAATGGTTTGATGGAGGTTTTGGTCGATCTTGCGCGCAATTTGATGACTTTCAGCCAGCGAAAGCTGATCCTCGACGGTCGCAGCAATGTCCGCGAACAGTTGATGCCCCACCCAGCGAACGCGCAGCCGCTGTATCGAGCGCACGCCTTCGACCTCCAGCGCGTAGTGTTCTATTTGATTGACGAGTTTTGGATCGACCGCATCCATCAGCCGATACCAGATACGAACTGCCGCATCGCGGGTGATGAACAGGATGGCAACGCCGATCAGCAGTCCAATGATCGGATCGAGGATCGGCAACCCCAGCGCGGTTCCCGCCGCCGCGATCAGCACCGCTAAAGAGGTCAAGCCGTCGATGCGCGCATGAAGCCCATCCGCGATCATCGCCTCGGAACTGAGCTTGCGTCCGACGCGAATTTGCAGCAGTGCCACCGCTTCGTTGCCGAGAAAGCCAATGATCGCCGCCGCCGCAACCCAGGGGATATTCGTCATCGGCTGCGGATTGAGCAGCTTTTGGAACGACTCCCAGAAGACGACTGCGGCGCTCACCGCAATCGAGAGGACGATGAAAATCCCGGCGACATCTTCGGCACGCCCGAAACCGTAGGTATAGCGCTGGGTCGCCATCCGGCGTGCCAGATAAAAAGCGATCAGCAGCGGGATCGAGTTGAGTGTATCGCCGACATTGTGAACCGTATCGGCAAGCAAGGCGACGCTTCCGCTGATGGTGACGATGCCAATCTGGAGCAGTGCGGTCACGCCGAGCGCGAGCAGCGCCAGCCAGATGGTGCGGATGCCTTCCGCATTGGCACTGAAAGCGGAGTCGATGATCAGCGGCGTATGTTCATGCCCGCCGATATGGAAAATCTGTCTGATCCAGCCCAGTACGCCTTTGGGCTGTTCGTGTCCATGAGAATGGTCGTTAGGGTGATGCTCGTGCGCCATAATGCGCCCCAAATCGCTCGGATAACAATGAGATTGATTCTAATCGAAGCTGGGGGCTAGAATAGCTTAATGCAAAAAGTGGCAGGAAGGTGATCATGTCTCATCACAAGGTCGCGTATGAGGACATTATCCGCGCGTCGGGTCACCGGGTGACGAAACAGCGTATTGTCATTCTCGATGCTGTTTGTGACGCGGGCAAGCATACGACGCTGGGGGAGATTTACGCGCGGGTGCGAGCGGTGGATCCGTCCGTTGACCGTTCGACTTTATATCGCACGCTCAAGCTCTTCATCGAACTTGGTTTGGTCGTCTCCGCTGAACCGGGGAACGGCGAGACCTACTACGAGATCGCAAAATCGCGTCCACATCATCATCTGGTCTGCCGGGAGTGTGGCGCGGAACAGGAAATCGGTCAGAACCTGCTGCAAGGAATGTTCGATCAGGTCTATGAACAGGTCGGCTTCAAAGTCGAGACCGACCATCTCGTCCTGTTCGGCAGATGCACACGCTGTCAAGCTCTTGACAGGTATGGGCATGGGCATTCATAGCCCCGCGTCGTCAACTTTCCGACCATTTGCTCCAGCGCAGCGTTCCCTGTTCAAAGACCTACGGCGCGGTTGCCAGAAACGGCGACTTCCAGTCGTTGACCATCTGTGCGGTCACTTCATACACGCCTACAGCGACGGTCTTTTCCCCGCTCAGCACTTCCAGCACGACTCTGCTCTTAAACTCACCCGTGAACTTTCGTCTTGTTCGCATCTTTCATCCCCTGCTTGAACAGAGGGATACTGCATTTAGCCCTGTGTCCAATCCAGGGGGGTCATTACAGGTTTAGAGCCTGTCCAAAACTCAGGTTACGCTAAGGCGGCGATTTCAACCCGACGGTAACAGCTTACCGTATGATCGTTCACCATGCCAATCGCTTGCATCATCGCGTAACAGATCGTCGCGCCCACAAATTTGAAGCCGCGCTGGAGCAAATCCTTGCTGATGGTGCGCGATAAATCCGTCTCAGCGGGAACGTCGCGGTGCGTCGTCCATTGATTTTGGATCGGCACGCCGTCCACAAATGCCCACAGATACGCATCGAAGCTGCCATGCGCCGCTTGCACCGCGATGAATTTGTCGGCGTTGTTGATGGTGGACGCGATTTTCAGCCGATTGCGCACAATCCCCGCGTTCGCCAGCAGTTCCGCCACCTTCGCATCGTCGTAGCGCGCAACAAGGTGCGGATCGAAGTTATCGAAAGCGGCGCGATAGTTGGCGCGCTTCATCAAAATTGTGCGCCAGCTCAATCCGGCTTGCGCGCCCTCCAATGTCAGCCGCTCGAACAGCGCGGCGTCGTCATGGACGGGGACGCCCCATTCCGTATCGTGATACTGTTCGTAGGGCGCATCATCGCGCGGCACCCAATCGCAGCGGGTCGGCATGGTCAATTCTCCGAAAGTAATGAGTGATGAGCTAAAGCAAGTTACAGCAAGTTACAGCTTGCTAAAATCTCAATGTGTTTTTTTACTCATCCCTCTTCACTCATGACTGCCCTTAAATGAACAACTTCAACTGCTGAAAATCCTTGCGCAATGTATCTTTCTGAGTCGGCGTGTACAGAACGACCGCCGGATGATACAGCGGCAAGACGTGGATTTCGCCGTAATCCAAGCGCGTCTTAATCAGCTTGCCGTGAATCCGGCTGATGCGTTCGTCTTTTTCCGCCACGCCGAGCTTGCGCAGCATGTATTCCATCGCAAATTTGCCCATCGGCGCGATCACGGCGGGCTGCACAATATCAATGATGCGATCCACGAACGGCGCATAATACGCGAGTTCATCGGGCGTCGGCGGACGATTTTCCGGCGTGCGGTCGAGCAGCAGATTGGTCAGATAAATATCTTGGCGCTTCAGGTTGATCGTGCCAAGCATCTCATCCAACAGCTTACCCGACTCGCTCACGAATGGGCGTCCCTGCTCCGCGTCGTCCTCAGCCGGTGACTGCCCGATCAACATAATTTTGGCGTCGGCGTTGCCCTCGCCCAAGACGGGAAAGTAGCGGCTGTCGATCCGATATTTGTACAGCGGCGACGTGATCGCGTTGACCAGATCATCGCGCACATCTTTCAGCGCCGACTCTTTGCGCCGCTCGACATCCGGCGAGGTCGTCGCCTTAAGCGTGCGCGCCGGAATCGCGCGCTGAATTGACGTGACCAGCGATTCAACATCATAGGCGAAGCGTTTATGGCTGATCTCGAACGAGTTACGCCGCGCCAACGCCGTAATATCATCAGGGAGGCGATCCGGCGCGGGCATCTTCGCGCCGCCGATCAGCACCGGAATCACCAGCTTTTTGTGCTTGAGCGCCAGCGCAATCTCGATGCGCACGAAGTCGTTCCATTGTTCGAGCCGCCGTGCGCCCGAATCATCGGTCATTTCCAGCCATTGGGTCCCAATCACGGCGAGGAAAATCTCGCACGAGGCAACGGCTTTTTCCAGCGCCTCGACGAAATCGACGCCAGGAAGCAGCGCCTCGATATCCATGAAGATATCATCGCGCGGGAAGAAGTTCGCCAGATGATCGTACAGGCGTCCGACGTAGCCTTCGCTGTCTTGCCGCCGATAGTTGATGAAAATGCGGCTCATGCGCTCCCTTTTTGTGGCATCTTTTCCGCTGTCCATGCCGCTGCCGCTTGTGCCAAGAGAAATAATTGGCGCAGTCCGCTTTCGGTCGGCGGCGTCTCCATGTATTCATCGAGGCGATGCGCATTGCCGCCGCGCGTCACCCCAATCGTGACCGCCGGGATGCCCAATGACAGCGGCACATTCGCATCTGTGCTGCCGCTTTCAAGTGAGCCGCGAATCCCGACCTGTTCCAGCGCCGCCATCGCGCCGACCACCAGCGGATGATCGATAGAAAGCGCGCCCGCCGGACGATCTCCGACGACCTCAATTTGATATTGTACCTCCGAGATCGTGAGCGCGCGAACGCTTGTTCGGACGCGATCTTCGAGCATCGACAGCGCCCCGCTGTCCTCTGAGCGCAGATCGAGCCACAAACCTGCGCGCGTGGCAATCGAATTGATCGACTCGCCGCCCTCGATCATGCCAACATTGTAGGTTGTACGCGGGTGTTCCGGCGGGCGCATCTCGATCAGCTTCGCGCCGAGCGCAAGGATCGCGTGGACGGCGCTCGGACGCCCATAATGCAACCAGCTATGCCCGCCAGACGCGCTGGCGGTGATGTGAAAACGACGGACGGCGATTCCGGCGTTGTAAACGTGACCGAATGCCAAGCCTTCGATGTTGATAACGCACGCGATCCGCCCCTTAAGCTGGTCGAATGCTGCGCGCATTCCGCCCAAATCGCCCAAGCCTTCTTCGCGCGTAGTCGCAACGAACCACAAATCGCGGTGCGGCGTGATGCCGCCCTCGCTCATATACGCTGCCAGCGCCCACAATCCCGCTACGCCCGCGCTGTTGTCGCCCAAGCCGGGTCCGAATAAGGTGCCACCCTCGCGCCGGATCGCCAGATTAGTTTCCGCGCTGAATACGGTATCGGTGTGCGCAGCGATCATCACACCGGGCGCATCGGGTGTGCGTCCCTTCAAGCGTCCATATACATTGTCCAGCGCATCGGTCTGGATATCGACCAAGCCAAGCCGCGCGAACTGCCCCGCAACATAGGCGGCGCGAGCGCGCTCTTGGAACGTTGGCGCAGGGATTTGCTGCACAGCAATCGCAATATCGACGGTGCGCGCGGCGATCTCCGCACAACGGCGGCGATCCAACACGCGATCAAAATGTTCAATCCAAGCTTTCATAACCGTAAATGCCCATTTCGATGGCTAACCGTCGATCTCACTCAAATCTTACCTCAGACGGGGCAAAGAGTCAGGCGAAACTGCACAAAGCAGTTTGATCGCTGATCTCTTAGGCGCTATAATTCGATTTCCCAAGTGAGGGAAATGCACGTTAAATTTTGCGGTAGGGCGACAGCATGACCCGATTTTCTATCTTATTGGTTGAACGGCTTCGGGAACAGGGTGGAGAATCGTATGGGAACTCTTTGGCGAAACGCTACGATGTGACCCCCGTCGGCAGCGGTAAGCAAGCCTTGACCCAGCCGACGCCTGCCGCGATTGTACTGGATGCGATCTCGCTGCGCACGCCCGGTGACCGGATCGCCAAACAGTTGAAACATGACATGCCAACCGTGCCGCTGATTCATCTGCGTTTGGCGGGCAAGGTGGACAGCCTGGCTGATGTTCTGTTATGCCCCCCGTTCACGTCGCGCAAACTGATCAATGCCATCGAACGGCTGCTGCGCCACGACATCGCGGATCGTCCGCCCGATGAGGTGCTTATGTGCGGTACGCTGGCGCTGAACATCACGAGACGGCTGCTGATCGTGGAGGGACAAGAAACGTCATTGACGCCCCAGTTGGCAGCACTGGTCGAGGCGTTCTTTCGTCACCCAGACGAAACGCTAGACCGTAAATGGCTGATGGAAAATGTGTGGAAGACCGATTATATGGGCGATACGCGCACGCTGGATGTGCATGTGCGCTGGTTTCGCCGCGCCATCGAGCCGGACATGCAAGCCCCACGGTATCTCAAAACGGTACGCGGCATCGGTTATCGGTTGGAGCAGCCGAAACCATAATCCGAATCAAAAAAGGGCGTCACGCAGATTGATGATGCGTCGCGCCCTTTTCGATGCGCTCATGATGAGATACGTTCTATTTCGCCAACATGGCGTTGAGCTGCTTCTGCAAGCGACCCTTACGGCGTGCGGCATTGTTCTTGTGAATTACACCGCGCGTTGCCGCTTTATCCAAGTCTTGGATCGCAATGCGGGTGGCGTTGATGGCGCTGTCTTTGTTCGTCCCACGAATGGCGATGCGTGCCTTCTTGACGAAAGTGCGCGCGCGGCTGATATACATGCGGTTATAGACGGTACGCTTTCCGGCTTGGCGGATGCGCTTGATCGCGGACTTATGATTTGCCATAGTTGTTCTCGTTCAATCGTGACATAAGAGATACGTATTTTAACAAACTAACGCGCCGCTTGTCTAGCCTCACGACAGCGGAACGAGGATACGATTGATCAACAGCACTGCCGCGCCGATGTTGAGTACAATCAGCACAATTACCCCGACCACCATCAAGATCGGCTGACGTTCGCGCGTGCCAGGCAGGCGCGTCGGCGCGATCTCGCGCGGGATGATTTGCAGCGACTCAACGATTTGTCGCGTCCCCTCATCCATCTCCAGCCGATCATCTTCATCAATCTCGCTCTTGGCGCTTCTGGCAGCGGCTTTTTCGGCAACGCGCGCGGCTTTTTCGGCGGCTTTCGCGGCGCGTTCCGCGTCTTTGTCGCGCGCAGGCTTGGCAATCTTACTCGGCGCAACCTTGCCCGATCCGCGCGACTCGAAGGCATCCGCTGCATCCATATCGACATCGCCGAACGGTGATGCTTGCGGCAGCGGCGCGCCGGGCGCACGCGGTGCCATACCAGCGGCACTGGCGGCAGCAATCGCGGCGGCGGCATCAGCGGGCAGATAATCGTCGTCGTCCATGTCAAACGCGGGCGTCACGGGCGCGGCGGGCGTCCTCATGTTGGGCGACGAATTTTCGTCCTCTGCGAAGATCGCTGCGGCATTGAACGGTCCCTGTGTGAACGTCGAGTCGTCGAAGGTGGTATCGTCCTCCGTCGCAATGAACAGCGATCCGCCCGCTGGAATGTTGATGCCCTGTCGCGGACCTTGCGGCGGCAGATTCAAATCCGTCACCCACTGATCATAATCGACATCGCCGCTGCTCTCACGCGGCGGACTGGGTGCAGCGTCGGGTGCACTTGACCATTCAACGCTGGTGGCGACCGTCACCGCACGCGGCGGCGGGGCAGCCGGTGCTGGTGGCGGTGCCGGCGCGGGCGGCGGTGTTGGCGCAGGCGCAGACTTGCCGAGCAAGAAATCGAGTCCCTTGCGCGCGCGATCATTCGTGGGGTTGATTGCCAAGACGTTTTCGAGCGCCGTCCGTTGATCGTCGGGCGCGTCCAGCAAGCCGCTCAACCACAGCCAACCGTCTTCGCTGTAGGGGTCATTTTCGACCGCCTTCAGCAGCAGTGTTCGCGCTTCATCTTTGTTGCCCGCTTTGTAGGCATTGATCCCGGCTTGAACCATCGCCCCTGCATTATCAGCCATTGTCCCCTACCTCAATGCTCAAGCTTGACCCGACTATCACGATATCCTGATGATAGCATGAAGCCCATGTCGCGTAAAACCCCTTACGAAACACGATTTTATCCCCCTACCCCATCGGAAACTGCGTCCAGCGGCGCATCGAGCAAGGCTTGCGCCTGTGCGGCGTGCCAGAGCGCGCGATGCGTCTGGAAGATGTCGAGCGCACGCCGCGCCATTTCGACGCGCGTCCGCGCATCCGTCGTCAAGCGGGCTTGCTGCAAATACACGTTGCCCTCATAAAACGGCATGTCCCAACGCCGCGACGCATCGACCGCGCGCGCAAAATCGCGTTCGGCGTCGGTGGCTTTGTCGTCCAACTGTTCGAACCACGCGCGCAAAAGCAGCAGCGGTACTTCTGCGAAGCGATGGACACGCATGTAATCGCCCAAGCGAATGATGGCAGCTTTTGCCCCCGCGCGATAAGTCCGGTCGCGCTTGCGCTCCCAGAGCATCAGGTAACATTCGCACTCGACGGCGAAATCGAGCAGGGCGCTGAAGTTGAACGGGCTGCGCGCGCGATTGGCAGTCGTTAGCTTCTCCAAGATGTCGCCGTCGAGTTCGTCCAAGTGTCCCGAACGCAGCAGCAGCAGCGGGAGCGCGTGATCGGTTGGGACGTTGAACTGCAACCGTTGTTCCCACCAGAAAATTTCGGCTTCTTCTAACTGCCCATTGCCAACCAACGCCTCGAAGCGCCCCAACCAGCCCGCAACCGTCGCATTATCACGTCCGGTCTTGCGTGCGCTGGTCATCAGGCGTTCGCTGATGCTCATCGACTTTTCCCACTGTCCGAGTGCCAGCGCGATAATCACATGCAGCGCGATGGCATCTTGGGCGTCATACAGACTGCCTGCCGCTTCGAGTTCGTCGGCGGCGCTGTTCAACAAGGCTTCGGCGGCACCCCACTTACCGCAGGTTGCCGCGTACAATCCGCGCGTGATCTTGAGGTTCGCCGCCTCGACCGGGCGCGTGACCGATGCCGCCAATTCGTCCGTCAAGCCCGCATAATGATCAGCCAGCGCGGGCTGCTCATTGAACAGCATCAACAGCGCGGTTTGGCTGTAATGCTGTGCGGTCAGTGCCACGTCAGCGTTATCCACCTCTTCAAGTGCGCTCAAGCCCAGATGCAGCGCCTGTGACAGATATTCATAGCGCCCCGACTGCGACGCTGTGCGCGCGATACGCAAACAAATGCGCGCGCCTAATAACAGCGCCGCGCGCCGTTCTTCCGGCGATGCACCGGGCAGCGTGATCAAGTCGAGGCGCTTGACGCGCTCGAACTGGGCATCGAGTTTGAATGGCAGCCCCAACAATGCCAGCGCCAAGCGATTCGATTCGAGACTCTTGAGATAATCACCGCTGCCATAGTGCGCCTCTGCGATTTGACGGAACAGCTCGGCTTGCTCCAAGGGCGATAGGCGCTGTGCCAGTTCCGCCGCGCGCTCAAACTGCGTCTTGGCATCGTTGTAGAAGGCATTACCCAAGGCTTGCACGCCCGACGACTTGCGATAATGGTATTCGCGGTCGGTGTTGTTGGCTTCGCTCCAGTGGTACGCCAGCCGCGCCAGCAAGTCCGGCGCTTCGCCATAGACGCGCTCCAAACCCTTCGCGGCGATCTCATTGAGTTGGCGACGTTCATCGGACGAAAGTTCGCGTATCAGCGCATCGCGCAGTTTGTCATGCGCGAACTGCCAGCGATTCGCCTGTACCGCGAGGATCGCCGTATCCGCCAACGCCACAAGCCACTGCTCGATCTCGTCGGCAGTGCGCGCTGTCAGGCGCAAAACATCCACGTCGATCTGCCGTCCCATGATGGCTGCCAGCTTGAGCCGCAAGCGCATTTCTGTCGGCACGCGGTTCAGGCGCTGGCGGATCACCGATTCGATGCCTTGCGCAAACATGCCGCCGCTGATCGTCTTGGCACCGATCAGATCGAGATCGCCCGTCTCTTGTGCCAGCGCGCGCAAGACCTCGACCAAAAACAGGACATTGCCATCGGTCTCTTGATAAAGTTCCCCAACGAAGCGTCCGCGCGCCCGAACGTGATCGCCGACAATCGAGGCGGTCAGTTCCGTGACCTCTTGTTCCGAGAGCCGCCGCAGCTCGATCACGCTCATGTCGGGGAGGCTCTGCGGGAGCGACGGGCGCTCATCGTTGCGGAACGTGGCGACGATCATCAGCGGGATTTGGGGCGCAAGGCGCACGATCCGGCGCAACAGTTCAAGCGACTCGTTCGCCCAGTGGATATCTTCCAACAAGAGTAAACACGGCTGCGTCAGCTTGCCGAACAGCGTCTCGACCGCGTTGAATAGGCGCGCTTTGGCGGCGGCGGGGTCAAGTTCTGGCGGCGGCGCGACTGCGTGTCCGATCACTTGATCGATGTCTGGCACGAGCGGCAAGATGATGCCCGCTTCTTCATCGGTCACATCCACCAAAATGCAGAGTGAACGCAATGTGTCGCGCCACGTGGCATATGGCGCAGTGCGCTCCATGAACGACTGCCCGCGCAAGGCGACCGCGCCCGCTACGAGCGCCTGAACGCGCAGTTCTTCCATCAAGCGCGACTTACCGACGCCGCTTTCGCCCGCAATCAGCCAACCGCTGCCCTGTTTGGTCTCCGCTGTGCGATTCAGGGCGCGTTTCAGCCGTCCCAGTTCTTCATCGCGTCCAACGAAAGTCGCCGCGCGCAAAAAACTTTCGCGCGCGCCGAAGGCATCCATCTGGACAGGCTGTCCGACTGCCGCACCGAGCGCGTTAAGCAGCGCGGTCGCGTCGGGAAACCGCACGGCGGGGTCTTTGTTCAACAGCGTGGCGATGATTTGGATCAGCGACTCAGGCGCGCGCAGCACCGTCAGATCGGGCGCGGCATTGATGATTTGTTCCAGCAGCTTATTGACGCTGGAGCGGTCGAACGGATGCCGTCCGGCAAACATCTCGTACATGATCACGCCGACGGCATACAAGTCCGAGCGTTCGCTGGCAGGCGTGCTGCGCATCAGTTCGGGTGCCATGTAAGCGACAGTGCCGACGGTATCGGTCGAGAGCTGTCCGCGCGCCAACGCCAGCCCGAAATCGAGCAGTTTAACTTGATTCTGATGGACAAGGATGTTAGCGGGCTTGAGATCGCGGTGCAGAATACCACGACGATGCAGATAAATCAGCGCGCGCGTAAGCTGCATCACCAAGCCGACTTTTTGCACAACCGAATGCCCGCTGGCGGCTTTCAAGATGTGCGTTGCTTCTTGCAGCAGTTCCATGGTGTAATACGGCTGTTGATGGGCATCGAAGCCGTAATCCATCACGCTGATGATATTGGGGTGACGCAGCGTCGCCAAGAGGCGAAATTCTTGCGCCAGCGAGAGCAGCAACCCATCACGCACGGCGGGCGAGAGATCGTTTTGGAGTTCTTGCGGAATATGGACGCGCTTCAGCGCCACCCATGAGCGTTCGAGGCGGTCAAGCGCGACGAAAACCTCGCCCATCCCCCCTTTGCCCAATGTCCGCTCAAGGTGATAGCGTTTTTCCATTAAATTGACGGGAGCAACGGTTGCATTCATCAAAGTGATTCGACTTCGGGCATGAAAAACGTTATTCGCATTTCACTCTAATCGTGGGAACGAAAAAATGCAAGTTATTAGGCGAAACCTCGATAATGATATTCTATTTCAGTCATTATCGTTACACGCAGCGATTGCGCGGTTGAAGTGACTTTTCCCCATAGAGAGCATGGTACACCATAAGCCCTCAGCCCTAAATCCCCTCTCCACGCAGTGGCTGAGGGGAGGACGCGCCGCCCGTCGGCGGTCGTCTCGGTGGCGGATGAGGTGATCAGCCGCGTCCATCTCGAAATTACCCGCTGCATGTTGTCTGGGCAGTTCTGCTGTGCGTAAGTTCGCTCCCATAAATCAATCGTACCGCTCAACGCCGCCGCCCGAAACCGATTCAACACCGTTTCCAACCTACATGATCGCGCGCCCGCCGCCAATGAACGCACTCACCCACAGTGCGCCCACGAACATCAAATTGACCAGAATTTTTCGCGTTGTCTGTCCCCTAATCGCCCTGCCGCAGCACGCAGCGGAAACCCAAATCGTTCGCGGAAATCGTCGGGCTTTGCGCCGTCCGCACGCCGCCACGAATCGCGTTCGCATCGTCAGCATACGATCCGCCGCGCACGACGCGCTGCATAGCGCTCTCGTCGCCCATCGGATCGACGTTGGCATCGCGGTCATACGGCGCGTAACCGTCGAACACCCATTCCGCGACGTTGCCGCTCAAATCGTACACGCCATACGCGCTAACGCCCGTCGGATGCTGTCCACCACCCTTGATCACCCGCGCGGCGAAGTTGGCGCGTTCATCGCCCACCGCTGCGTCCCCTTGTGGCGACTGATTGCCCCATGAATAGGTGCGCATTGCGCCCGTCGCTGGATCGTGCCGCGCCACCAGTTCCCATTCCGCTTCTGTCGGCAAGCGTCCGTCACGATACGCGCAGAACGCTTGCGCTTGCGTCCACGTCACATTGACGACCGGGAACAACTGGAATTGTTCGTAATAATTCGCGCCATAACTTTCGGCATCCGTGTTTTCCGGCGGCGTGCAGACGCCCTCGTTGACACATTCGGCGTACTGCGCGTTGGTGACTTCGTAAGCGTCAATGCAAAACGCGCTCACAGTCACATCGTGTCCGGGACGCTCATCGTTCGCGCCCGCTTCGGCGGTGGACAGCCCCATAAAAAACGTGGTCGGCGGCACATAGCGCATATCGACATCGAAGGCGGTAGCGCACGAGTCGCCCACTTCGCGCGGCGCGTCCGTTGGCGCGACGGTCTGTCCAGTGCCGGGCGTGTAGGTCAGGTCGCAGCGCGCATTCCCGGCTGGACACAGCAGCAGCGTCGCGCCGATCACGATGCGGACGATGCGATCCGTGTTCGCGCCCAAGTCGTACCAGAATACATTCGCGTCGGAGACAAGCTGGCGAAAGGTCGTCACGGTCTGGCATTCAAGCGAGAGCGGTGAGGTCGAGCCGCTGCGTTCGATCTGGAAGCAGACGGGCGGCTGAATCCGGCTGTAATCGGGACCCATCAAGCTCGGCAGCGTCTCCAAGGGCTGCGGAATGACCGCGCCTGTCGCCGTAATTGCTTCGTAGCGCAGCCCGCGCAGATCAACGGGTTGATTGCCAGGAATGTACAGCGTCAAGTTATCGCGCGAACGAAACAACGTGAAGGCGAAAGCGCCTTCGGCGTTCACCGCGCCCACGCCGATAATCATGAGAACGAACAGCGAAAATACGAACCCTAGACGACGATTGAACATCATGACTCCTGCGATAAATTCGACTCTAATTCAAGTTGATCGGCGGACAATCGTACACATCGAGGCGAAGCGGCTGCGACTCGCACGTGCCGAGCGTCACTGCGTTTCGCTTCACTGTGACTGTCGCATTCTGCCAGTTCGGGCGATCCACGCGCACCGTATTCGCAGCGGTGCAGCTATCTGGCACGGGATAGAGCGGCGTCCGCGCTTGTAAACACCAACAACCGCCCGCGCTGCTCTGTGGGAATGTGGACGCCATCGGATAAAGTTCATTGCGTCCAAAATCGACCACGATATCGCTGAAATTGCCGCTGCATACCGCCAGCGCGTCCCCGCTGCGCTGTACCGTAATCGTGTCGGACGTGGACGCAGCCGGTGGGCGCGTCGTCTCGGTGGGAGGTGGCGTCGCCGATGGGGGTTGCGCTGTATCGGGCGGTGCTTGTGTCGGCATATCCGTTGCGGATGGCATGATTGTGATCGTCGGCGTAGAGGGGCTGGCTGTGTCGGTTGCAGCGCTGGTTGGCGCATCCGTCGGCGTCCGCGCGTCGGCTGTCAGTGTGAATGTGAGGGTTGGCGTCAGCGTTGCGCTCGGAAAAATCACAAAAGGATCAGGTCGAATTAAGACTGCGATCAACCCGATCAACGCGGCGATCACGATAAAAACGCCGCCGACAATCTGACCCTTTATTTCATTACTCATTCGAGGCTTATCCTCGGATTTCGCTGGTGGAGCGCGGCGGGGTTCAGGGACGGGCGACGGCACATCGAGGATGGCTTGCAATTGATCAATCTGCTGCTGGCTGGCATAGCCGACTTGGTTCTGTACACTCTTGAGCAACGTCCACAGCGCGGGCTTGCCCAACGCGATATCGCCATACTCCCACAGCGTCACAACGATGCGCTCAATGGCGGCGCGCGGCGGATCGGTGATGTCGATATCGGGGCTGCTGTCGGTGCCAGCGAACAACAGCGCCCAGCGCGCCTTGCGCGCCGCTTCATCGCGCATGACGGGCATCAAGATGGTGACGATTTGTTCAGCGATCATTGGATCGAGCGGCTGCATCGGCGTTCCCTCTAGAATGAATCAAACAGCGCGGCACGTCCCTAATCTTAACGAGAACATGCCGCGCCGCCAAATTTCGTAACACATTATTTACGAGCAATCGCTCTCTACAGTGTTTGGAGCGCCGCCTCCATGCGGTCGATCTCGACGTGCGTGTTATAGTGCGCCAAGCCGACGCGCACCATGCCATCGTCGTCGCGCCCCAAGCGGTGCATAATTTCCACCGCGTAGTAATTACCGTCCCAGACGTAAATCCCCTGCCCCGCCAAGTGTCGTGCGATGGCTTCGGGCGTATGGCGCGCGTGCGTGAACACGACCGTTGGTACGCGCTCAGACAACCGCGTCGCCTCGGTGATGCCCGCGATACGAATATCAGGGAAACGCAGCAGCATCTCGATCAGATGCGCCGCCAATTCGCGCTCGTATGCGCCAACCGCCGCCATGCCGCCGATGCTGTCGATGTAATCGACGGCGGCGCCGATTCCGGCGATCAGCTCGAAGGCGGGCGTCCCCGTCTCCCAACGATAGGGCGGCACATCCTTCGACGGGCGCACTTTGTACGCAGGCAGCGACGCCAGCAGATCGTAGCGCCCCCACATGACGCCCGCGTGCGGTCCGAAGAATTTGTAGGACGAACACAGCAGAAAATCGCAGCCAATCGCCTGCACATCGATGGGAATGTGCGGCGCGCTCTGCACCGCGTCCACGACGTGCAGCGCACCCGCCGCGTGCGCCATCGCCGCGATGCGTGCAACCGGGTTGATGGTGCCGACCGCGTTGGAGGCGTGTACCGTCGCTACGATTTTCGTCCGGGTGGTCAGCGCCGCTTCGAGCGTATCAAGGTCGAGCGTGCAATCCGACTCGCGGATATCAATCCACTTCACAACCATGCCGCGATCCGCCGCAATCCGCAGCCACGGCGACACGTTCGCATCGTGATCCATGCGTGTGAGGACGATCTCATCATCAGGGGCGAAGCGCGTTGCCAGCGCGCGGCTGAGGGCGAAATTGAGCGTCGTCATATTCGCGCCCAGTACAATTTCATCTGCGCGCGGCGCATTCAGGAAACGCGCCACTTTTTCGCGTGTCGCCCGCACCATCGCGTCGCTGCGGATGCTGGTGTCGAACGCACCGCCCGAATTGGCGTTCATGGTGACAAAATAGCCCGTCACAGCGTCGATCACGCGCTGCGGGACTTGTGTCCCGGCGGGATTGTCAAAAAACACGGGTGGCGCTCCCGATTGATCGGGCTGATGCAGCGCGGGGAACTGGGCGCGGCTGGCATTCACGTCGAAGGCGGTCATGAAGCTGGCTGTTCCCACGAGAAGCTGATGAAATCTTGCCCGCTTGTCTCGCCCCCGACGGCGTGAATCAGCGCCAAGAGCTGCGCGCGATGATCCGTGCCATGATTCAGGCATTGATACAGAATTTCCCACATTGGATTGCGGAACGCTTTGCCCGTGTTGACGCTGGTGTAATCCACCGCCGCCGCCAACTGCGGATCGGTCAGATCAGCGAGTGCGGCGTTCCACTGCGCGCTGATTTCCTCCCACCGCGCGCGAATGGCGGCGCGATCCGCGAATGTATCTGGCTTGCGCAGCGGTTGGGGCGGCTGTTGCAGCGCGCGCCGATACAGCAAGCCTTCGACTTCGATCAGATGCACGATTTGATTGTGAATCGAGCCAATCGAATAGCTCGACGGCTGCTGAACTTGTTCCTCGGACAAACTCAAAATATGTTCCCAGACGCGCGCGTTCGCCCATGTATTGTAAGCGAATAAGCGGCGGAAATGGTCAGCGTTCATGATTGCTCCGGCAAGAAGACGTTGGTAAATGCCGCGTCGAGGTCGTCCAGCGGCGCGCTCAACAGCGCCATATTCAGCAGCGTGTCCTGCGTGACCGCCCACGAGACTGGATCGGTGACGCCAAGCTGATCCGCATCCCAAAACGTAATCGTTTCGACCAAGACGGCGTACTGCAACAGTGTAGCCGGATCGAAATCGCTGTACAAGCGAACCAACGAGTCCATGCGCTGTGTCGCCAGTTCCAGCCGATATGCGCTCACCGCGGTGGACGCATCGGGCGCGGGGTTGGCGTCCAGCCATACCGCTTGTTCCGCTGCCGCTGCCTCGAATGCCACGCGCTGATCATCCGTCAATAAACCCTCGACATGACGCGCGCTCAACAGATACGCCTCCGCCGGGTTGCGGATCGCATCGCGCAAACCTGCATCGAACGCCGCTACCATCGCGCGCACCAGATCGGGATTTTCAGCAATCATCGTCTCGTTCGTGATCAGACCGTTCGAGACCAAATCGGCGTAGTCCGCGACGGGCAGCACGATCACATCGCTCACGCTGCCACAGTCGCCCAGTTGCGCGCGCTGACGGATTTGCAGCGGTTCATTGTTGATGTAGACGACCGCGGCATCGACGCCGCCCACACACACGATTTCCGGCGCATTGAAGCCAATCGGCTCAAGCTGCACGTCGCCCTGTGTCATATCCGCCGCCGCCAGCATCGCTTGGATGCCCGTATAACTCGCGCCGAAGAAGCCCGGCAGCCCGACGCGCCGCCCGCGCAAATCTTCAACCGACGCGATCCCCGCTTCGACGGGCGCGACCACGCCAACCGGATAATTTTGGAACCATTCGTACACGAACACGACCGGACGCCCATTCGCGCGCGCCGCGATCACCTGTTCGCCGCCGACGATGCCGAATTGAAGCTGATTCGCCGCGATCAAATCGACGCCGACGGGTTCATCACCATGTTGAATCGTCAGATTGATGCCATTCTCCGCGAAGTACCCCTTCTCCAACGCCACATACACGGGCGCGAATTGGACATTTGGGATGAATGTCAAGAACAACGTTTGATCGACTGCCACTTGCGCGTTTGCGCTGTTCGCCCGCACGCCAACCAACAACAACGCCATCACGATGAGCCACGATTTACGCATGGTGCAACCCCACTCCTATCGAGAATTATGCTACGAATCGCGTCGCTGCCAGCGCAGCAGCCGCGCTTCAATCCATGTAAGCACGCCATAGATCGTGCGCGCGATCAGCGCCAACGACAGTACGGCGACGAATACCAATGGTGTATCGAACTGGCTGCGTGCCAGCATGATCAGCGCGCCCAATCCTGCTGATGCGCCGACGAATTCCCCGACGACCGCGCCGATCACCGCCAACGTGGCGCTGACCTTCAGCCCGCCAAACAAGACCGTCAGCGCCGCCGGAACCTCCAGCTTGGCGAACATCTGCCAGGGCGACGCCGCGTATAAGCGCATGATCTCGCGCTGTTCAAGTGGGATGTTGCGCACGCCGATCAGTGTATTCATCATCAGCGGGAAGAACGCGATGAGTGCGCAGATGATGATTTTGCTCGTCGTTCCCGTTCCGAACCAAATCACGAGCAGCGGCGCATAGGCGACAACAGGCGTCGATTGAAAGCCGACGATCAGCGGCGAGAGCGCGCGCTCGAACCCCTGACTCTTGGCGAGCAGATAACCCAACGTCACGCCGACAAACGCGGCTACGCCTAACCCCGCCAGTATTTCGCTGACCGTCACGGTGGCATGATGCAGCAGCGTCCCGTCCACGATCACACTGATAAATTTGCGCGCCACGTCGAGCGGCGGTGGGATAATGAAGGCGGGATACAGTTCGAGCATCGTCACGATTTGCCACACGCTTAAAACCACGCCGATGCCGATCATAGCGGTGAGGCGGCGTAACACGTGTCGGCGCGGACGCGGCAGATCGGGACGTTCAGCGTCGGGCTGTGCGGGAAGTGGGCGGCGATAGGATTGGTGGAGGGTGTTGACTTGCATAGCAGTACCCCGTTGTCTGTCCTATGGGACAGGCACACGCGGGGCATGGGTGAGCAAAATGAGACGTTCACGAGCGCGCTCGACGTTCACGACCAAGCGGTACGCAAACAGCTTTGCGCGTCCAATGAGACGCCCAATTTTTTGCTCAGGCGATACGAACCATCCATCGGCACGCAAATTGCGCGCCGATGGCGTGGTCGCTCCCTTCTCCCATCCAGACTTTAACTGTCGGCTTCGGCTTCACACCGAATCCACCGGCAGAACGACCGCGAACGGTTCACGTCGCGGGTTCGTCCTGACTCACTGGCTAGGCTTGCGCCTAATTAGCACCAGCAAAACGGGTCGCGGGCTTGGCAGCCTATCGCGCTTGCGCACGGACGCCGCCTTACCGCCGGTCGGGAATTTCACCCTGCCCCGAAGGTTGCCTGTTCAATTGTTGCGGACAGTATAGCATATTTCACATGGGTGGAGCATGAAGATTAGGGGGTGGGCAGCGTGAAGAAGAACCGTCCGCCGCGTTTTTGCCCCTCTGCATCCACATTCCCATCCGCCCAGATGCGTCCGCCGTGCGCGCGCACGATATGACGGCAGATCGCCAAGCCTAAACCCGTGCCGTCGCTGCTTGTGCGCGCGGCGTCAACTTGGTAGAACCGTTCAAAAATACGTTCGCGCTGATCGTCTGCGACGCCGGGTCCATTGTCGAACACGCTGAAGATCACATCGGTATCGTCCGTTTGGGCGCGCAGTGTGATCAACTCGCCCGGCGGCGACCACTTGATCGCATTGTGCAGTAGATTGACCAGCACACGCCGCGCTTGATCGCGGTCTGCCAAAACTTGCAGCAGTTCTGGCGTTTCGATATTGACGCGCAAATCTTTCGCGTCGCTGTGATCGATCAGCCGCTCGACCGCCTCATCGAGCAGTTCGCGCGCCGAGAGTTCGATCATCCGCATGATCGCTTGCCCCGACTCGATCATCGACAAATCGAACATTTCTTGCACGATCCACTGCAACAAGTCGGTCTCGCGCCCAATCGCTTTCACAGCGGAGGTGCTTTGCTTGCGCTTCGGTTTGTCCTGCTCGTGGAACAGCCCTTCGATGATCAGCCGAATGTTGGTGATCGGGCGGCGCAGTTCGTGCGAGATGTTCGTGACCATATCGCGGCGCGCGCGGTTCAGCCGGACGAGTTCGCTGATATCTTGCAGCGTCAGCGCCGTGAACCAATTGCCATCGCGCGGGATCACCTGTACCCGCACGCGGTAAACACGCTTATTCAGCGTGATTTGCTCCTCGAAGATTTCTTCGCGGTTATCCAATGCGTCCGTCACCATCATTTCGAGTTCCGGCGCGCCCGTGACGGCAGCAATATGCTCGCCAATCGGGCGCACGACCTCAAACAGCGTCTCGGCTGGATCGTTGATGGCGATGATTTTGTACTGTTCGTCCAAGACGAACACCGCATCATAGGCGGCGTTCGCCAACGTCAGCGCCAAAGCGATCTTGTAGGTCTTTTCTGCGCGTTCATCTTCCAACTGGCGACGCAGCAGCGCGATCTCTTGGTCGCGCACGGCGATCTCGGCATCATGCGCTGGCAATGCGTTTTGATCGCTGGGCAGCTGACTCGTCAACGACGGTTCGAGCGTTGTCACCACCAACTCGACGTTCTCTTTTTCTTCGGGCATCATCTTATCCCTCGAAACGATAGCCCACACCGCGCACGGTCACAATCCGTTTCGGATTTGACGGATCATCCTCGATCTTCTCGCGCAGCCAGCGGATATGCACATCGACGGTGCGCTTGTCTACGAAGTAATCGTAGCCCCAAACTTTGGTCAGTATCAGATCGCGCGACAGGACGACGCCACGATTTCGCATCAATTCCGCCAGCAGATCGAATTCTTTGTTGCTCAGTTTGCGTTCTTCGCCGCCCTTGTACAGCCGCCGCCCCGTCAGGCTGAGGCGCAGATCGTTGGAGATCAATTCGTCTTGCGGCGGGACACGACCCGGCGCGCGCCGCATGACCGCCCGCACCCGCGCCAAAAATTCGCCCAAGCCGAACGGCTTCTCGATGTAGTCGTCCGCACCGCTCTCCAAGCCGACAATTTTATCGACTTCCGTCCCACGTGCGGTGAGCATGATGATCGGAATATGTGATGTTGCTGCATCCCGCCGGATGATCCGACATAAGCTCAAGCCGTCCAATTTCGGCAGCATGATGTCGAGAATGATGAAGTCGGGGCGTTCGCTGCGAACTTTCTCCAAGCCCTCTTCGCCGTCCAAGGCATGAACCACCGCGAAGCCTTCCGCGCGCAAATTCTCACCGAGATTGATACCTAGCGTCTTATCGTCTTCGACGATCAGGACTTTATGCGCCATCTGACCCTCACTTGTCATGAACGGATCAACCTTAACAATTCTTCTATAAAGTTCTTTTAAGCATTGATCCCTGTTTTCTTAACATTTGAAAATTCTAGCGGTTTACCCGCACTTATTCTAGGAGCGTTCGTTCCATGCGCGCACGCCCGCCAAACTCGTCGCCGCGCGCACACCGTTACGGATGGCTTGCGCGGTCACTTCCGCGGCGAACGCGCCGATCAGATTGACATCCGCTGGAATTTGCCCGGTTGCCAGCGCAAACAGCGTATCGCCGTCATACATGGTATGCGCGGGGCGCACAGCGCGTCCGATGCCGTTCTGCGCCATCTGTGCGACTTTGTTGACGTGTTCCTTGCTCAGGCGCGCGTTGGTAGCGACCACACCGATTACGGTATTCTCGCCCGACGGCGGCACGGTCGTCGTTTCAATCGGGCGTGGAAGCTGACGCAGCGTGTTCAACATCCCAATGAACTGTCCGTCGTCGCCGCGCAAGCCCGCGATGATCGTCCCATCATCGTCTACGATATCGCCAACCGCATTGACCACGCACAGCGCCGCCACGATCAGCCCGTCGCCCAAATCGACCGCCGCCGAGCCAATGCCACCTTTGGTCGCATACGCCGCGCCGCGCATTGCCCCTATTTGGCAGCCCGTCCCCGCACCGACGCTTCCCTGTACAACAGGAGCCTCAGCCGCGACTTGCGCGGCGGCATAACCCATCGCAGAGTCGGGACGTATGCCCCGTTCACCGATGGCGAGATCGAACACGATAGCCGACGCGACAATCGGCACGATGAAGCCGCTGCGCGTCTGATAGCCATCGCCTTTCTGCTCCAGATAGCGCATGACACCATCCGCCGCCGCGAGTCCGAACGCGCTCCCGCCGGACAAGACAATCGCATTGACGGTCTGAACGTTGTGCATCGGACGCAGCAAGTCCGTTTCGCGCGTGCCGGGTGCGCCGCCACGCTGATCCACGCCGCCGACGGTGCCGGGCGGACACAACACGACCGTACAGCCGGTCGCGCCCACCGCGTCCGTAACCTGTCCAACGCGAATGCCGGGAACGGCGGTCAGCGTCTCATTCGTCATTGCCAGCATCCAATAACAGATCGGAGTCCTCATTATCGAGGATGCGGATGGCGCGATCCGCATCTTCAGGATTGACGAGGACGTGAACATTACCCAATACGCCAACGGTGATGCCGATGGCTTGTCCGGCTGACTCAAACTGCATCCAAGAGCGAATATTCTCGCTCGCCAGCCGCCCGATCACAATTTGAGCTTCCGCTTGGCTGTAAGCAGTGTAGACCACTTCCCATTCATTCATGGGGAACATCTCCACAGGATGTACGATGCGTCAATTTTAACACGAATCAAAACGACGGCAGTTCGCCGTCGCTGGATTTTGTATTTCGAGTTTTAGGCAAAGAAAAAACGCGCGAAGGAGCAACAGAGCAATGCCTTGCGGCATCCGCTCACACCAAAACATTCAAGTTGGCAGCGATTTACTCTCCCACGAAGTCGCCCTCGCAGTACCATCAACG
>DAOTUQ010000009.1:0-77211 GCA_034437055.1 Anaerolineae bacterium
TTTGGCAAATTGAAACGCCAAATTTGTCTGCGATGAGAATAGGCTCTCCCTCAAAAGATTGAGGGTTTTTGTCGAAAACAACCTATTTCTCCCTCAAATGATGGCTGAGTAGTTACAAAAATCGAGTAGCTTTGGATAGATCGCAATCGTCTTATCCGTCAACATGATAGTCTCTTTTGCTATTTAGCAGGCGGCAATCCGAAATAATGCGCTTGTCTTGCATCGCTCAAGGTTGGAAAAACGTTGTTCAAGATACTTGCAGATGCAGTGAGCCTGTGCAGCGTACAATGTGACTTCAGGAAGTGATGAAATTTCACGTCTCTTATCTCGCCCTGTTTTGGTTCAAGCACAATGATATATGAGATTTCGCCCTCTGCGCGTTCATTCAGGCTCTTGAACATGACTTGATATGTGCTGAAATCACCGTTTGGATAGGTTTTCAGGTAGCTGTCCAAAACGGGTTCGAGTTCAAAATTCGTCGTGATCACCATGTATGAATGCTTGAAACTCATCATCTCACCTCTACGGTGATCGCCTTCGTCGTGTCGTTCCCCAAAATATCGATCACCTTCACCACAACCGTATATGTTCCCGTCTGTTCATACAGGTGATTGACCAAAAGCTGCGATCCTACCGTGTGCGGTAGCTTTGCCATTCGTTATGGAACGTGTCGTCTCGATAATTGAAGTCAACCGCCCAATAGTCGATCCATTCCGACCAATGCTTGACCGCGTTCACTACGTCTTTCGGCACATCGTCCCGCGGAATCATGAAGTCGTTCAGGGTGACCCGCACGTCGCGCCCGACAACAGTGTGATCGAAAAAATCGTACATGCCTATCGATGCTTATGTCAAGTAATCCGCACGTCGCGTCCGACAACAGTTTGATCGCGTCGATGCTGACGATGCGGATATCGGTCAAGCCGACGAAACCGACACCTCAAGTTGCGACGGCAGCGGGGGACTGATAGAATCATCTTCAGCTCCTCAAATCAGGTGAGGGCTGATACCAGAGGGATTTATGATCGATCAGGCGCAAACTAAGCACGAACGCCGCTTTTTATTCTATTTTGTGTTCGACGCGCACATCCCTCTCCTCACGCGCTCGAAGGTCAACGATTGGGTCGATTTGCTGCTCCAAGAAATGCGAAAAATGCCCGAATGCGCCAACGCGGCGCAGATCGAGATGATGGTTTTTGGCGTCGATGCCCACGTTATTTTGCCGCTCACGCCGCTGCGCGATGTGAAAGAGAATATTTTTCGCTATTCATCCGTGACATTTACGCGCAGCTACCGCAGCATGGCGTCGGCGCTGCGGGCGGTCACGGCGGACATTCAAATGCACGCCCATGCTGATGAAGGCGGACGCGCCGGCGATTATGCGCCGATTGTCTTGATGCTCATGGGCGACTCGCCCGATGATCTCGACAAGACGCCTGAACCAGCGGAAAAACTGGTCAACTTACGCTTCGGCGCGCAAAATGTCCAACTGCGCGCCGTGATTACGCACGCCGATATCAGGATGCCGCCGATTTTTAAGTCGGTGCATTCGCTCTACGCCTTGTCACTGCTCGAAGACATCCGGCATTTCCTCCGCGAACTGATTGTTCTGCCGGAAACGCCGCTCGTTGATCGACCCACGGCAGCGGGCGATGCGAAACCCGCTGCGCCCCAGCCGCCCGCTGTTGATGGTCCATGGCTGACCGACGCCGCGCCGAAACCGTCGTCTGCGCCGTTGATTTTTATCTCTTATCAACGCGGCGATTGGGACGAATTCGTTCGTCCGCTGGTGGATCGCTTGCGCGCCGATGGATTGAACGTGTGGATCGATCAACACTTGATCGAAGGTGGCACGGATTGGATGGATACGATCAATGGCGCGCTCGACGCTTGCGACCAGATGATCCTGTGCGTCTCGCCCGAAGCGTTGGCGTCGCGTTATGTCAAATATGAATACCGCTACTTTTTCAACAACGACAAGCGGATTTACCCGCTGATCTGCCGTTCGGCAAAACTCCCGCCTGAAATCGCCACCGTTCAGTATTTTACGTACACCTACAGCGATCTCGAAAAGCTGACCGCGCTGCTCAAAGCACGCTGACCGCTCCGCTGCTTCATTGCGCCGCTTGGACTGGTTTGGAAACAGCATGACCCAACAACTGATGCGCATACCGCCGAGCGCGCCGACGCTCGCCAATGTCGTTCGTAATCTGCGCGATCTGCCGCGTTCGCTCACGCTGTCCGGCGTGACGGCGGGCTTCATCATCGTTCTGATCAGCTACACAGGTCCCCTTGCCATTATCCTGCAAGCCGCCGAACGCGCGCACTTCACGCCGGAACAAACGGCGTCGTGGGTGTGGGCGGTGGTCGTCGGGAACGGCGTCGCTACGATCTTGATGTCGCTGTTGTATCGGCAGCCGCTCACATCGCCGTACTCGACGGCGGGCGCGGCGTTGCTGACCACCAGTCTGGTCAATTTTCCGCTGTCGGAGGCGATTGGCGCGTATATCCTGTGCGCGGCGGCGCTGGCGCTGTTGGGCGTCAGTGGGCTGTTCGGGCGGGCGATGCGGCTGATCCCGCAGCCCGTCGTGATGGCGGTGCTGGCGGGCGTGCTGCTGCGCTTCGGACTCGGCATTTTTAATCGACTGCCCGAAAATCCGCTGTTGGTAGTCGCCATGATCGGGGTGTTCTTCGCGCTGAAGCGACTCAATTTCCGCGCGCCGAGTTTGGGCGCAATGGTCATCGGGATTGTGATTGCGGGCGCGATGGGGCAGTTGAATTTCGCGGGGGTGACGTTGACGCCGACGCTGCCGCTGGTCTACGCGCCGACGTTCACGCTCAATGCGGCGCTGAGTCTGTCGCTGCCGTTGTTCGCGCTGGCGCTTGTCTCGCAGTACGCGACGGGGCTGGCGGTCTTGCGCGCCAACGGCTACGACGCGCCGATCAACGGCATTTTGGCGATCACGGGCATCAATTCCATCGTCTTGGCGTTGTTCGGCGGGCATGGCAACGTCTTGGGCGCGCTGACGGCGGCGATTGTGGTGGGACCCGACTCACAGCCCGACCCGGACAAACGATACGCCTCCGCCGTCGCGTCGGGCGTATGGCATGTCGTGTTGGGCGTGTTCGGCACAACCATCGTGGCGCTGTTTGCGGGCTTTCCGCCCGTGTTCGTCTCGACCATCGCGGGGCTGACGTTGAGCGGCGTGATCGGCAATTCGCTGGCGGGCGCGCTGGAGCAGCCCGCGCATCGTGATGCGGCGGTGATCGCGTTCCTGTGTACGGCGGGGGACTTCTCGCTGTTCGGGATTGGCGCGCCGTTCTGGGGCTTGGTGGCGGGGGTGGCGGTGTACGCGATCATGCGCAAGCCGGGGTGATCAACGTCAGCGTAAAGTGTAAGCAGCCGATGATGGGCGGTTACTTCATCGCTGTCATATCGATGCGATAACGCTTAACTTGACAAGTGCGGCGATTTATACGATGCTGTGCTTCATGATGGCTTGGGCATAGAGGGTTGTATCGATGTGTCGCAAAAAACACTTGTTCTGATTATCACCAGTTTGATGCTCGCTGTATCGAGCGGCGCGCTGGTCTTCTCACAAGAAGGCACGTCCAGCGAAGGACAACCCGCTGCCACTGCCACGCTCGCCCTCCTGCCCGAAATTCCAATCGCCGCCACGACCGCACCGACGCTCACCCCCTTCATCGACGCCGAAGGCTCAATGTATGAGGACGGCGGGCAGATCGTGACGCGCCAGCCGCCGATCATACCTGCTGATAGTGAAGCACCAATTACATTCAACCCATCATACACACCCATTATTTCTGATGGCTCGTTTAGCTTACCAATTGGAAGTAAGTGGCAAGCCTATTCAACGGGTCCCGGCTCCGATCAACCACCATATCCCTTATATATTAACGCAGAAATATATAATGAATCCCCTACGAACAGCATTTTGCGATTTCATCGATTGCCAAATGCGAATTCGGCGGTCATTCTTCAGCCAACAACTGTCGATATTCCTGCGCAGCGCAATTTACAAATCGGCATTTGGATGGCGAACAAACATCCTACACTCTACAAGCGCGTGACGATTGTCGCTCACGATTACAATTTTCAAGAACAGGTCGCCTGTGTTTTCTGGCTCGAACCCAATATGACGTCGCGTCAACCGTATAGCATTTTGGCGTCCACAATTATCGGATGGAACGATGCAACGCTTTCGATTTATGAAGCATCCACCGATGGCGGTGGTTGGATCGAACTCGATAACGCCGCCATGTTTTACGATACTAACCCAGGCGCATCCTTTCTAAGAAGCACCGACTGCCGAGAGCAAAACATGCTGGTCGAGCATGTTGGCGCTATGGGGCGTAACCTTGTGCGCAATCCGACGTTTCTCTCTCCTCAGACATCGGGCGATAGGTGGTCTTTCAATGGTATAAACACTAACATAGGTTTTGGTACACTGTGGCTGACGCCAGCAGCGACCCTTCCTTACGCGGGTGGACAAGCATTCAACAATACAGGCGTTACGATACCCATCAATACTGTGCTGACTCTACACTTCAACGCCGCCAACATGGGTTCGACTCGCAAACGAATCTCGATCATTTTGAATGACTCAACGTGGCCCACGACCTCACCCAGCATTCGGTTCTGCAGCTTCTGGCTCGAACCCGACTCGCTCATGCGTTCGTATCGGATATGGACGCACACCGACGCCCAATGGAACGCGGTTCAAGTCTCAATTTATGACAGTACGTCTGGTCCTGGCACGCTTAAATTCGATAATTTTCACTTGAGAACGGGCGGATCACTTGGATCCTATGGGACGATCTGTCGTTTCAATCCACCGCCATTTATCGATCCTGTTCTGTCGTATCGATACCAAATGTTGTCGAGTACAACAGGCTCTTGGAGTTTAACTGAAACCGCGCAAGTCCAACGCGGTATCGAACAGGTTGCCAGCGCGGTTTTCAACTTATCGGC
This sequence comes from Anaerolineae bacterium, assembly GCA_034437055.1. Lineage (GTDB taxonomy): Bacteria > Chloroflexota > Anaerolineae > Aggregatilineales > Phototrophicaceae > Flexifilum. The sequence continues at coordinate 4,994 of DAOTUQ010000009.1, forward strand.
GCAGCCCACCAGCACGGACGGCGTGTGGAATAGTACGATTGCTGCGGGTACCCAAAGCGACACAATCCTGTTTGTACGTGCCAATAACGCGCAGACCTCGACTAGTAACCCCATACCAGATGTGGAGTTCACTTATACCAACGTACAGGGCAATGCTGTTACCATAACTTATAATGACGTTAATCACGGGAACTGCAAAGCCTTTCCTGGCGACGCGACTTTTCCAAAAGCGATCATCTGTAATGGTCGAGATGCAACGCAGCCTAACCCAAACCTTATAGTGAACGAATATACGACTGTCCATGAATTAGGGCATATAGTCGATTATAGAAGCGGATATGCCCTTAGAAATTCAATGGGCGGTAATGTCAGTGTTGACTCGTGTCCAACGAACCCAGCAAATATTAACACTCGGTATGTTGTGTTTGGCTTGTTGAATGGGTTTCAACGCGGTAGCCGTGGTTGGGGAAGTAGTCCACATACTAACGGCGTGCCAACAAATTTTCAACAAAGCCCCGTAAACGACATCACCGAAGCGTCCGCCGATATGTTCTTAAATTGGGTTTACCGATTTAACTCCCTCGACAATAGTACACCCATCACATCTGTTCCCACCAATAACGGATTACCGATTGGTTGTCCAACTGGCGTGTTTCCTGAACCATGGTCAGGATTCTTGAACCGTGACTGGCTTAATCCGGGAGCGGGATTTGATCCGGGAATGCCCGGCGAAGTTCGGTATGCCTTTATGAATCAAGTCATGCGTAGTATTTTTCCGTAGTATTTTCACGAATTCGAGTTGATGAGGACAAGCTCATGCACATTTCACTTCACATACTACATGTTTTTGCGATTGTTGGGTTGTGGTTTTTAACCACGCCTATAATTGCACAAGATGGCGGAGCGTCAGAAGCAATTGGCATATTGACTTTAGAATGGTCACCAGATAGCGAAAAAATAGCGTTGGCGATGGGAAATGGTGACATCAATTTCACAAATCGACAAGGAAGCTTTATATCAACACTGAATGCCCACGAAGGCAAAACGATGGATATTGACTGGGGGATGGAGGGGCAAATTCTCTTTAGCGGCGGTTCAGACGGATTTATAAGAATGTGGAATACAGAAACCGGTGAATTGTTAGTTGAAAGGGTTATATTCCCGTATGACGGAGGAATATATGAAATCGCATTAGATTCATTGGGGAATCAGATCATTACATCAGGTTTTGATCGAGTTCGAATTTTAGATGTGCAATCATTGGAATCTACAACAAGCGAATTTTCAGTAACATTGAGCGATGTCGCGTGGAGTTCTGATAACACTCACTTTGCTTTCAGCGCTACAGGTGGAATTGGACTAGCAAGAATTGAAGAAGGCGAGTTGAGTTTAACCAGCTTTGGTACTTATGATCGATTTCCATCTGCCATCGACTGGAGCGCTGACGGCACAACGCTGATTAGCGCGGGCGGACGCGATGGCAGCGTGCGCCTGTGGGATGTCGAACGCGGCGAACAAATCCGGGTCGTGCTGCAAACCGACCAGACGATCACCGATGCGCTGTTCATCGACCCGACGGGCAGCCGCGCCGCCGCCATCACTGAAGATGGGCAGCTTTACATCCTGAATACCGAAACGGGCGAGACGCTCGAAACCTTCACTTACGAGGCACAGTTGACCAGCCTCGCATGGAATCCGGTCTACAACCTGCTGGCGATTGGCGGCTTGATCCCCATTGACCAAATCAGCGACGATCCCAACATGATCCCCGGCTTGTTGGAGATCATCCCGCTGGCAACGGTCCTGTCCGCGTCCTAGCGCCGCTGTGCCGCCATCCCCAACCCAAGCCAACGAGGACGGCGGCACGCTTCTCCCCTACAAGTGATGCCGCTCCCGCGCCTTCGCGCCCGTATAGCGCGCCCGCGCATCCTGCACCGCCGGATTGTCGCTGACTTCCGCGACGGCGACATCCCACCACGCTTCGTAGCCCGGCACGCGCTCGCGCCGATCCGTCTCCACGACGATGCACACGGTGTCCGCGCTCGCTTGCGCCGCCGTCAGCGCGTCCGCGAGTTCGTCGCGGTTCGCCGCGCGGATCACGCGCGCGCCCAAGCTGGCGGCGTTGGCGGCGAAATCGATGGGCAGCGTGTCCCCGTCGAGCTGTCCGCCCGCTGTACGATAGCGATATTTCGTGCCGAAGCCGTCCGAGCCGACCGACTTGGACAGCCCACCGATGCTGGCATAGCCGTGATTGTCGATCAGGACGATGATCAGCTTGATGCCTTCCTGCACCGCCGTGACGATCTCGCTGTTCATCATCAGATACGACGCATCGCCCACCATCACGTACACCTCGCGCGCCGGATCAGCCAGCTTGACGCCCAAGCCGCCCGCGATCTCGTAGCCCATCGTGCTGAAGCCGTATTCGAGGTGATAGCCCTTCGGATCGCGCGTGCGCCACAGCTTATGCAGGTCGCCGGGCAGACTCCCCGCCGCACACAAGACCACATCGTGCGGGCGCGAGAGCGTGTTGACCGCGCCGATCACCTCGCCTTGACTGAGCAGCGGCTCGTGTTCCAAGTTGTAGATGCGCGCTACTTCGGTGTCCCAGTCGGCGTTGTACTGGCGGGCGCGCGCCTGATACGCGGCGTCGGTGCGATAGCCATCCAACAGCGAACCTAATTCCTCAAGTGTGGCGCGCGCGTCGCTCACCAGCGGGATCGCGCCGCGTTTGTAAGCGTCGAACTCCGCAACATTAATGTTGATGAATTTCACGTCCGGGTTTTGGAACGCCGTGTTCGACGCCGACGTGAAATCGCTGTAGCGCGTGCCAATGCCGATGATCACGTCGGCTTCGCGCGCTATGATATTCGCGCCGGGCGTCCCGGTCACGCCGAGCGCGCCAAGATTCAGCGGATGATTGTAGGGGAGCGCGCCTTTGCCCGCTTGCGTCTCACCCACGGGGATGCCCGTTTGCTCCACGAATGATTGTAAGGCAGCTTCCGCTTCGCTGTAATGGACGCCGCCGCCTGCAACGATCAACGGCTGTTTCGCGCTCCGAATCAGGGCGGCGGCGCGTTCCAATGCGGCGCGATCCGGACGATTGCGCGGGATATGCCAGACGCGCCGCTCAAACAGGGCAGCGGGATAATCATATGCCATCGTCTGTACGTCTTGCGGCAAACTGAGCGTGACCGCGCCCGTATCGGCGGGCGACGTGAGGACGCGCATCGCTTCGGGCAGCGCCGTGATGATTTGTTCCGGGCGATTGATGCGATCCCAATAGCGCGAGACGGGTTTGAAGCAGTCGTTGACCGACATATCTTGGCTGTGTTCGCTTTCCAACTGCTGCAAGACGGGCGCTTGGATGCGCTCCACGAAGATATCGCCGGGCAGCAGCAGCACGGGCAACCGATTGACCGTCGCCACCGCCGCGCCCGTGATCATGTTGGTCGCGCCGGGTCCGATGCTGGACGTACAGGCGAACGCCGCGCGCCGATTCTTCATCTTGGCATAGGCGACGGCGGTATGCACCATCGCTTGTTCGTTGCGCGCCTGATAGTAGCGGAACGACGGGGCATACTGTTGGAGCGCCTGCCCGATGCCGGCGACGTTGCCATGCCCGAAGATGCCCCAACAGCCCGCGAAAAACGGCGTTTCGACGCCATCGGACTCAACAAATTGATTTTGTAAGCAGTAAATGACGGCTTGCGCCATCGTCAAACGGAGCCTGTTCATTCCAAAAATCCTTTAGATGATCTGTGGAGTATAGGATACCGGATCAAGCGATTCTAACCATGCTAATCCGTTCATGGTGTCCAACGTGACGATCCGCGTCCCCTCCGCGATTAGCGCGCGGTTGCCCGTCGCATCGAGATCGAGCGCGTAGACCGGGACGCCCTGCGCACGCGCGAACCGCACAGTATGCAGCGCGCCGCCGTCGGCGTTCGATTCGACCAGAATCACCGCGCGCGACAGCCCGCTGATGATCCGGTTGCGCGCGATCAGCGCCGCCGACGATGGACGTGCGTCCGGGGCGACCTCCGACATGAACACGCCGCCGCGCGCTATAAAGCGTATGACTGACGCGCGATGCTCTGGCGGATAAATATTCAGCACGCCGCTGCCCAAGACGGCGATGCTGCGTCCACCGTTGATGATCGCGCCACCATGCGCCAGCCAATCGACGCCGAGTGCGAAGCCGCTGACGACCGTCCCGCCGCCGCGTCCCACCGCGTCCCCGACGGCGCGCGCGGCGAACGCACCCGCGTCCGATGGCTGGCGCGTGCCGACGACGCCGATGCAGATGCGGCTCAGACACGCTTCTAAGTCCGTCTCGCGCGGATCGGGCGTCTCGGTGAACGGATTTGGCAGTGTTTGACGGATGAACAGTGTCGGCGGCGCGTCGGTCAAGCGTGTGAGCGGCGCGGGATAGTCGGCGTCATGCCGTGTCACGATGCGGACGCCCGCGCGCGTCCAACGGGCGATCTGCGCTTCGGCGCGCTCCATGTGGATTGTGCGGATCGCGGCGGCGGTGTGTGCGCCGATGCCCGGCACCTGGCACAGCGTCGGCACATCAGCGGCGAGGATCGCCGACAGATCGCCGTCGAAATGAGCGGAGAGTTGGCTAAGGCGTTTCGCGCCCATGCCGGGAACGAGGCTGAGGGCGATCCAAGCGGTGCGGTTCAGAATAGAAGTTCCTGCTATCGCTGGTCGAAGGGCAGTTCAGTCGGGCGCATTATCGGATCGTCGGCTAAACCGCCATAATGTGCATTAATAAACGCCCATCCATCGTCGCGCTGAACATGATTGTGAACGCTGTCAATTATCACCACATCGTAATCGATGTTGACCGTTTCAACGGGTGTTTGGACGCACAGCAGTCCATCTGCACCGATGTGCGCGCGCAAGCGGATCGTTTCCATCGGATATCCCCTCAATCTTCCTGATAATATTCGATGATCGACAGCAGCATCGCATGGATGAACGTGTTGACCTGCCGGACGAGCGTCGTCCAGTCCGAGACGCTGTGCGGTAGCGTGATCTCCGACCAGGTAACGATGGCGTTGATCACGAACTCGCTGAAGTAAAAGAAGCCGCGTACCGCTTGCGGCAACGTCAGACCGTCCGACGCCAACAGCGCCGCGTAATCTTTGCCGATGGCGATGGCGTCCGACAGCCGCTCGTCCGGCGCGCCATGCGCCAGATATTGACGCAAGCCCTCCAGCACGCGCCGCCCCGCCGTGCGCAGTTGTTCGCGCGTGCCTTCGCTCATCGCCGCATACCATGTCTCGCTCATCAGCTTGCCGTTGCCCACTTGCAGCCGCGTTTGTCCGAGCGCGTTCTGGATGATCACTTGCAATTCGACCTTACTGATTTCGCCCTGTGCGACGGCGTAATGCGTCACATCGGCGCGGCGAAAGCGGCGGTGTCCGCCGGGTGTGCGGCGTGACGGCAGGTCGCCCTTGTCCGCCCAATTGCGCACCGTCGCCGGATGCACGCCCAGCAGATCAGCCGCTTGGCGCAGGCTGACCCATTCGGTTGTCTCGCTCATGCGCGTCCTTTCGTATTTTGACACAATATACAAAACGAATTACACTATAAAGGTATCAAAGGACAAAATTCGGCTTCATGCCGTGTGATTCAATGAATCCTATATCCTTTGATGCACTTTTAGGTCTCCAACGGCGGCAACATGTCGATCAACAGCGGAGACTTCTGATTGTAGTACACCCCTTTATGATTTTGTCGATGATCATCCACATCGTGTACCAAATGACAGCGTGACCACACGAAGTCTAGGTAGCGATCCTCCCGTTTTTCATAACACCGCTGCAATGCCCAAAGCAAATAATCAGCTGCTTGCAGACAGGCTTGCTGATGAGCCGGAATGGTTTCGATGCGAATGGGTGCGCTGCTGTGAATATTCCACTGCTTTTCAAAACGGTTTCGCGCTTCCTCCAACGCCTTACTCAATGCCCGCGTTCGATCTTTCGCGCCGCGCGTTGCAAATGTAATTCGGTATTCGTCCTCTTTATGCAAGCGGTTTTTAAATAATCGTTTGACCAACCGATCATATTGCTCATTCGGCTGATAGCGTTTGTTTTGATAGGTATGGACTTCGCGCAAAATGCCGAGCTTTTTATCGCGCACCACCGCGCAAAATTTTAGCTCGTCGTGGCGCATGATTTCCGCGAAAACCTCGCGGCGCACTTCTGGAATATCATCTTTCGCATGAAACATGAGCGCCGTCTTGCGATTTTGCGGCTGCATGGATGGAATACGACGAAAATAAGCGTCATTGACAAGCTGGGCGCGACGTGGATTGAGCGCATCAGCCAGTTTGAGCGGGTCAGCGACTTGCAAAACACCTAACATAAAATAACGGGAACATCCTTCCTGACCGATGATTACATCCCCTTTTGCATTGAAGAGCGTTGGATCGCCCGCTTCATCGACAAAATAATGGCAAAGCGATCCTAGCGGCGGAATCGGGTCAGGTTGATAGTTCACAGGATATCGCTCTCGGCAGAATGCTTGATTCAGCAGGAATGAGACGTTCAATTGTAGCGGATTTGCCATCATCTATAACAAGATCGTCATTTTTTCCCAGCGCGCGGAAACGTTATGCTTGCGTTTATCAATTCGTGCTATCATAAACCCCAGACGAATAAATAGTCCTTACGCCATCGTAGGTTTAGGTTGCCATGCGTATTCTGATCATTTCCGACATTCACGCCAATTTGACCGCTTTCGACGCTGTATTGGACGACGCCAAAGGCGATTGGGAATACGTCTGGTGTTTGGGCGACGTAGTGGGCTACGGTCCCGACCCCAACGAATGTGTTGACCGCCTGCGGTCGCTGCCGCATCTGTGCCTCGCGGGCAATCATGATTGGGCGGCGCTCGGTCGCCTCGACATTCGCACGTTCAACCCCGACGCGCGCAAAGCCGTCGATTGGACGCGCACCACCCTCAATGCGGAAAACACCGCCTATCTCGAAGCCCTGCCGACCACCTTTGTGATTGGCGATTATACGCTGGCGCATGGCAGCCCGCGCGAGCCGGTTTGGGAGTACATCCTCGAACCGCTGATCGCCGCGCTCAACTTCTCGCACTTCGAGACGCCGTACTGCCTCGTCGGACACACGCATCAGCCGATCATCTACGAACAACTCAGCGATGCGGGCGAGACCGAGGCGATCATGCCCGTTTATCGCCAAAAGCTGCGCCTGAACGGACACCGCCAGATCATCAATCCTGGCAGCGTCGGACAGCCGCGCGACGCCAACCCCGACGCCGCCTACGCGATCCTCGATGTGGAAACCAACGTCTGGGAACATCGCCGTATCCCCTATGACATCAGCGCCGTCCAATGGCGGATGCGCCAATTCGACATGCCCGAACGCCTGATCGCGCGCCTTGAGCATGGCTGGTAAAGCCCCGTCAGAACCCATCGAGGCGCTTGATGCGGTGGGTTTAAGCGACACGATGCGCAAATATCTCGCTGAGATTTACCGCTTGGCAGATCACGGCGAGACCGACGCGCATACGCTCCCCGAACCCGCCGGACAAGCACTGCTCGGTCACCCGTTTGTCAGCACGTCCGCGTTAGCCGATCTGCTCAACGTGAGCGCGCCCGCCGTCAACCGCATGATCTCAAAACTGCGCGAAACAGGCTTGCTGCTGCATGAGCCGTATCAGGGCATTCGCCTGACGCCCGCGGGCGAACGCGAAGCCCTCAAGCAGCTTCGCCGTCAACGCATCGTCGAGGCGTTCCTCGTCACGGTCATGCACTTCGGTTGGCATGAAGTCAACGATGAAGCCGCGCGCATGAGTGCCAACCTGACCGAGCGGCTGATCGAGCGCATGGCGCGCATGGCGGGCAATCCGACGACCTGTCCGCACGGCGAACCGATTGCGGATGCCGACGGCGTGATCGTCGCGCCGGACGATATCTTGCTGACTCATGCGCCGCATAAACTGCTGTTGACGATCACACGGGTGCGCACGCGCGAACGCGACCGCCTCGAATATCTGGCGGCATTAGGGCTGACGCCGCATTCGACGGTCGAAGTGCTGCACGCCGCGCCGTTCAACGGGCCCCTGCAACTGCGCGTCGGCAAAGAATACCGGATCGTCGGACACAACTTAGCGGAGATGATCCGCGTGGCGCGCGAGTCGGGGTAAAGAAAAAGACTCTTTAGCGCAGAGAATGCAGAGACGCAGAGAAAAATGAGTGACGCGCTGATTCGCCGCTACGCCAACGTCTATCTGCCCGACGACGCACAGATCGATGAATTCGTCGTCTTGGGCAAGCCCCCGCGCGGCGCGAATGATGGCGAACACGCGCTGACGTTCGGCGTGGGCTGTGTGATTCGCTCGCATACGGTGATTTACGCGGGCAACACCATCGGCGTGCGGCTGCAAACCGGACACCACGTCACGATCCGCGAACACAACACCATCGGCGCGGATTTCAGCATCGGCACGGGCAGCATCCTCGAACATCACGTCACGATTGGCGACGGCGTGCGCCTGCACAGCCGCGTGTTCGTGCCGGAATACACGATTTTGGAGGACGGCTGCTGGCTGGGACCCGGCGTGATGATTACCAACGCGCGCTATCCGGTCAGCAAGGGTGCGAAAGATCGACTCGAAGGCGCGCAGATCGAACGCGGCGCGATCATCGGCGCGAACGCGACGATTCTGCCCGGCGTGCGCGTGGGCGCGCGGGCGCTGGTGGGGGCGGGTGCGCTGGTGACGAAAGATGTTCCAGCGGGGATGGTGGTGGTGGGCAATCCGGCGCGCGTGGTGCGGCGCGTGGACGAGATCGAATTTTACAGGGACGAATAACGTTGTAATTCGCGCAGTCCCTCGTCCAATGGGAGCGCGGCGGGGACAAGTGTCACCGTTTCCAGATCGATGCCCGCGTTCGCCGCGTTCAACACCGCGATCATGCGGTTGAGGATGCGCGCTTGATCGTCGGGCTGATACAAGTCGAAACGCGCGGGTAACTGCGCGTAATCGATCTCCTCAAGCCCGAACAGACCATCTGCGAACGTCTTTTGATACGCCGCATCGAAATCGAACAGCAGATGATCGCCCGCGCGCAAGGGGACATCGAGCGACGGGATCGCCGTATCAACGTCGAAGCCGCGCACGATTGATCGTCCATCGCGGAAGTTGGGATGCGGATCGAGCAGGGCGACGCGATACGGATGCGCGCCCGCGCCGCCGGCACGGTAGTCGGGCGTGCGCGGGAATGTTGGCGGGCTGTCGTGCAGATAATCGAGTTCGACGACCGTCACGCCGCTTTCGAGCAAAAGACGGCGCTTGGCGAGATAGGAATGGGCGTCGCGCGTTTCGCCCTTGTTCGATGGCGACAGCAGTTCGACCCACGCCACGACATCGCCACTTGCGCGCTCGATCAAGGCAACGGCGCTATAGGGCGATTCGCTGTCCTCTGGCAGCAAATCGATCAATGGAATGATGTCGCGTTCAGCCAGCAGCGTTCCCGCTCCCATTCGCCCCGTCTGAAGGTCGCGGATCATCAGATCGGCGCGGCGGTTGAACGTGTCAACGCTGTCCAACCGTCGGATTTGCAGCGATTCTTCGATTTGCGCCGTGTACCCCATCGGCAAAAGCTGTGCCTTCAGCGATTCCATCAGCTTGCCAATGTGATAATTGTGCAATCGATTCCACGCCGATTCGTGCAGCAAATGGCTGTGAAAATGCGCGTTGATACCGCGATATTGATTTTTGATCGAATGAAGCGTGTTCATACTTCGTAATCCAATCGAAGGTGCATCGGCTCATTTTCCCATGCGTCTTTGCACCTTCGTGCCTTTGCGTTCCTCTTTTTTCTCTACTGCCGCCGGGTCGCCACCATCGCAATCGCCTGCAACAGCACGTCCAAGCCCGTGATAGCGTCGCCCGTCAGCTGCAAGCGCAGCGCGCGCCGCCCGCGACTGGTCAGCGATTCCATGTCCCCCGCCGCTTGCGCCGCCTTCAATACGCCGAAAGTATAGGGCGCGCCCGGAATCGCCACATCATGGGCGCTGTCGTCGCGCGTGATCTGGATGAAGATGCCGTTGTCCGCGCCGCCTTTGTGCAGTTGTCCCGTGCTGTGCAAGAAGCGCGGTCCATAGCCCAACGTGACCGCCCGCCGCGTGGCGTGGCGCACCTGACGCCGGATATCTTCCAACACCGCGTCGATCTCCGGTTGCATCGGTAGATATGCCAACAGCGCCACATAATCGCCCGCTTGCGACGAGTTCAACAGCGATGCCAGCAGCCCGCTGACGGTGTTCGCGTCGAAATGATGCTGCGCCGCCAACCGCTGGATCGCCGTCGCCGTCTTGGGATCGCCGTACAGCGCCGCGCCCGCCTCGCGCAACAGCGGCGCGCTGGTCGGCAGCGCGCCCGTCGTCTTGAAGGCGTCTAACTGCTTGCCTGTGTTCTGCTTGCTCTCGGTCACGTTTGGCTCATCAAAGGGATTGATGTGCAGCAGCGCGCCCGCAATCGCCGTCGCATATTCCCAGCGCAAGAACTCGCCGCCAATCGCGTAGGCGTCGGGCAGATGCAGCTTGACGAGCGGATGCCCCGCTTCTTGCAGCCCCTTCACGCCCGCGTCGAGTTCGTCGTTGTCGTCGCCTTCCACACGGAGATGGATGATCACCCGATCCGTCGAATAGTCGTGCGGCTTGCCGACGGTTGCGCCGACGACGGGGACGAGTCCGCGCCCATCTTTGCCCGTGCTTTCCGCGATCAGTTGTTCCGCCCAATCCCCGAAGCCCTCGATGGACGGGCTGCACAAGATCGTCACCTTGTCGCGTCCTGCTTCGCTCAACACGCCCATGATCGTGCCGAGCCACATGCCGGGATGTTCGAGCGTGTTGATGCTGGACGCGCACGCGGTGAACATCGCTTCGACGCTGCCGTTCAGACGCGCCAAATCGATGCCGATCAGCGCCGCTGGCACCAGTCCAAAGTAACTGAGCGCGCTGTAGCGTCCGCCGATATCCGATGGGTTGATGAACACATCGCGGAAGCCGCGTTCGCGTGAGAGTTGTTCGAGGCTGCTGCCCGCGTCGGTGATGGCGATGAACTGGGCGCCATTGCCGCCCGTTTTCGCGTAGAAATATTCGTAGAACGACGACGTTTCAATCGTGCCGCCCGACTTGCTCGACACCAGAAACAAACTCTTGCTCAGGTCAATTTGGCTCTCGATATGCCGGATGTACGTCGGATCGGTGCTGTCCAACATATGCAGCGTGGGGTAGCCGTCCGCCACGCCCAAGCTGGTGCTGAGGACTTCCGGCGCGAGGCTGCTGCCGCCCATGCCCAACAAGACGATGTGCTTGAGCGTGCCGGCGGCAAATTCGGCGTTTGCGGCGGTTTGCAATGCCTTCAGCCGCGCCTGATCGATGGTCTTGGGCGTGTCGAGCCAGCCGAGCCGATCCACGATCTTCGCCATGATGTTCGGGTTGGTGTGCCAGATGGTGGCTTCTTTGTTCCAGAGGCGCACATTGACGAACTTGCTTTCCATATCCTTGAGCGCGGCGCGCACCGCGTCGGTGTGGACGCCGAGTGCGACTTCCTGCCGCCGCATGATGCCGGTCTTCAGGACGTTACGGCGCGCTTCGACCTGCGTCAGCAAACTGCGGAATGATTCGGAGAATGATTCGACGCCATCGACTTGCAGTTGATCCGTGATCTGGTCGAGGTTGACGCCCGCTTCTGCCAGTTGATCGAGCGTCTGCTCGGCATCCTCAACGCGCTGCGTTAGCGTTTCCGCCGCGGTGCCGTGATCCTTGAAGGCGGACAGCGCATCAGGCGGCATAGTGTTGACGGTATCGCGCCCGATCAGGTTGTCGGCGTACATCGTATCGGGGTACGCCTGATTCTTGACGCCTGTCGATGCCCACAGCAGCCGCTGAACTTGCGCGCCCGCCGCCTGCAATGCCGCGAAGCGGTCGCCGTAGAAGGTGCGCTGGAAATATTTGTAAGCGACTTTGGCATTGGCAATCGCCGTCTTGCCCTTCAGCTTGTTGTTGAGCGCCACGCGCCCCAAATCGCGCCCCTGCGCCGCGCGCATGTTGTTGTCCAGCATCCGATCCACCATGGTATCGATGCGGCTGAGGAAGAAGCTGGCGACGGACGCGATCCGACTCACGTCATGTCCGGCGGCGTGGCGGCGTTCCAAGCCGCGAATGAAGGCTTGGGCGACTTGTTCATAATTGGCGACGCTGAAAATCAGCGTGACATTGATGTTGATGCCTTCCGCGATGGCTTCTTCGATGGCGGGAATCCCGGCGGTGGTCGCGGGAATCTTGATCATCACGTTCGGGCGCGCGACGGCGGCGTACAGGCGTTTCGCCTCTGCGACGGTAGACGCGGTATCGTTGGCGATCAGCGGCGAGACTTCGAGACTGACGTAGCCATCGCGCGCGTTGGTGCGATCATAGACGGGGCGGAGTAAATCGAGCGCGTTTTGAATATCTTCAATCGCAACGTGTTCGTAAATGCTGTAAGGCTCAAGGTCGAGCATGGTCAAAAAAGCGGCATCATAATCGGTGCTGTCGCCAATCGCTTTTTGAAAGATCGTCGGGTTCGACGTGACGCCCAACACACCGTCCTCGTCGATCATGCGCTTCAATTCGCCGCCCGTGATCAAACTGCGTCGAATATTGTCGTACCACATGCTTTGTCCGAATGCCTGTACATCGACTGGGGGATTGCCCGCCATTTGGATCGCTCCTCGTGTTTACACCGTCCTTTCATTATAGCGAGTGTTAATGAAATTCGCCGCGTCTTTGCTGAACAAGGGCATGGTGAAAATCATGTGTCTGTGGGCGCGCCCGTCCACAAACGAGGGATAAATTCGCTTTTTGGGATGCCGCCGCGCGACGGGCGAGGCGCGCCTCGCTCCTACACATCGCTGATGCCCCTTTTTGATCCAAGAGTTTCTTGTGATGCGTTTGTCTTGGTGGCAGGGGTGAGGTGAATGATACGTTGTGTCTTCGTGCGCTAGCCCTGCGCTCTGCCGCTAGCTAAACACCGTCCCCCGCATCTCCATCGGCTGGCTGAACAGCCACAGCCCCACCAGCATCATCGCCAGCAGCACGAACGCCCACGGCAGCAAGCCGAGCATCGCCTTGCGCTTATACAGCCGCAGCGCGATCCGCTGTGCCACCCACAGCGACCCGATGAAGCCGCCCAACAGCGCCACCGTCTGAAGCGCGCCGATCAGTTCTACGTTCGGCGCGCCGCCAAGCGCGTAATTCGGTTCGCCCAAGAAGCGCACGCGATGATCGAGCAAGAACGCCTGAAACGCCGGGACGATGCTCCAAAAGCCGACCAAGAAGTGATAGCCATAGTGCGCCGCCCACAAGCCCATGCCAATCGGGACGAACGCGGGCGCGAACGATGACAGCGCCACGCGCAGACTATCGCGTTTTGCCGTATTGGTGAGCGCGCGCGCCGCGAATGATGCCGCGAATGCTAATCCGACCGGGGCGATCACCGCGCCGACGCCGAAAATCAGCAAGAGCGCCAGTCCCGCCATCGCCGTATCCGTCCAACCCGACGCGCGCAAGCCGAGTCCGTCTGCCAACGACTCCATCACGGCGTACACAGGCGGCACCATGCCGAATGCGTTGATCAGCCCCATGAACGCCAAGCCGATCACGAGCAATGCCACGTCGTAGCGTTTCGCCCATGCGCTCTCGCGCGCTGCATCGGTACGTATCAGTTCCGCGCCGGGCGCGCGCACAAATAAACTGGCATTGTCGTGCGGACACGCGCGCACACAGTCGAGGCAGAAGGTGCAATCCATGTTCGTCTGGATTTGCGGCGCGAACAACAGCGTGCCACAGCCGAGAACGCCGTTTTGATCGTGCGTGTGCTGCATCGCGCCCGTTGCAATCGGAATCGTGTCGAGCAGGACGATGGGCTGCGCGCTGTAACTGCCGTTGACGCACTCTTTGCCGACGCAATCGCGGCAGACAGTCGGATTCTTGACGCCGATCTGCGTGGGCGAAATCGTCGAGTATACGAAGTTGAACGCGCCCAACGGACACACATACTTGCAGAATGCCGATTCCGTGAATGCCGCTTCGAGCGCGAATGACGCGACGAAATAGGCGATGATCAGCCATGCCGTCAGCGCCGGACTCGCCCACAAATCCAGCCACTCGTAGACGAAGAACAGCGCGAACAGCGTCCCAATCGAAATCCATTTGCCGCGCAAGATTTTCGGAAAGCGCCGTCCGCGAATACTCAAACGCCGCGCCAGCGTGCGCGGGAGCGTGAACGGACAACCCATACAAAACAGATTGCCCGCCAATAGCAGCGCCAGCACGATCAAGCCGCGATAGTGAACCCATGCGCCGATGGTGGCGAGGTTCTGCGAGGCGACTTGCGTCCCGGTCAAGCCGTCGTAGACCAACAGCAATGCCAGCGCCGTCAGCGGGATTTGCAGCGCGAGGCGTCCGCGTTTGTGCTTGAGGACGCGCCCGATCACGGGGAAACGCAGCACATCGATCATGATCCCTCCACGGTAAATGAATATTCGCCTGTCAGCGTCGTTCCATCGGGCAAGACGGCGGTCACGGTCACGATCCAATCGCCGCCCATCTTCCAAGCGAACGGGATACGATACACACCGTTCGTACTGCCAGCGGCGAGTCCAAACGTCGGTGACATGCCCGCGTGCGTCATATCGCCGCGCGCACTGACCGATGCGCCGTCGATAGGCTGTCCAGCGGCATCCGTCACCGTCACCATCAGCGTGCCGTCGCCCGATGTGGGCGGATCGGGTTCGGCGCGCAGGTCGAGCCGCGCGGACGCGCTGTCGGGTGTCGGCGTGGCTTGCAGCGACTCGCGGCAGCCTGCCAACGTAAAAATCAACAACCAAACTATCCATTGTCGCATTGTGAACATTTTCTCAATCTGCTTGAATTGATCGTAATCTGAATCGCGCCAATTGCAAAGGCGCGCCTTCATCGGTTAACATCATGTCGATTGTGCTGAGTTGAGTATGAAGTTCAGGATGGTGGTATGTCCGAAGATCGTTCGCTGCGCCATGGCGTGGCTGCGACGCTGCTGTTGGCGGCGTTGTTGATCGTCACCAATCAAATTGTCGCGCGCGCCCCGCTGACCGATGCGGGCTTGGCGCTGTTGTTGGGCGCGCTGGGTTTGGGTGTGTTGTTCGTCCGCCTTCCGGGCAGCACGGCGACGGTGCTTCAGGAAATGCTGCCCGTCTATGAGTCGGGCTTGTTGATCGTGCGCCCCGTTCCCGCGCCCATCGCGGCAACCGAAGCGGATATTGAGGGTACATCGCTCTCGCCCGCGCTGACGATGGATCCGGTTGCAACACCCGCCGCCACTTTTACGCCCGCGCCGCCCGAAGCGGAGACGCTTGAATCGATGCTGCCTGAGATGGAGACAGTTGAACTCTTGGTACCGCTGCCGGATGTCGAGACGCAGCCGCTGCCCATTATAAACGTCGCGGAAACCGCAGTCGAAACAACGCCCGCCTTTACGCCGACTGATCCGCCCGCTAATCCACCCACGCGCGAAAGCGCCGCTGATGTGCCGCCCGCTGGACAAGCGCACGGTGCGGACGCCGCGCCCGCCGATCCACCATCGCCAGATGCGCCCGGTGCCGATGCGCCGAGCGGCGACGAGGTTGCACAGCACAAGCCGGTTGGGGAGGCGACGGCAGCGCCCGCCACGCCCGCCGCTGATCCCGTGGAAGTCCAAGCGGCGATTGAACACGCCAGCGGCGGCGAAAAGCGCCTCGCGGACGATCTAACGCGCATTCATGGCATTGGACCCAAAATTGCGGGCGCGCTGCGCGATCTTGGCATCGATACATTCGCCAAACTTGCGGCGGCGGATCAGGCACAGCTTCAGGCGGCGCTCGAAGCGGTCGGAGCAAAACGATTGGGCGATCCCGGTTCATGGATCGAACAAGCGCCCTATGCCGCGCGCGCTGATTGGGAAGGGATGCAGCGGGTGATTGACACAAACCGGACGCGCGGCACGAGCGCGGCTGACACAGCCGGCGAATGACGATTGCGTTTCCGCGTCGGGCGCTGGCGCTGATCCTCGTTGGCGGGCTGTGCTTGCGCGCTGTGCTGTGGCTCGGCGTCAGTTTTCCCGGCGTGGCAGACCCGAATCATTATTATAATCTCGGCGTGCGGCTCGTCGGGGGCAACGGCTTCACCAACGACTATATCTGGCAGTACAGCGGCGATCCTGCCGCGCTGGTGCATCCCGAAGCCCATTGGATGCCGCTGACTGCCGCGCTTGCCGCCGTGCCGATGGCACTGTTCGGCGTGTCGCCGCGCGTCGCGCTGATTGCTTTCGTCATTCTGGGTGCGTTCGTCCCGCTGCTGACGTATTGGGGCGCGCGGCGGCTCGAAATCGGCACGGATGGCGCGCTGTTCGCGGCGGCGGCGGGCGCGGCGCTGCCCGAATTGGTGCTGAACAGTCTGCGAACGGATACAACGCTTCCGTTCGCGCTGTTGGCGTCGGGCGCGCTGCTGTGCATGACGCGGCGGACGGTGTTCGCGGCGATCCTTGCGGGCGCGCTGACCGGATTGGCGTATCTGACGCGCAATGACGGCTTGCTGCTCGTGCCGACGGCGATCCTGTTCAACCTCATCCCCCGACCCCCTCTCGATCTGGAGAGGGGGAGCCGCCCTGCTCCAAACCTAGTTTTCAACGTTGTAGGGGGCAGGGGGGTGAGGTTAGTGGTTTTTCTGCTCGCCGCGCTGATCGTCGTCGCCCCGTGGCTGGCGCGCAATCTCGCGGCGACGGGCGCGCTCGGATCGCCAGAAACGCGCAGCATGTGGTTTTTCACCCATCACGACGATCATTACGCCTATGGGCGCACATTCACGCTCGACACGCTGTTGGCGGCGCAGACCCCCGCGCAGATCATCGGCAAGCGTGCGTTTGAAATGGCGGCGGCAGTCGTGATGATGCTCCGTGCGTTCGGGGACGCGCTCGCCGTCGCGGTGGTCGGCGGGATCGGCTTGGTCTGGTTCACGCGCCGCGATGATGCGGCGGGGGATGTCGGCGCGCGACCTGTCTCGCCCGTTGACGCACCGTATGGATGGAGCAGGTGGGCGCGGCGTGCCGCGCCCCTACTCCCTGTGTTGATCTTCATCATCGGCGCATTTGTGGCGTATACCGTGCTTTTGCCGTACAAGGCGCAAGCGGGCAGCTACAAGAAAGCATTCTTGGGGGTCGTGCCGCTCCTGCTCCCATTCGCGGGCTTGGCGCTGGAACGCGCCATCAGCGATGCCCGCATCCGGCGCGGCGCGATGGCGCTGATCATCGGCGCGCTGACATTGAACGCGATTCAACTTGTGCGCACGGATGTAGCCGCGACAGATGCCTATGTGATGCAGGTGCGCGCGGCGGCGGATGTAGCGCGCGATCTGCCCGATACCAACGGCGACGGCGCGATCATCCTCATGACGCAAGACCCGTACATCGTGCGCACGGTCGGTTTTCAGTCGATTATCTATCCATATGAACCACGCGACACCATCGCGGCGGCGGCGGCGCGCTATGGCGTCGATTATCTGCTGATGCCCGCCAATCGTCCGGCGTTGAACGCGCTCTACGCCGGGGCGGAGATGGATGCGCGCTTCGTGCGGGCGGCGGACGTGCCGGGAACGCCGTTTGTGTTCTTCCGGTTCGCACCGTGAAAGCAACCTCACCCCCCTTTCCAAAGCGATCACCTCAACCCGTGACCTTTTCTCCACGCAATGGAGAGGGGAAACGCGACGCGGAAACTCGCCCTCTCCACATGGGGCGGGGGTTGGGGGGTGAGGTTGCCCTCATTCTGTTGATCGCCTTCCTCGTCCGGCTCATCGTCGCGTTCGACGCCGATCCGCTGGCAGCGTACACGGTTGGCGGCGGGGACAGCGCGTGGTATCTCGCCAACGGCTACGCGCTGATCACGGGCATGCAGCCGCCGACAATGCTGACGGATGTCTCGCGCCTTGCATCGCCGCCGTTGTATTTCATCGTGATCGGCGTCCCCCAAGCGCTTCTCTCGCCCGCCTCCGCCGTGATGGCGATCTGGGTGCTGCACGCGATCATGGGCGCGCTGACGTGCGCGTTCGCGGCGCGCATCGCCTATCGCTTGACGGCGAATCGCCGCGCGCTGGTGCTGACGGTGTGGGCGCTGGCACTGCATCCGGCGCTGATCATCGAGGCGGGGCAGATATTGACGGAAACGACGTTTACGTTTCTGCTAGTAGGGGGGATGTGGGCGCTGTTGCGTGAGGGAAGCCCTAAAATGGAGCGCGGGCGAGGGGGCGAGGTTCTTGCCGCCGTCTTGTTCGGCTTGGCGACGCTCACGCGCGCCGTGTTGATTCCGTTTCCGCTGTTGTTGATCGCGTTCGCCGTCGTGCTGCGCGTCACGACAGGGCGGCGCGCGGTGGCGTTCGCGCTCGTGTACGCTGCCGTCGTCGGATCGTGGACGCTGTACAGCGGCGCGCGCTGGGGACGCTGGGTCATTGCGGGCGAAGGGCTGCCCGCGTTCCTCTATTTGGGCGCGGCGGGCTGGGACGATCCGACGGCGGTGGACGCGCAATTATTGGCATCGGGCGGCGCGACGACCACCGACGACGGCGATATCGAGCGCGATTTTGGCGGCGCGGCGGGCGCGACGATTGCCGCCGATCCGCTTGGCTATCTGACGCGGCGCGCGTCCGAATTGGCGTCCGCTTATCTTCAGCCGCACGGCACAACGGCGCTGCCCGGACGCAGTTTGCGCGATCTGTTCGTGGACTGGGTGCGCGAAGATCGCACAGTGGACGGGCTGATCGCGTTGACTCGCGGCGACTCGTTCTGGATCAAGCTGGCGTTGTACATGGTACACTATGGGGGATTGATTTTCGGCGCAATCGGGTTGCTGCGCGGTCTGCGACGGCGCGCAACGCGACGGCTGACGCTGATGGTCGCTGCGCCGATCCTTTATTTCACCGCTGTCCACAGCGTTTTATATGTTTTGCCACGTTATTTGTTCCCGATCATGCTGTTTGGGTGGATATTTGCATGTACATCTTGGGTATCGAATCGTCGTGCGACGAAACTGCCGCCGCCGTCGTCATTGATGGGCGCGCCATCGCGTCCAACGTAATCGCGTCACAAGTCGATCTACACGCCCAATTCGGCGGCGTGTTCCCAGAATTGGCATCGCGCGCGCATGTCGAAGCGATTGCGCCCGTCGTGGCACAGGCATTGAGCGACGCGGGCGTGACCTTGGATCGCATCGATGCAATTGCGGTCACGCGAGGACCCGGCTTGGTTGGATCGCTGTTGGTGGGGGTGAACTACGCCAAAGGCTTGGCGTTGGGCGCGAACAAGCCCCTGATCGGCGTCAACCATCTCGAAGGACACATCTATTCGCTCTGGCTGACGGAAACGACGCGCGAAATTGTGTTCCCTGTCCTCGTTCTGATCGTCAGCGGCGGACATACCAGCCTGATACTCATGCGCGGACACGGCGATTACGTCCATCTGGGCGGCACGCTCGACGATGCGGCGGGCGAGGCGTTCGATAAAGTTGGGCGCTTGCTCGGCTTGCCATTTCCGGGCGGGCCCAATATCGAGCGCGCCGCGCTCAATGGCGATGTGATGGCATATGAGTTTCCGCGCGCCAAGACGGACAGCGACCTCGATTTCAGCTTCTCAGGTTTGAAAACCGCTGTGCTGCGCGCCGCCACCGTGCCGCCGTCTGCGCGCAAAGATGTGAACGCCGCGCGCGCGGATCGCCGTGCCAACAAAGCGCCGCCGCTGCGCCCCGATATTTCCGTACCGAACGTGGCGGCGAGCTTTCAGCGCGCGGCGGTCAATATGCTGGTCGAAAAGACCGCGCGCGCCGCCAAACAATACCATGCGACCGAAATTTTCATCGTGGGCGGCGTCAGCGCCAATCAACTCTTGCGCCAGACGATGCGCGCCAAGACCGAACTGCCCGTGCGCTATCCGCCGCTCAATTTGTGTACCGACAACGCCGCCATGATCGCTGCCGCCGCCTATCATCGCTTGAATGTCCCCGACGACGGCGATCTGAACGCCCCGACTGCCGCCCTGGCGCGTGTCGAGACGGCGTGGGATATGGATGTGCGTCCGGTGTGGATGCTCACGGAAGGAAACCGCGCTTAAATGGAACTGTATATCATTCGACACGGACAATCGTCCAACAATGTCCTGCAAAATCAGGTGACACGCACGCACGATCCGGCGCTGACGCCGTTGGGCGTGCAGCAAGCCGATGCTTTAGCGGAATATTTGAGCGGCGCGCCGAGCCGCGATCCGTTATTCGATCACACGACCGGCTACAGCGAGACGCTGAACGAACGTGGCATCGATTTCACGCATTTGTATTGCAGCCCGATGTACCGCGCGCTCCAGACCGCACAGCCTATCGCGCGTGCGTTGGGGATGCAACCAGAAGTGTGGGTGGCGATCCATGAACATGGCGGCATCTACTTGGAGACGGAGACGGGCGTGATCGGCTATCCGGGACGCAATCGGACGGATATTTTGGCGGACTTCCCCAATTACATGCTGCTAACCGATGTGACGGATTCGGGCTGGTGGAATCCGGCGCGCGGACACGAATCGATGGCAGATGCCTATGGGCGCGCGATCACGGTGGCGCAAGAACTTCGCCGCCGCGCGGGTGACGACCCCGACGCGCGGATCGGGCTGGTGACGCATGGGACATTCATCGACGCGCTGTTAAAGGCGCTGTTCAACCAACTGCCTAACCGCTCGATGTTCTATCTGCATTACAACACGGCGATGACGCGGCTCGATTTTCGCAGCGATGGGCGGGTGCTGATCCGCTTCGTGAACCGCGTCGATCATCTGCTGCCGGAGTGGGTGTCGTAGGGGGATTTCCAATCCATTCAATGATGACCGAACGAAAGACTCGCATTCCATCCTTCAGGCTTCATGATAGCGGAACGGCTGAATAGTCTATGACCTTGTTTCTCGATCATGTCGTCGTCGCCGTCCACGATCTCGAACGCGCGACTGCCGACTATCGCGCGCTTGGCTTCACCGTGCTTTCGGGCGGCGTCCACGCCAACGGCGCGACTCATAACGCGCTGATTGTGTTTGAGGACGGGACGTACATCGAACTGTTGGCGCGCACGGGTAAGCCGCCCACGCCAAACATGATCGATTTCAGCGTCCTGCTCACGGGCAGCGAAGGTGTGGTCGGCTACGCGCTCGGCACGGACGATATCGACTCTGCCGCCGCGCGTTTGCGTGCCGCGCGCATCGCCATCGGCGCGATCCTGCCCGGCGAACGCCGCCGCCCCGATGGGACGCTGATCCAGTGGCGCTTGATGCAGATTGAGCCGGACGGACAAGCGCACGGCTTCGCGCCGTTCCTGATCCAAGATGTGACGGCGCGCGAACTGCGCGTCCCAACGGATCAAGCGGCAGCGACGCACGCGAACGGTGCCGTTGGCATCGATGCCGTCGATATCGTCGTCAAATCGTTCGAGGCATCGTTGAAACGCTATCAAGCGATTTTGGGCGATTTTCCGCACGGCTGACACGCAGCCTCGATATCGCGCTGCAAGCGGCGCGGCGGGCGATGGGGAAGATTGAGTAAGGTTACAATGCGTCAGGGGCTGTCACTTTATAAGCACCTGAAAAATCATCAGCATGAGGACTTGAGTTGAAGTCTGACGGTGCAATTTACCCGCTTGATTTTACAGAAAAGACGACTTACAATTACAGTTGACTGTTTTTTCTAGCGAACAGGAACCATGATGAGCGATTTGATGATTCTGGAATCGTTTGAGGGAAGGCAGATTCGGCGCGAATGGTACGAAAACGAGTGGTATTACTCTGTTGTCGACATTGTGGGTGCATTATTGGTGTCTGATCTCAAAACTTCAAAAAATTATTATTATGTATTGAAAGGGCGGTTGCAACGTGAAGGGAATGCTTCACTCGCCAATCTGACAAAGTTAAAACTAACGGCGAATGACGGAAAACGCTACCTCACCGACGTGATGAACACCGAGCAGATTTTACGGTTTATCCAGTCGATTCCATCACCAAAAGCCGAACCGTTCAAAATATGGTTGGCTCAGGTTGGGAAAGAGCGATTGGATGAGACCGGCGATCCTGAACTCGGTCTTTTTCGCTCGTTTGACCGCGCGGTTGAGCAGTATCGCGTGGAGGGAAAATCCGAGAGTTGGATCGAGGCGCGCGTTCAGGGGATTGTCACGTGCAAAGCCTTTGTTGATGCGCTAAAAATTGCCGTCATCCAAGCCCCGCCGACAATCTATCTGCAAACCACCGAAAAACTTTATCGCGGCTTGTGGGAGCGCACAACTGCACAGCTACGGGGTGACCTGCAAATCGATGCGAAGGCAAATCCGCGCGATCACTTCGGCAAATATGCGCTCATCTACACGCGCATCGCGGAAGAACTCTGCACCGAGAAATTAGAGCAAGCCGACACTGTGTCGATGACGATGGCAATGGAGATCGTCTGGAAAGTTGCAAAAACGATTGGCAAACAGGCGAAAGAGGTCAGCGAGATTCTCGGTTACGATCTCGTCACCGAAGAACCACTGCTGCCAAAACCATCTGAACAAAAATCGCTCTCAGTGCCAAAATCCAAACGGAAAGCGTCCAACTAAATGTTGACTTCCCCCCGCATCCGCACCGATGCCACCAACCCATTCGCGCAGCGTACCATGCGTGACCGCTTGCCGCGCATTTTGCGCGAAACCGCCGCGAGCAATCCCGATTTCGCGCCGTCGATCCGCGCGGCACTGGAACATCTCGCGGCGTCCGTCGCCGCCGACGCGCCGATCCCGATGTGCGACATGGGCAACCCCGCCTCCGACGAATGGGCGCGCGCTCACACGCTCCACACGGGCGATACATGGCTGAACAGCGAATGGCTGTACGCCGAGACGCTGCTCTATCGCCATGTGATCGACGCCGTAGACTGGTGGACGATCCACCGCGATCCGTATGCGCCCCAGAAGCGCGAAGAAGAAAACAGCCCCCAGCTCTGGCTGACTTTGGAGCGCGCGCTCGCCATCGAGACGGACACTGCCGAAGACAAGCTGATGGACTTGCTCGAAGCCGATTTGTGGGGCAACAAAGCGGATTTGAGCTACAAAGTCGGCATGAGCCACGCCAACAGCAGCGCGGATTGGCTGACGGATGAGCGCGCGCGCGTCGTCGATCATCTGATGCGCGGCGACGGCATGGGCGTTGTCCACATCATCACCGACAATTACGGCACGGAACTGGCGTGCGATTTCGCCCTGGTCGATGGCTTGCTGGATGGCGTGGTCGAGTGCGTCGTGCTGCACGTCAAGGCGCATCCAACCTATGTCAGCGACGCGACGCGCGAGGATGCGCTCGATTTTCTGCGCTTGCTGTCCGACGAGCGCCGCCCGATCTTCAAGGGGTTGGGCGACCGATTGGCGGGCGCGCGCATGGACGGGCGCTTGAGCATCGAGCCGGATACCTTCTGGAACAGCCATCACGTTTTCGCGGACGCGCCCACCCGGATCGCAGACGCGATGCAGGGTGCGGCGCTGATCATCAGCAAGGGCGACGCGAACTATCGGCGCATCACCGATGATCGGCTGTACGCGCCAGATACGCCGTTCGCACAGGTACTGGCATACGCCCCCGCGCCGCTGTGCGCGATCCGCACGATGAAAAGCGACGCGATCATCGGCTTGCGTCCCGGGCAGGCGGCGCAGTTGGACGCGGTGGATGCGGATTGGCGCACGAATGGGCGGCGCGGGTTGATTCAGTTCAAGCCGTGAGCCGTGAATCAGGTTACAATCGGACATGATCACTGACCATTTTGGAAAGATATTTCGTATGTCCACCATTCAGCTCGTCACCGAGGTTCCAGGTCCCAACAGCCGCGCGCTGGCTGCCCGCCGCGAAGCTGCCACCCCGCGCGGCGCGGCAAAAGCCAGCTTACTCGGCGTCGAACGCGCACAGGGCGCAGCCGTCACCGACGTAGACGGCAATACGCTGCTCGATTTCGCGGGCGGGATCGGCGTGTTGGCGGTCGGTCACTGTCCGCCCAACGTCGTCGCTGCGCTCAAAGACCAAGCCGAGAAATTGATCCACTTTTGCGCGATTGTCGGCACGTATGAGCCGTATGTGCGCGTCGCAGAACTGCTCAATGAGGTCGCGCCCGGCAGCGATCCCAAAAAGACGATCCTGCTCAACAGCGGCGCGGAAGCCAACGAAACCGCCATCAAGGTCGCGCGCAGTTACACCAAGCGCGAGGCGATCATCGTGTTCGAGGGCGCGTATCACGGGCGGACGAACCTCACGCTCGCCATGACCAGCAAATACGGCTTGTTCAAGAAGGGTTTTGGACCCTTCGCGCCCGAAGTGTACCGCTTGCCGTTCCCGTATCTGTATCGGCGTCCGGCGGGCTTGGACGAGGAAAGCTACATCGAATTTTGCGTCGCGCAGTTGGACAACGCGCTGATTGCGCAGGTCGATCCGTCCGCGATTGCCGCGATGGTGATCGAACCCGTGCAGGGCGAAGGCGGCTTCTTGGCATCGCCGCCGCGCTTTTTGCAGCGCATCCGCGACATTTGCACCCAGCACGGCATCGTGATGATCGCGGATGAAGTCCAATGCGGCTTCGGGCGGACGGGACGCATGTTCGCCAGCGAACACTACAACATCGTCCCCGATCTACTCGTGACCGCCAAATCGTTGGCAGCGGGGATGCCGCTGGCAGCCGTGACGGGGCGCGCCGACATCATGGACGCGCCGCATCCCGGCGGCTTGGGCGGCACCTACAGCGGCAATCCGTTGGCGTGCGTCGCTGCTGTCGAAGCCATCGAGATGATCCGGCAGCCCGCGTTCTTGCAGCGCGCGGAACAGGTTGGCGCGCGCTTGCGTGGACATTTGCTCGATCTGTACGCGGAATGCGACCTCGTGGGCGACGTGCGCGGCTTGGGCGCGATGATGCTGATGGAATTGGTCACGGATCGGGACGCGAAAACGCCCGCCGCCGCCGAGACGGTGCAAATCGTGGGCGAGTCGCTCAAGCGCGGCGTGATCGCCATCCGCGCGGGCTTGCACTCGAATTGTTTGCGCTTCTTGCCGCCGCTGAACATCACCGACGCGCAGATCGATGAAGGCATGGCGGTGATCGCGGACGCGGTGCGCGTCGTGGACGGGGCACGGATGGCGGTAGCGTAGATCGGAGGGGTGCGCGTTGGCACGCCCGCGATAAAATCAATCTGTGGTGTAAGGGCGCGGCACGCCTCGCCCGTGATAGGAAAGTATCGTCAGGTGGAGGGGCGCGCTGCTGGCACGCCTACAATGGAGGGTAAAACATGGCAGCAATTACTGGAGTCGAACGCCAATCCGAGCGCATCATGCCCAAGGGCTATCCGGCGGGCGGTTTGCGCTTCGATTGGATTTTCACGGCGGCAACTGCGTTTTTGATCGGCGGCGCCTATCTCGATGGGTGGGCGCACACCAACATCGCGGAGGAACTGGAAACGTTCTTCACCCCGTGGCACGCGGTCATGTATTCGGGCTTGCTGCTGACGGCGATCATCATGATTGGCACGCACATTCGTAATTCGCTGCGCGGCTATCGGTATGGGCGCACCGTGCCGCGCGGCTACCATCTGACGCTGGTCGGCGTCGGGGTGTTCGGGCTGGCGGGCGCGGGCGACATGGTGTGGCATACCGTGTTCGGCATCGAGTTCGATGTCGAAGCGGCGTTCAGTCTGCCCCATTTGGCAATCGTCGTCTCGATGGTGCTGATCGCGTTCGGCGCGGTGCGCGCAGCATGGCATCGTGCCGATGCGCCAACGTGGGGCAATCTGCTGCCGATGATCCTGTCCGCGACGCTGGCATTATCGGCGCTGACGGTGATTTCGCAGATGTTCAGCCCGTTCAATCAAACCGTCGCCGCGTCGTCGTATGCGCCGCCCGCGCTGGAGAATTCCACGGCGATCTATGGTTGGGGCATCTTGAGTTTCGTCGTCCAATCGTTGATCCTGATGAGCATCGTGCTTGCGCTGGTCAAGCGTTGGGGCGAAACGCTGCCGTTCGGGACGTTCGCGCTGATCCTGACGCTCAACGCCATGATGATGAGTACGCAAACGGCTGAAGTGCGCTTCATCCCCGTGTGGTTCATCGGCGGGCTGACGGCGGATTTCCTGCTGCATCGTCTGCGCCCGACGCAAAATCTCACTTGGATGCGCCTGTTCGCGGTTGCCGTTCCAGCGGTGCTGTTCACGCTGTATTTCATCGTGCTGATATTGACCGAGGGGACGTGGTGGCGGATTCATTCGATTTCCGGCGCGATCACGTTGTCGGCGGCGGTCGGGCTGACGATCAGCTATTTGATTTGGATGCCTCAAACAAGTAACGAGTGATGCGTGATGTGTCGGGGCGTCGGGGGGTGAGGTTGCTTTTATCTACTTTCTTGACGGACGACGAGTGACTTTAAGCCCGCTAAAGCAGGCTAACAGCCCAATGCGTTTGAGCCTGCTTTAGCGGGCTTGATTTTTTAGCCTGTGGCTTTGAGCCACAGGCGGCGCTCTGTGTTACGGCAGAACGTCCGATTGCGGCGGCGAGCCAGCGGTTCGCCCCTACATAGCTTCTCTACGCGCTCTGCGTTAAAATCTTTTTCGCTTGCTCATGAACATCCACGTTTGCAGCGCGAATCGAAGGGGAAATCCACGATGCTGGTCTTGAATACGTTTTCGATTGTCGCCTACGATCCCAACGAACGCGCGTGGGGCGTTGCCGTCGCCAGCAAATTCTTGGCGTGCGCGGCGCTCGTCAGTTGGGCGCGCGCGGGCGCGGGGGCGGTTGCGACCCAATCGTACTGCAAAGTCGGCTTCGGTCTGGACGGCTTGGCGCTGATGGAGTCGGGCGTGAGCGCGCCGGACGCGCTCGCGCGCTTGTTGGCAGCCGATCCGGGCGCGCAGACGCGGCAAGTCGGCATCGTAGATAAAGACGGACGCGCGGCAGCGCACACGGGGGCGGCATGTCATGATTGGGCAGGACATCACGTCGGAGAGGGCTTTGCCATCCAGGGCAACATCCTGACCGGCGCGGACGTGATCGCGGACATGGCGGCGGCGTTCACGGGCGCGACGGGCGAATTGGCGGATCGGCTGTACGCGGCGCTGAAGGCGGGCGACGACGCGGGCGGGGATCGACGCGGCAAACAGGCAGCCGGCATCGTGGTTGTGCGTCCCAACGGTGGCTATGGCGGCGACACGGATCGCTATTTGGATTTGCGCGTCGATGATGATCCCGCGCCCGTCGCCAAGATGGGCGATTTGCTGACGGCGCATCATCTGTTCTTCGGCAAGCCGACGCCCGAAGATCGCCTGCCCATCACGGCGGATATCGCGCGCGAACTGCAAGCGATGCTGGTGCGCGGCGGCTATGCGACGCGCGAGCCGGATGGCGTGTGGGACGACGCCAGCATCGCGGCGTTCTTCGAGTTGGTGGGGACGGAGAACGTCGAGGAACGCTGGTCGCCCTCCGACGCGCACGGCATCGACCGCGTGGCGCTGGCATATTTGCGTAAGCGTCTGGGCTGACAGCGGCTGTGGGGGCGCGGAACGCTGCTGCGCGGCGAAATTGTGTATACGGTCGAGTTTGGAAGCGAATATGACCGCCGTCACAGTTTCAACGCTGCCTTCGAGACGCCGCGTGGCGCACGCATCGAAACCCATCACCTTGTAAAATCGACGCGCCTCCCCAAGGTGGGGACGCCCGTCGCTGTGCTGTACCGCAACAACAATGCCTACCATGTGCTGTAACCGCCCACGATCCAACCGAGTCGATCTTTTCCATAGCGCCCAATGCGCGAAATGGTACAATCGACCCGTAATCAAGCGAGGTGGACTATGGACTCGGCAGTCACAATCCCAAGCAGCGATGCAATGCTCCCCGATGATGCGACCACGATGCAGCCGTTGCAGCCGATTAAGCTGGCGACGGGCATCATTTTGGATATGGACGGCGTGCTGTGGCGTGGCGATGAGGCGCTGCCCGGCATGGCGGCGCTGTTCGAGCGACTGTACGAACGCAAAATTCCCTTCGCCCTCGCCACCAACAACAGTATGAAGTCGCCGGCTGATTATGTGGTGAAATTGGCGGGCTTCGGCGTGACGGGTGTCGAACCGTCGCACATTCTCACGTCGGGCGTGGTGGCGGTCAGCTATCTGAAGGCGAATTATCCGCCCGATACGCTGATCCATGTCTTGGGCGGCGACGGACTCAAGGCGCTGATCACGGCGGCGGGCTATCCGCTGCATTTCATGGGCGAGGAAAAAGCGTCCGTCGTCGTGGCAGGGCTGGATACGCGCGTCACCTACGACAAGCTCAAGCGGGCGGCGCTCCAAATCCGCGCGGGCGCGACGTTCATTGGCACCAACGACGATGTGACTATCCCGACGCCAGAGGGACTCGCGCCCGGCGCAGGCAGTTTGTTGGCAATGCTGAAAGCGGCGACTGACCGTGAACCGTTGTTGATGGGCAAGCCAAATCCGGCGATGTTCGAGGCGGCATTGGCGCTCTTGGGGACGCCGCCCGCGCGCACGCTGATGATCGGGGATCGGCTGGATACGGACATTTTCGGCGCGGCGCGCGTTGGGCTGCGGACGGCGTTGGTGTTGACAGGCGTCAGCACGCGCGCGCAGGCGGAGAGCGGCGCGATCACGCCCGATGCGATCTATGCGGGGCTGCCGGAACTGCTGGCGGCGTGGGCATAAGCGCCAACAGCCACCTTTGAGGCTGCACAAGCGGACTTCCTGAGTGGCGTGGGCATAAGCGCCGACGAAAAAAGTACAGACAGGGCTTGCCCTGTCTGTTTTCATATCTGAACAAATTCTGAAAAAGTCCTCGGAGGTTCACAACAGTCCTTGACAGATTTTACGACTCGTCGTAGGATGTTGTTCGGCGGTACGTTGTTCGTCGGTTAACTCAAACGTTAAAACCCGGCGCACACCTTTTTGACCGCCGCTGTTGAATACGGCACTTCAGAACGCGGGTCGCAGCAGGTCGGTTAACGCCTATGGAGCGGCAGGTCGGGGGTTCGAGTCCTCCCATCTTCCCCAATCGACATGGAAGATGTAGCTCAGTTGGTAGAGCAGCTAAAAATACCGGCGGCATTCCTTATCCGCGTTCTTTTTTCTTCAGCAGGGCAAACCGTAGCAGAATGCGGGTCGCAGTTTGTCGGTTATCGTGTTGGCGGTTCGAATCCGCTCGTCTCCATTGATCGCGGGGGCGTAGCTCAATGGCAGAGCAAATCTACGGCAGCGAACCTTTATCCGCATTCTTTTTCTTCGTTGGGCAACTGTATTGGAGTGCGGGTCGTCGTTCGTCGGTTCTCGCTTACAGCGCTTCTGTCCGCAAGGGCGTGCGGGTGCAAATCCCGCCATCCCGCGTTGAGTCGGGGGATGTGGTGGAACGAGCAGACACGGAATAAGTCCGGCGGCAATTCTTTATCCGCACTCCATTTTCTTTTTATATGTCCACATCGGCGCGGGTCACAGCCTGTCGGTTAACGGCTAACCAGGTTCGATTCCTAACACCGCCCCCATTTTTCCAAACTTGGGCGGTGTAGACCCGGCGGCACGCTTGATCTGCGTCGATGGTTTTCAATAGAAATGAGGTGCGACGATGAGCAATTACGCCAAGCATTTGAGTCCGGTTCACACGCCCCAAGCGCAGCCCCTGCCGGGACGCGAGTCGGACATGGCGAAAAATCCGGCGGGCGGCTATGTCTTCGTCGCATCCGATTGGCGGCGGCTGAATCGCTTCCTGATGATCGGCACGGAAGGCGGCACGTTCTACGAGGATGAGCGGATGCTCACGCTCGACAACGCGGGCGGGCTGATGGCGTGCATGGCGGCGGACGGCGCGCGCGTGGTGGCGGAAATCGCGCGCATCAGCGAGGGCGGACTCGCGCCCAAGAACAGCCCGGCGATCTTCGCGCTGGTATTGTGCGCGGCGCGTGGCGACGTGGATACGCGCAAGGCGGCATTGGCGGCGCTCCCGCGCGTGTGTCGGATTGCGACGCATCTGTTCGAGTTCTTGGAAGCGTATCAGACGCTCGACGGCGGTTGGGGGCGGTCAGTACGGCGCGCGGTGTCGGCGTGGTACACAGAGCGCAAGCCAGAGTCGTTGGCGCTGCAACTGGTCAAGTATCGCCAGCGCAATCGCTGGACGCATCGGGATGCGCTGCGGGTCGCGCACGTCAAGCCGACGGACGCGACGACGGAAACGCTGCTCGGATGGGCGGCGGGCAAGCGCGAAATCGAGGATGCGAACGTGTCGCCGCTGATCTGGGCATTCGAGCGCGCACAGGTGACGGAGGATGCGGACGAACTGCTCCGTTTGATCGTCGATCAGCGTCTGCCGCGCGAGACGATCCCAGACAAGTGGCTGGATCGCGCCGATGTGTGGGCGGCGCTTTTGCAAACGATGCCGATCACGGCGCTGATCCGCACGCTGAACCGCATGACCGTGGTTGGGCTGATTGCGCCCTACAGCGACGCGCTCAAGCAGGTGACGGCGAAGCTGACCGACGTCAACGCGATCCATAAAGGGCGCGTGCATCCGCTGGCGATCCTGATGGCGGCGAAGACGTATGGCGCGGGGCGCGGACTGCGCGGGTCACTCAAGTGGGAACCCGTGCCGCAGATCATCGAGGCGTTGGATACGGCGTATGAAGCATCGTTCGTGAATGTCGAGCCGCTCGATAAGCGGATTTTGATCGCCGTCGATACCAGCGGCAGCATGAGCGGCTTCGGACAAGTCGCGGGCATCATCGGCTTGACCCCGTTGGCGGCGGCAGCGGCGGCGGCGCTGTGCTACTTGCGCACGCAGCCGGACGCGCACATCATCGGCTTCGATACGGAATTACGCGAACTGGCGTCAATGGCGGGTTACACGCTCAACGCACTTTTAGAGCGGCTGTCCACTTGGCGCGGCGGCGGGACGGACGCGGCAATTCCGGCACAATACGCGCTGGATCGCAAGCTGAAGATTGACGCGCTGCTGATGCTGACGGACAGCATGTCATGGGCGGGCAATCAGCATCCAGCGGTGACGATGGACAAGCTGCGTCAGTGGAGCGGCATCCCGGTGCGCTGGGCGACGGTGCAGACGACGGCGACGGGAACGCAGTTGCAAGACCCGAAGGACGCCGATTCGATGGAAATGGCGGGGTTCAGCCCGGACATCTTCCAAGTAGCGAACGGGTTCTTTCGCGGGGAATTGTAGAAAACGGACGGGGGCGATCTCGCTCCCGTTTTTTATTCTTTATAAATGCGCTTGAGCGGCACGCTGAAGTCGGGCAGGACGCTGCCGCCGTCGAGGGTGTCGGTCACGGCGAGCGTGACCGGCTTCTGACCGGGAATGAAGATTGTGGTTTGTTTGTAATCGGGGTTAGACAGCCAAACCGTTGTCCCCGCCTGTAAATAATTGACGATCTTAATGGCAATTTCATCATCATTGTCCGTCGGTGACTTCACTTCGATGGCTAGATCGGGCGCATTCGGATTGTAGGTTTCGCGGCACGGCTTGGGCTGTCGCTCCCGTGAAACGAACGCCACATCGGGGATATAGCGTTCGCCGTTGACCCAATAGCCACCATCTGCGCCCGTCATATAGCCGAGTTCACGTTCTTCGACAAATGCACCAACCACAATCGCAAATCGGATTGCAATCAGGGAGGGATACGCATTCGATACCATTTTTTCAACCACCTCGCCCGCGATGTACTCGTAATTCTGGTTGATATTTTCGGGCAGCGCAGCCCATTCATCGAACGCCTCGACGGTCATTTTCAGCCGTGTGCGCATGAGTGGCGCGCTGATTGCGGGCGCAAGCGGATCGACCATCATCACTATCCCCATCCAATTCGTCCTCATTATAACGCTGAACCGTTGCGCCCGCGTCCGAACCCGCTACACTTCACAATATGAGACACATCGCCCTCAACGCGCATCTGCTCTCGCGCACAGCGGGCTATCGCACCGCTGGCATTCACGGCTATATCGACGGCTTGCTGTGCCATCTGCCCGCCGCGCCCCTACGGTGGGGTTTATTCCGCCGCAGAATCACGGGTTGAATTTCAAACGTTCCAAGCTCCGATATGCCAGTGCAGCCGCCGCGCCGACGGGCAAAAGCGACAGCACAATCACGGCAGCCGCAATCCGCCAATCGAATTCGCGCTCCAACGCGAAGAAATCGCGCATTTGCACAGGTAGCGTGCGGATATGCGTTTGCGTCAGCACGGCGGGCAAGATGAACTGATTCCAACTGAGCGCGAAAACGAGCGTGCCGACTGCCACCAGTCCCGGAATCAGCGCGGGCAAGAGTATCCACACCAACCGTTGAAGCGGTGGCGCGCCGTCGATTAGCGCGGCTTCTTCCACATCGGCTGGCACTTGATCGAGATAACCCACGAGCAAATAGACTGCCAGCGGCGCGAACAGCGCACTTTCTGCCAGCAGGACGCCGCCGAATGTGTCGGTTAGGCGCATCGTCCGCAGAATTTCTGCCAGCGGCAGGACAACCGCAACCGCTGGCAGACTCGCCAGCGTCAGACAGACATACAGCGCGGTTGATCGCCAGCGCGATTGCCAACGCGAGAGGGCATATGCGGCTGGTGCTGCTGCGCCGAGCGTTACCGCGCTGATCGCGGCGGAGAGCGCAAAACTGACCGCGAATTCATCCCAGAAAAAGGTCTGTTCGGTGCGGATTTCGCCGTAAAAATCCAATGTCGGCGGGAGCTGCCAGACGGGCGGCGTGGTCGAGCTGTCTGCGACGACTCCCAACGATGCCAGCAGCGTCCAAAGCAGGGGGATGAGCGCGAAAGTGACGGCTGTCCCGATCACCAGCCCGCGCAGACGGTTCGACGGGTTCATATGTCGGTTGGAGCGCGGCGATTCAAGCGTGACATAATCAAGCTGACCGCCAGCACGCTTGCCGCGATCAGCCAGCCGGCAATTGCGCCCTGTGTCCAGTTTTGCGCCAAGCTCACTTTGCGATAGCTGAACAAGCCCGGCGTCATCGTCTGCGTGCCGGGCCCGCCGCCCGTGAGAAAGAATACACTTTCCGCCATGCCAAGCCCGTCTCCAATCAAAAGCAGCGTGACCGCCAGCAGCAGCCCGCTCAAAGACGGCAGCACGACCTGCCGCAGTCGTCCAAGCGCGTTCAGCCCATCCATGTGCGCTTGATCCCAACGTTCGGACGGGATCGACTCGATGCCCGGCAGGACGAGGAATGTCACCAACGGGAATTTGCGCCAGATTTCAGTCAAAATCACGGCGAGGATAGCTCCAGCCGGATTCAGCGGATTGATGATACGCGGCAGTCCGAACAGCGCCGGGATGATGTTCAAAAGTCCGGTGCGTTCATTAAGCAGTTGATGCCACATCACGCCGCTCGCCGCCGGACTGAGCAGATACGGGAGCAGCAGTGCGATACGCAGCAGCCGCCGACCCCGAAATGGACGCCGCAGCGCCGCCGCCAGCCCGACCCCGACGATCAGCGATCCAGTCACCGAGAGCGCCGTGAAGATCAAGCCGTTGGGAAGGGCGGTGCGGAATAAATCGCTGTTCAGCACCCGCCCATAGTTATCCAGCCCGACCCATAATAAATCGGCTTGGAATGGACGGTAGTTGGTGAAGCTGAGACCCACGCCAAGCGCAATCGGCAGCAGCAGAAACGGCACGACCAGCAGCGCGAATGGCAGCATGAGTGCGATCAGCGCACGGCGCGAGAGGATGAAGCGTCCGCTGGTGGGGTGCATGATCAAAATGCCTCTTTCAATTGTCACAACTATAACGCCGATTTTTTCCGTCAACCATTGCATCAGTCTCCGAACCCGTTACACTTCACGGTATGAGACACATCGCGCTCAACGCGCATCTGCTTTCACGACAGCACGGCTATCGCACTGCCGGCATTCACGGCTATATCGACGGCTTGCTGCGCCATCTGCCCGCCGCATTCGCGCCCGATTGGACGCTGACGGCGTTCGTCGGTGGGCTGAATCCCGCACACTACGACGGCATGACCATGCGCCGCGCGTCCCTGTTCGGGCGTCCGCTCGATACCGAGTCGCCCGCGCGCCGCATCGTCTGGGAACAGGCGATCCAGCCGTTCGCGCTCAACGGTTTCGACCTTCAGCACGCTTTGGCGTTCGCAGCGCCGCTGATTTCGCGCCCGCCGTGCGTCGTCACGATTTACGATCTGAGCTTCATCCACTATCCCGAACGCCTACCCGCATCGCGCCGCCTCTATCTGCGCTGGCTCACGGCGCTGACCTGCCGCCGCGCGCGGCTGGTGTTCGCCATTAGCGCCAGCACCGCGCGCGATATCGTGGCGACGCTCGGCATCTCCGCCGCGAAAGTCGAGGTCATCGCGCCGGGAACGGATCGGACGGTGTATCGTCCACTCCCGCCGGATGAGATCGCCGCGTTCAAACGCGCCAAGCATCTGCCAGATCGCTTCTGGTTGTTTGTCGGCACGCTCGAACCGCGCAAGAATTTGCCGCTGCTGCTCGAAGCCTATGCCGCGCTTCCAGCGGCTTCGCGGTTGCCCCTCATCTTGGGTGGCGGGAAAGGGTGGGACACCGCGCCGATTTTCGCGGCGGTGGAACGGCATGGATTACAAGCCAGCGTCATGTTTCCGGGTTTCATCCCCCCTGACGATTTGCCATTCTGGTATAATAGCGCGGAAACGTTCGTTTATCCGTCGGTGTTCGAGGGTTTTGGGCTGCCCGTTCTCGAAGCGATGGCGTGTGGGACGCCCGTCGTCGTCTCGGATGCGTCGTCGCTGTCCGAAGTGGCGCGCGGCGCGGGCTTGCTCGTCCCACCGCACGATGTGGACGCATGGACGGCGGCGCTCCGGCGTGCGGCGGACGATTTCGACTGGCGAACCGATGCGCGCGAACGCGGCTTCGCGGCGGCGGATCGGTATTCGTGGGATGTGGCGGCGGCGCGAACGGTGGCGGGGTATCAAAAAGTACTGCGTGTTGATGAAAAACAGGACTGAGGACTGCGGGGAAAGGACTGAGTTGTTCATATGGGGCATATTGCGCTTCAGGGTATTGGTTAATTGAACTGCAAATTAATGCCCTCAGTCCTCAGTCCTTTCCCCTCAGTCCTTTAGGATAAAAATGCACGATTCAAAGGCACGACGCGCGCACCTCCGGCGCGAACATCGAGAATACACGCTGATCATGCCGCTGATCGATGCGCTGCTGGCAGTGCTGGCGTTCGCGCTGGCGTATATCGTGCGCTACGAATGGCAGCTTTTGCGTCCGGTGTTCGAGCTGAACCGCGCGCCGTTCGAGCCGTTCCTACCGTATGTCGCGGTCTACGTCGCGTGGCTGTACCTGACGTATCGCGGCAGCGGTTTGTATCGTCCGGCACACGGACGCGCATGGCTGGAAGAAGTTTATACGCTCATCAACGGCGTGACGAACGCGACCGTCGTGCTGATGGCGATCAGTTTCGTGACACAGCCCGTCGTCTTCAGCCGCTTGATGCTGATCTACGCCGCCCTCATCACCATTATCCTGTTGGCGGCGGCGCGTGTCGTGCAGCGTATGGTACAGACGCGGTTGCGCGCACGCGGCGTTGGCGTCCAGCGCGCGCTGGTGGTCGGCGTCGGCGTGGCAGAGAGCGGTTCGGTTGGCGGCGCGGTCTTGCGCACGCTGATTTCGCGGCGCGAACTGGGCTATGAGCCAATCGGCTTCTTGGATGCTGATCCAGAGCGCGGCGGCGTCGATATCGGGCGCGTGCGCGGGTTGGGCGGTATCGACAATCTCGCCAAGTCGCTGCGCGAATGTCCTATCGATATCGTGCTGATTACGCTGCCGTGGACTCAGCACGCGCGCATTGTAGAGATGATCCAGATGTGCCGCGTGGCGGGTGTCGAAGTCAGCGTCGTGCCGGACGTGTTCCAACTCAATCTGCGCCAAGTGCAAGTCGAAAATCTTGATGGTATCCCGCTTTTGCGCGTCAATGGGCATGTCTCGTTCAAAGGCACGAATCGCCTGCTCAAGCGCGCTATCGATTTGGGGCTGATCACGCTGTTCGCGCCCGTTTGGATACCGCTGTTCGTGCTGGTGGCGCTGTTGATTCGCTTGGAGAGTTCCGGCGCGGTGTTTTACCGCGCGAAACGAGTGGGCGAGAACGGACGCGAGTTTGGGATGATCAAATTTCGCAGCATGATCCCCGACGCCGAAAAACTGCGCGATCATCTGACGAAAACGTTGGAACTCGACCCGCGTCGTCCGAAAATCAAGAATGATCCGCGCGTCACGCGCGTCGGGCGCTTCATCCGTGCAACCAGCTTGGACGAACTGCCGAACTTGATCAACGTCCTGCGCGGACATATGAGCCTCGTGGGCCCCCGCCCGCCGACGCCCGATGAAGTCTCGCTGTACGAGCCGTGGCATATGCAGCGGCTGCAAATTCTGCCTGGCATGACGGGCTTGTGGCAGGTGAGCGGGCGCAGCGAAGTCCCGTTTGAAGAAATGTGCCTGATGGACATTTATTACATCGAGAACTGGTCAATCGGGCTGGATGCGCAAATCCTGATGATGACCATCCCGCACGTGCTGCTGCGGCAGGGGGCGTACTGAGCAGCAAAAGTGTTATAGGACAGCGGTCGATTGTGCATCTTTATGGTGCGATGACCGAGGCAGCGTATCAGCAAATTATCCGAACAGCACATTTTGAGTCTACGCCCAATTCGTTGGAAGAGAAATCAAATGCACAGACTGTCGGGAACGGGTGGAGAACAGAATCAGGATTGACAAGATACCGTCGTAGGGGGCATAGCGTGCCATGCCCGCGCTGAGGTTTGGCACGCCAAACCCCTACATGCTGCCAATTTTGGTTCGTTTTTCCATTGGTTGTAAACCATCCAGCGATGTTTACGCTATTCCGCGCGCTTTCCCGCTACGCTGAGTTGAGCGCCTCGATGCCCTGCGGTATCATCAGTCTCAATCGTTGTCATCGTGGCGCGCACGGAAGGCGTTAAATCATGTCCATCGTCTCTTTTGGTGAACTGCTGATCGATTTCGTCGCGCTCGAAACGGGTGTGACCGTTGGTGACGCCTCTGGCTTCGTGAAAGCGCCCGGCGGCGCGCCCGCTAATGTCGCCGTTGCGGTGGCGCGGCTCGGCGTCGCGTCGGCATTCATCGGCATGGTGGGGGATGATCCGTTCGGACATCATCTGGCAGGCGTGCTGCAAGTGGACGGCGTGGACAGGCGTGGGCTGCGTTTCCATCCGACCGCGCGAACGGCGCTGGCGTTCGTGTCGCTGGCGGCGGACGGCGACCGCAGCTTCAGCTTTTATCGCAATCCGAGCGCGGACATGCTGATGCAGCCAAGCGATGTGGCGCTCGATGTCTTGGAGGGGCAGCGCATCCTGCATTTCGGCTCGATCACGCTGATCCACGAGCCAAGCCGCAGCGCGACGCTGGCAGCGGTCGAACACGCGCGGGCGCGTGGGCTGCTGATTTCCTACGATCCGAATCTGCGCCTCGCGCTGTGGGACAGCCCGGACGCGGCGCGCGCGGGGATGCTCTTGGGCATGGGCTACGCGCATGTTGTGAAGATCAGCCAAGAAGAACTCGAATTTTTGACGGGCGCTCACGACCTCAATTCGCTCTGGCGGGCGTATCCACATCTGCGCTTGATCGCGGTCACGCGCGGCGCGGGCGGCGCGACGCTGTACACGCCGACGGGGACGCACGATGCCCCCGCATTCGCCGTCAATGCTGTCGATACGACGGGCGCAGGCGATGGCTTCGTCGCGGGGATGCTGGTGCAGATGGTCGAGCGCGGGAACGCCGATCCCGATTTCGATTACACGCGGCACTTGGGCGACATTGTGCGCTTTGCCAATGCGGTGGGCGCGCTGGCGACGACACAGAAGGGCGGCATTCCGGGCTTGCCGACGCGGACGGCGGTCGAGGATTTCTTAAAAGCAAATGGCTGAAACCCGTGAGGTTGCCGGACGTGGCGCGCGGCGTGTGCGTGCGCTCAAACGACGCGAAGTTCGGCGTTTGGGTTTGCACGAATTGAAGGGCAAAGGTACGGCAACCGATATCATTTATCATTTATGGGGATCGAGCTGTAACGGGGTAGCGACTCCATTGGGCGTCAAGAAGGCGCGCTTGATGTGCTTGCCGAGAAATGGTTCGTAGACGAGGATGATGACAGCGATGAATGAGATCGAGACGCTGTGCAACGCTCTGCATGATTCTGCCGCCGCAGTGCGGGAGAGTGCGGCAGAAAGTTTGGGTATTTTGGGCGCAGCGCCCGCCGTTGAACCGTTGATGGACTTGCTCGATCACGATGCTGATGCGGACGTGCGCGCGATTGCGGCGTTGTCCGCGCATTTGGCGCTGTTAACTGACGAAACGACGGCTGTCAGCGCCGCGCTCGATCAGTTGCAGGGAGCGAAGGCATGACTTCAACCCAAATCATCGCAATGGGCGGTGGCGGCTTCTCGATGGAACCGGATAATCTCGCGCTCGACCGCTACGTCTTGAACCTCGCCCGCGAGTCGGGCATTGACCGCCCAAACGTGTGCTTTCTCGCGCAAGCCAGCGGTGAAAGCATCGACTATACGCTGCGCTTCTTCAAGGCGTTCGCGGCGCTCGATTGCAAACCGTCGTCTTTGTCGCTGTTTCAGCCGCACACCGCCGATATCGCCGGATTTTTGGGCGAACAGCACCTTATTTACGTTGGCGGCGGCAACACCAAGTCGATGTTGGCGCTCTGGCGTGAATGGGGCTTGGATACGATCTTGCGCGCGGTCGCCGCCCATGGGACGATCCTCGCTGGCATCAGCGCGGGCGCGATCTGCTGGTTCGACTATGGCGCGACGGACTCGATTCCCGGCACCATCAGCGCGCTGCCGTGTCTCGGCTATCTGGCGGGCGCGTGTACGCCGCACTACGACGGCGAAGCAGCGCGCCGTCCCAGTTATCAGCGGATGATCGCGGCGGGCGAACTCCCGGATGGGGTCGCCTTCGACGATGGCGCGGCGGGACATTACATCGACGGCGCGCTGACGACCGTCGTCAGTTCGCGTCCGAAGGCGAAAGGCTATCGTGTCGAACGCGCGGGCGATACTGCCGTCGAAATCCAGTTGGATACGCGCTATTTGGGGATGTGAGCGGACTTCATGCACCAACTTGACCTGAGCGAATATCCTGACCTAGAGCGCGCCATTGGCATCACGCCGGGAACGGTGATCGAACTGCATCACCTCAAGCGCGGCTTAGCGACGGCGTGGGTATCCGGCGATTCGTCGAATCCGCGTGCCGTCGTGATCCAACTCCATGATCTGCTCGAAGAACCGTTCGCGTTTGGCACGGACGCGGGCGCGATCTGGGCGATTCTGCGTTCCATCGAGGGGTGGACGTGCGTTAACGTCGATCAGGATAACGCGCGCGACTTGCGTCCGATCATGAAGTGGTACTATCCGGTCGTGCGCCCGGTCGAGGATATCTATTATGTCTTGCGCGGCGTGCCGCTTGCGGCGTTCGCATCTGCACCGCCAGATATCGAAACGCGCTTGCTCACACCGTCGGACTGGGCGCTGATCGAACGTTCGGCGCAGCCGTTGCAAGGGCGCGGCTTCGGCTCGCCAGTGGCAATGCTGCGCGAAGGCATCGTCGCGGGCAGCATCGTGGACGACGGGGACGGCGGGCATTTGGTAGCCATCGCCCATACATCGGCGTTCGCCGGGCAGTACGCGGATGTGGCAGCATACACCGATGAGGGGTATCGTCGGCATGGTTTGTCCAGTTATGCGGCGGCGTTGGTCATGCGCGAACTGGCGGGACGTGGCTTGAGCGCGGTCTGGTCAACGAGCGAAGGCAACCGCGCCGCGCGCCGTGTGGCAGACAAACTCGGCTTGCGCGAGGTCAGCCGCCGCGTGTATTTGATTCCCTCGACAGGGTGATGTTTGCCAGGGGGCGGACTTGACTTGCTAGCGGCGCGCTCCGACACCAAATTCCCTCTTCTGAGCATCAGCTAAGATGAAAGTCACCTATATATCGGCGTGATTTGACGCGACTCCGTGTTACAATTATCCTGATAAGTGACGAATTTCACGAGTGCCACGAGCAACCCTCATGACAACGCAACGAGAACATGCCATCGTCATCGGCGGCAGTATGGCGGGCGTCTTGGCGGCGCGCGCGCTGACGGATCATTTCGCGCGCGTCACGCTGATCGAGCGTGATACCCTGCCCGATGAGTCGGCGCATCGCGGCGGCGTACCGCAAGCGCGCCATACGCACGGCTTACTCGCGCGCGGCTTGCGCATCTTAGAGGCGTACTTTCCCGGCTTCGAGCGCGAACTGGCGGAGTCAGGCGCGGTGCGCGTCCACTGGATGCGCGACACGATCCAGCTCATTCCGACCGGGTGGACGCCGCGCTTTGACAGCGGCATCGTGACCTATGCGTGCAGCCGCGCGCATCTCGACGGTCTGATCCGGCGGCGCGTCCGCGCGCTCCCCAACTTGACGATCATGGGCGGCTGGAACGTCGGCGGCTTGGTGCTGGAGGGTGAGCGCGTCGTTGGCGTCCAGATTGCGCCGCGTCCGCACACGCTGGGCGATGCGGGCGAACTGCGCGCCGATCTGATCGTGGATGCGTCGGGGCGCGGATCGCACGCGCCGGACTGGTTGCAGGCGCATGGCTACGCCGCGCCGACGGAAACGCGCGTCGATGCCAAGCTCGGCTACAGTACGCGCGTCTACACGCTGCCGCCCGACTTCCAGCCGGATTGGAACGCGATCCTCATGATGACGACGCCAACGCTGCCGCGCGGGGGCGTGTTCCAAGCAATCGAGGGCGGACAGTGGATGCTGACGATGGCGGGGACGAACGGCGATCTGCCGCCGACGGATGAAGCGGGGTTGCTGGCGTTCGCGCGCAGCATCCCCGCGCCGCCGCTGCACGACGCGCTCGACCGCGCGACGCCGATCAGCCCGATTTACGGCTATCAGCGCACGGGCAATTTGATGCGTCACTACGAACGGCTGGCGCGCTTTCCGGCGGGCTTCGTCGTGCTGGGCGACGCGGTGTGCGCGTTCAATCCGGTCTATGGGCAGGGCATGACGGCGGCGGCGCTCGGCGCACAGACGTTGGGACGCTGGCTGGCGCGTGATGGGGTTGACGGACGCGCGTTCCAAGTGGCGCTGGCGAAATCGAACGCGCCTGCGTGGCAGATGGCGATCAACGAGGATTGGCGCTATGCCAACACGGCGGGCGATTATCCCGGCGCTATCGTCAAGCGGCTGAACGGCTACGTCGATTGGCTGTTTGACGCCGCGCCGGACGTGCCAGAGGTCACGCAAACGTTTTTACAAGTGATGCACTTGGTCACGCCGTCGGCGGCGCTGTTCAAGCCGTCGCTGGTGTGGAAGCGGCTGCGGTGGCGGAAGGGCGGGACGGCAGGCAAACGGCTGCGGACGGAGACAGTGCGCGAGGCTTGAGGAATAATGACGATCAAGATCGAGTGGTTATTCGGGCGATCAAGCCAATTTTTATTCCGATTCGCCTGAAGCGATCAAAGCCTTCTTGTACGGCATGGCGCTAGCATATTCGGTACTGAATCAAAGCACACAAAGAAGCGTTTGACGACATTTAAGCAAAAAAAGAGGGCTGAGCGCGTTTTCCATCACTCAGTCCTCAGTCGTTGAACCTCAGTCCGTTAGTTCGGCGTTGTGCTTCAAAGACGTTCCCGTGTTTGCAGGAACAGCGCCTTCTTTTCGCCCGGCAGCGTGAAGTCGAAGCCGCACGTCTTGAAGAAGCCTTCCGACGACGTGATCGCCATCACTTCGAGGATGCCGCGTTCTTTCGCGCGCTCGACGCACGCATCGACCAGTTTGCGCCCGATGCCGTAGCCCTGATAGTCCCGATGCACGGCGAGGCTGCGAATCTCTGCCAGTTTGCGCGAGTAAATCTCCAGCGCCGCGCAGCCGACGATCAATTCTTTGCCATCTTGTTCGATCACCGTGACGGCGACGAAAAAGTGGGGCAGCAGTTCGTTCATCTCGTCGAACGTGCGCTCCAACAGCTTGCCTTCATCGACAAACGGGTCGATCAGGTCTGCAATTCCGGGAATATCGGACGCATCCGCCGCCCGAACTTTCATTTCTACATCGGTCATGCTCATGACGTTCGTCGCCATATGAGAAAATTGCCAATCTGCGCCTCTGGCGCGTAATTGTAGATCAACCAATCGTTCAATGCCGCATACTGCTGAAGCAAGGTGTTCGAGTCGTCGTGACTGCCCGTAACCCACGGCAGATAATCGACTTGCAGCACCAACACATACGGGGGCAGTGCCGCCCACAGGATATCCACCGTCTGCTGCCGCCACTCGACCGGATACCAATCTGCCACCAACGGATACTGAAAGATGAAGCGCACCGCCGGATTGAGTCCGCTCAAGTAGTAGACTTCGGGGCGAAATCCCCAGATGAACAGCGAGTCGCCGGTTACAACTCGTTCGCGCAAGAACTTTACCACGCGCGCCGACTCGTCCGCTACGAAT
The DNA here is from genome assembly GCA_034437055.1 of Anaerolineae bacterium. Taxonomy (GTDB): domain Bacteria; phylum Chloroflexota; class Anaerolineae; order Aggregatilineales; family Phototrophicaceae; genus Flexifilum. Next base: position 47,654 of record DAOTUQ010000009.1, read on the forward strand.
TCCCCACCCTGAAAACGACTGAAATAGGTCAAGCTATGTTCAGCCCCGAATAAATAAGGCAGTGTCCGCGCGTAGAGGACACCGCCCAAAATGGCAATCAAGCCGCCGATGAAAATCCAACGGATTCGAGCGCCTTGCACAAGTTGAAGTGGGAGCGCGCTTGTGCGCTTTGCCCACCTTTGATACCTATATTTTAGGACAGGGTTGCCATCTCGATCAAGATCGGATTCCTCAACATTCCCCCGTATTTTGGGGGTATAGCCGACCTCATCGCCCTGCCCCCTCTCCACTTCATGAGCTGGCGCTGGTGCGCGCGAACGTTCTGCGTTCTTTCCCCCCGCATGGGTTGGGCTGTAGGGACGTGTCGCTGGCACGCGCGCGGGGGGGATGAGGTTCACAATCCCGAATCCTGCCAACAACGCCAGCGCGGGCAGCATCGGCAGCCAGTGATAATCGTAGGCTTTGCCCTGTACGAGCATGATGCCGATGCCCGCCAACAACCACGTCAGTACGAGCGTCCAACGGGGATAATCTGCGTCCCGATTGCGCCACAAGCGCGCCGCGCCCACCGCCGCGAGGACGAACCCCAAGCCCCAATGCGCCCACCGATAGCCGAGCGCCGTCCGCAGCGCTGCGCCAATATCCGCGAGGTTGAGCGTGAGCGCGGTGTAGCCCGCCGTAACGCGCGCCGACTCGATGAAGGCGTCCCACGCGCCGAGTGCCATGAGGCGAAGCGCGCCGAACGCGAGGACGAGGACGAACCCGAAAAGAAAGCACAAAGGTCGCACAGGCAGCCAAGAACGCGAAGAATGCGTGAAAAATAGCTGCGCTTGTTCTTCCTTAACCTGAGTTTTGGGTAGCTTCACCTCACCCCCAACCCCCTCTCCATTGCATGGAGAGGGGGCTTTCAAACCCGCTGTGACCTGTCCTGCTCCCCCTCTCCACAGCGTGGAGAGGGGGTTAGGGGGTGAGGTGAACGGTTTAGAGCCTATCCAAAACTCAGGTTCCTTTGTGTTCTTTGCGCTTAAAACGAGATCGCCGATGCCCACAACACCGATGAACAGCGCGAATGGGTACTTGAACCACACGACCACACCGCACAGCGCCCCGCACAGCAGCGCCCATATCCATGACCGCCGTCCCGCATCGTTCGCTTTGAACAGGCAGACAAGTGCCAGCGTCATGGGCAAAAGTACGACGCCATCATTCTGCGTCAGCGTCCAGAACGTCTCGGTGAAGTACAGCAGCGCGAACAGCGCCGCTGCCGCCAGCCCGCCGAACTGCCCCATGATGCGCTGCCCGATCCACCACAGCGCCAACACCGTCGGCGCGATGATGATCAGGTCGATGGCGCGGATCGCCTCACTTGTGCGTCCGAATGCCGCGATGGCTGCCGCGTAGACGACGAATACAGCCGGCGGCTTGGGATTCCACAGGTCAACATAGGGCACTTTGCCGTCGAGCAGTCCACGCGCGATGGTAGCGAACTCGCCCTGATCGCGTCCTAACGGATAGGTCAACGTCGGCAGCGCCGCGATCACAACGGCGACGCACAACACGAGCGCCGCGATCCATTGTCCGCGCGTCGGCGCAGCAAAGACAGTGTTCGCCTGAGTCCTCAATTAAAGCCAGCCGACCGCGCGCGCCATCAAATACGCGATAGCCAACGACAGCAGCAGCAGGACAACCGCGAACGTGCGCCCGCTCGCTTGTGCGCTGTTGATTTCTTTCTTCTCGACGGTGATATTGCCGACCAGATCGACGTAAAAATCGATGTTGATGCGCCCGCGCGTGACGCGCGCCATGTAATCGTGTCCGGTGACAATCTGCCAGCCGGACTCTTCGTCATTCCAATCGTCGCCCAACGTCGCGCGCATCGTCTTTTCTAAGATGGCGCGCGCCTGTTCCGCCGGAATGATGTCGTGTTCTGCCATGCGCTAACTCCCGATGGGATATTCGGTCGAGAGAGGACCCATGATGCCCTCGCTGTCTTTCACGGCAATCGCCAAGCCTGCCCACCGATCCGCCGTGAACTGATCCCAGACGGCGCTGGTCTCGCCCGTCTCAAACTGTTCGTCGTAGCGCAGCGAACCGGGACGCCGCAGCGCCACAATGTAACTGCGCGCACCCGATACGCGCTCCCAAAGTAAGGTACGCAAGCCGCCGCCCTCCGCGCGCAAGCTGATGTTGGTTGGCGGACGCAAACCGTCCGCCAGCACGGTCGCGCCGGCGAGGATCGTCTGCGTCGCGCGCAGCAGATAGGCGGGACGAATGCCATCCATTGTGTCGGTGTTGTTGTGATTGCGATTCGGATTTTCGACTTGTTCGATGAAGCGCACCGCCGGAAAACCGACATCGCTGAACGAAAGATGATCGCTGTAACGCCCCTCGCGGTCGCCCGTGCTTTGAATGTCGATCTCCATGCCCGGAACGTGCTGAAAGGCGATCATATTCAGCGCGCGCGCCAACTGCCGCGACGGCGACTCGTTCGGCTCGGCGGAATAGACGCGGATGCGCCGATCATCGAGCGCGCCGTCGGCGTTGGTGCTGCTGCCGATGATGTCCATGTTGATCATGGCGTCGATGCGGATGCCATACGGGATCAGATAGTCGTTGATGAAGGCTTGGCTGCCCTTGCGCCCGATTTCTTCCGCTGAAAAGGCGACGAACATCACCGTTGCGCGGTGCGGACGCCCGCTCATCACGCGCGCGATCTCGATCAGCGCCGCGATGCCGCTGGCATTGTCGTTCGCGCCGGGTGCGAAGCCCACGCTGTCCGCGAAATCGATGGTGATGCTGTCGTAGTGCGCGCCGAGCAGGATGATGCCCCCGCCCGTCTCCGTGCCTTGAATCACGCCGATCAGGTTGCGCCCCGTCGAGGTTATCCCCTCGAAGCTGACGCTGAATTCGTGCGGCGGCAGGACGACGAAGCTCCCGCGTGAGCTGTCGCGGATGCCCTCGAACTGACTTTCGATGTAGTCATACGCGCCGCCGATGCCGCGCCCCGACACGCCATACGCCGAATTGACGTGGCGCGTCCCCATGTCTTGCAGCGCCTGAATGTGTGCCATCAGTTTGGCGCTCTCGATCTGGTTCATCAGGTTGAGCAGGGCGATATCGCTGCGCGGCGCTCCTGGCGCGCCGGGTTGACTGATCGCGGGGACGCCGCCTGCGTCTGCGACGGACGGCGCGATGTAGGTGGCGGCGCTTGGCAGCTCGTTCGGATTGAGCGGCGCATAGCCGATGGTCGGCGGCGGCGTGCTGGTCGGGCGCGCCACCAGCGTCGGCGGGGGACCCGAATCGCTGAGATTGCACGCCAGCGCCGCCAGCATGAGCAGCAGCAGGACGACGGCGGGAATTTGAAGTGGATATCGTGTGTGTGTCTGAGTCATGCGCTTGATTCTAGCACATGCGGGGCAGGCGGTGCATGACGGACACGCTGCGCACAGGGAACATCGGTTAAACGGTGGATGTTGGCAGCGCCGCGATCCGCTCTCGCGCGATGTCCAGCGGCAGCGCTTCCACGTCCAGCGGCGCATCCGCCTCCAGATCGACGCCCGCCGCGCGCGCGTCCAAGACTGCCAGCATCCGATTGGCGATGCGCGCTTGGTCGGCGGCGCTGTACGAGTCGAAGTGGAGTGGGTAGGCAGCGTAATCGACGTAAATCAAGCCATAGCTCATCTCGGTGAACGTCTTGGTGTACGCCGCGCCGAAATCGAAGGCGATTTTGTCGTCACCATTGAGGGGGATCGTCACGGTTGGAATCGGCTGATCGACAGCATATGGATACGGATAGACGCGCCCATCCTCCATTGTTGGACGCGGATCGAGCGTCATCATCCGGTAGGGATGAGCGTGGTCGCGCTCGTTGAGGCGGCTGTAATCGGCTACATGACGGTCAAAGGTGGTCGGCGTCTCGTGCAGATAGTCGATTTCAACGATAACGATCCCATTCTTGAGCAGCAGATTACGTTTATAGAGGTAATCCCCGCGATCATGGCTGTAGCGTTTGTTGGAGGGTGAGAGCAGTTCAACCCATGCCACGGGTTCGCCCACGCCAGCGCGGGTATCGATGCGCAGCGCACGATACGGTTTTTCAACTGTACGCGGGGCGAGCCACTCCATCAGGCGGTATTCAGCGGCAACCGCTTCAGCGACACCACTGGCTGATCGCTGCGTGGACTGCACATCCCCGATCAGAATATCGGATTGCGGGCGGCGTGACCCGTCGTCGCTGTCTAGATGACGGACTTGCAGCGATTCTTCCATGGTCACTACATAACCGAGTGGCAAAAGCTGATGAATGAGTAGCCCGGCTAGATCGCCAATATGCCGATTGTGAAAATTATTCCACCCGCCCTCATTTTGCCACAGGCTGTGCAAATGGGCATTCACGCCCCGATACTGGTTTTTGCGCGTTCGTACTGCCATCATGATTCGCTCCCCACGCTGAAGCCCAGTATAGCACGCGCGCATACGCTCCCCCTTGACTTTGGGCGCGCCTTTGCTATCATGTCAGAGCAATCACAACGGCACACACCCTCTCGCCAGTTTTGGAGAGGCAATGGCGCGCCCGCGTGACTATAGGGTGGCGAAAGCGCCCGCTCGCCTTGATATTTGAAGGTGTCTGGTCGAGATAGGTCTCGACCAAGAGCGGATAGCTCGCTGCGAAGGTCATGAGCATGAGGCGTCTTTGCGTGGATTAAGAGCGCCTTTTTGCATGTCTGAGAGCGATTAGCCGAAACCGTCAGCGCACAGCCGGAATTTGGAAGGCTAGTCGCATCATAGTTTCTGCTAAAAGCTTGAGTTCGGAGAAAAGTATGCCCACAATCAACCAGTTGGTGCGCAAGGGACGCAAGGCGAAGAAGAGCAAGAGCAAGGCACCTGCCCTGCAATACGCTCTCAACGTCTTCGACCAACGCCGCACCCGCACCAAGAAGGGGTCACCGCAAAAGCGCGGTGTGTGTACCGTTGTGAAAACAATGACCCCGAAGAAACCGAATTCCGCGCTGCGGAAGGTCGCTCGCGTTCGTCTCTCCAACGGGATCGAAATCACGGCGTACATTCCGGGCGAAGGACACAGCCTGCAAGAACATAGTGTCGTCCTCGTGCGCGGCGGACGTGTCAAAGATTTGCCGGGCGTGCGCTATCACATCGTGCGCGGTACGCTTGACACCGATGGCGTGAAGAATCGCCAGCAATCGCGCAGCAAGTACGGCTCGAAGCGTCCGAAACCGGGTCAAGCCGCCCCAGCGGGCAAGGGCGCGCCACCTAAAGGGAAGAAGAAATAAATCATGCCGAGACGCAGCAGCCCTCCGAAGCGGGCAGTTCCGCCGGATAACAAGTACAACAACATCGTCGTGTCCATGCTGATCAATCGCATGATGCGCGGCGGCAAGAAAAGCACAGCCCAGCGCATCATGTACGATGCGTTGGAAATGATCGAGGGGAAGTTGAAGCGCAACCCGATTGAAGTGATGGAACAGGGTTTGCGCAATGCAACACCCGCGATTGAAGTCAAGCCGATGCGTGTCGGCGGCGCGACCTATCAAGTCCCGGTCGAAGTGCCGAACGAACGCGGCATCACGCTGGCGATGCGTTGGTTGTTGGAAAACGCGCGCAGTCGCGGCGGACGCGGCATGTCGGAAAAACTTGCCAATGAACTGATGGACGCCGCTAACGGACAGGGCGCGTCGGTCAAACGCAAAGATGATACGCATCGCATGGCAGAAGCAAATCGCGCATTTGCGCATTTCCGGTAAGCCAGAGGGGTATGGAAGCACCATAAATGGCGAAGAAGTTTGAATCGTTTGTCGACCTGAGTAAGGTTCGTAACATCGGCATCATTGCTCATATCGACGCGGGCAAGACGACCACGACTGAGCGCGTGTTGTATTACACCGGCATGGTTCACAAGATTGGTGAAGTTCACGACGGCGCGGCGACCACCGATTACATGGAGCAAGAGCGCGAACGTGGCATCACCATCACGGCGGCTGCCATTACCGCGTCGTGGAACGGGCATCAAATCAACGTGATTGACACGCCCGGACACGTCGATTTCACCGCCGAAGTGCAGCGCAGCTTGCGCGTGCTGGATGGCGGCGTCGTCTTGTTCGACGGTGTAGCAGGCGTCGAGCCACAGTCGGAGACGGTCTGGCGGCAGGCGAACAATTATAGTGTGCCACGCATGTGCTTCATCAATAAGATGGATCGCACGGGCGCGAACTTCCAACGCTGCGTCGATATGATCGTTGAACGACTTCATGCCAACCCGGTGTGTCTGCAATTCCCGTTTGGCGAAGGCTCGGAGTTCGCGGGCATCGTTGACCTGATCAAGATGGAATTGATCACCTATGGCGACGATATGGGAACCGCAATTCAGCACAGCCAGATTCCGGAATCGATCCGCGAAGAAGCTGAGACGCGCCGTGCGGAAATGGTCGAACGAATCGCGGAAAGCGACGACTTCCTGACCGAAAAATTCCTGATGGGCGAGACGATCAACGAAGAAGAACTGATGGGCGCGCTGCGTGCCGCTACCATCGCCGGCAAGGTGCATCCGGTGTTGTGCGGGTCGGCGCTCAAGAATAAGGGCGTCCAGTTGATGCTCGATAAGGTCGTCGAACTGCTGCCGTCGCCGCTGGATATTCCGGCGGTGCATGGTCTGCATCCCAAGACCGATGAGCCGCTGGTGCGTGAAGCGTCGGACAAAGAACCGACCGCGGCGTTGGTGTTCAAAATCTTGACCGATCCGTTTGTTGGACGGTTGGCGTTCTTCCGCGTCTATTCCGGCGTGGTCAAGGCGGGTTCGACGATGCTCAACTCGACCAAGGGCAACCGTGAGCGTATCGGGCGCATCGTCCGTATGTTCGCGGACAGCCGCGAGGATGTCGAAGAAGTTCACGCGGGCGATATCGCAGCGATCTTGGCGCTCAAAGACAGCTTCACCGGCGACACGCTCTGCGATCCCGAAAAGCCGATTGTGTTGGAGAAGATTACTTTCCCCGAACCGGTGATCGAAGTCGCTATCGAGCCGAACAGTAAGGCGGATCAGGACAAGATGGGCAACGCCCTGCGCCGTCTGGCTGAAGAAGACCCGACCTTCAAGATTGAGGTCGATGATAAGCTCGGACAGACCAAGATTCGCGGTATGGGCGAGCTGCATCTCGAAATCTTGGTTGACCGGATGCAGCGTGAGTTCGGCGTGCAAGCCACCGTCGGGCGTCCGCGCGTGGCATACCGCGAAACCATCACCCGCTCATCGCGCGTGGACACCACGTTCAAGCGGCAGACGGGCGGTTCAGGTCAGTATGCGCGCGTCGTGATCGAATTCGATCCGATGACCGAAGAAGATTACGTGACGGCGGCAGCGGGCAAAGCCGAAAAGCAAGATTTGCTGTGGGTTGATGCGATCAAGGGCGGTACGCTGCCCAGAGAATTCATCAAGCCGACGGAAACAGGTCTGCGTGAAGCGGCAGCAGGCGGCGTGCTGGCGGGTTATCCGCTGGTCGGTGTGCGCGCCACGCTGGTCGATGGCGCATACCATGACGTTGACTCCAGCGATATCGCGTTCAAGATCGCCGGGTCGATGTGTTTGAAAGAAGGCGTGCAGAAAGCCAAGCCCGCCATCATGGAACCCGTGATGAAAGTCGAAGTTGTCGTCCCCAACGATTACACTGGGACGATTGTCGGAGACTTGTCGTCGCGGCGCGGCATCATCGTCGGCATGGATCCGCAGAGCGGCGGCAGTACGTCCGTCCGCGCAAGCGTTCCGCTGGCAGAGATGTTCGGCTACGCCACGACGATCCGCAACCTGACTCAGGGACGCGGCAGCTTCACGATGGAATTTGAGAAGTACACCATCGCGCCGCAGAACATCGCCGACGAAGTGATCAAGGGCAATTCGTAGGCGTAGGGGCGCGGTGTGCCGCGCCCACCGCGTCACGAGTTGAGACGCTCTTTCCAATCTGGTATCAGGTAAAATACCCCGATTGGCTGGCATGACGGTCAGTCGGGGAATGAGACAAAAGACAAGAGTGAGGATGCAGGAAAATGGCTGACAAGTTTCAACGTACTAAGCCCCACGTCAATATCGGCACCATCGGTCACGTTGATCATGGCAAGACGACGCTGACGGCGGCAATCACCAAGACGCTGGCAATGGGCGGCAAGGCTGAGCGCATGAAGTACGATGATATCGACAACGCGCCGGAAGAAAAAGCGCGTGGTATCACGATCAACATTCGCCATGTCGAATACGAAACCGATGCGCGCCATTATGCGCACGTTGACTGCCCCGGTCACCGTGACTATATCAAAAACATGATCACGGGCGCGGCGCAGATGGACGGCGCCATCCTCGTCGTCAGCGCGCCGGATGGTCCGATGCCCCAGACGCGCGAACACGTTCTGCTCGCCCGTCAGGTTGAAGTCCCGGCGATGGTCGTGTTCCTGAACAAGATTGACCAACTCGACGATCCGGAACTGCTCGAACTGGTCGAGATGGAACTGCACGAACTGTTGGCGGGCTATGGCTTCAGCGAAGACACGCCGATTGTGCGTGGCTCGGCGGTCAAGGCGAACGACAGCGCCAGCACCGACATCAACGCGCCCGAATATGCGCCGATCTTGGCGTTGATGGATGCGGTCGATTCCTGGATCCCGACGCCGCAGCGCGACAAGGACAAGCCGTTCTTGATGCCGGTCGAAGACGTGTTCACGATCAAGGGTCGTGGTACGGTCGTGACGGGCGCGGTGGTGCGTGGCGTCTTGAAGAAGGGCGAAGAAATCTCGATCATCGGTCTGCGCGAAGATATCCGTACCACCACGGTCACGGGCATCGAAATGTTCCATAAGGAACTCGACAGCGCCGAAGCGGGCGACAACGCGGGCATCCTGCTGCGCGGTATCGAACGTGACGACGTGGAGCGCGGTATGGTTCTCGCCAAGCCGAAGTCGATCACCCCGCACAAACGCTTCATGAGCGAAGTGTACGTGCTGCGCAAGGACGAAGGCGGACGCCACAAGGCATTCTTCACCGGCTATCGCCCGCAGTTCTTCATCCGCACGCTGGATGTGACGGGTACGGTTAAGCTGCCCGAAGGCGTGGAAATGGTCATGCCCGGCGACAACGTGAATCTGGAAGTGGAACTGATCACCTCGGTCGCGTTGGAAAAAGGCTCGAAGTTTGCAATCCGCGAAGGCGGGTTGACGGTTGGCGCAGGCGTTATCACCGAAATCCTGAGCTAGATCAAGCGGTAGTACCCTCGTAGGGGCGTTCATTTGAACGCCCCTACATTGTCTGTGATTGTTAAGGTAGGTTGAATTGAAGAATAAGATTCGTATCCGGCTGAAGGCATATGATCATCGTGTGATCGATCAGTCGGCACAAAAAATCGTCGAAACGGCAGAGCGTACTGGTGCGCGCGTGGTGGGACCCGTCCCGCTGCCGACGCGGATCGAACGCTTCACCGTGCGGCGTTCGCCCTTCATCGACAAAGACTCGCAAGAGCATTTCGAGATTCGCACGCACAAACGGCTGATCGATGTGCTGAATCCCGATACCAAGACCATCGACACGCTGATGAAGCTCAACCTTCCGGCGGGCGTCGATATCGAAATCAAGCTGTAGGACTGGCTCGCACGCGGGTTTTGCCGCCCGCCAATACGAGACGTTGCAATCGCAAGCGATCCAATCGCAAGCCCATTCGGAGGCAGCATGAAGGGCATTATCGGCAGAAAAGTGGGCATGACCCAAATCTTCGACGCGAACGGGAACGTGATTCCCGTGACGGTGATCGAAGCGGGTCCGTGCTTTGTAACCGAAATTCGGACGGCGGACAAGCATGGCTATATCGCCATCCAACTGGGTTTTGGCGAGACCAAAGCCGCTCGGTTGACACGCGGTCAACTGGGACATTTGAAGCGTAACAACCTGCCCGCCCTGCGCCACTTGCGCGAGTTTCGCGTCAAGAACGGCGAACTGGACGTGCAGGAAGGTCAAGAAATCAAAGCCAACGTGTTCGATGTCAACGAGCGCGTCGATGTGATCGGCATTACCAAAGGGCGCGGCTTTGCCGGCACGATCAAGCGGCACGGCTTTCACCGCCAACCCAAGACGCATGGTCAGAGCGACCGTGAGCGCGCGCCGGGTTCAGTCGGCTCGACCACCAATCCCGGTCGTACTTATCCCGGACAGCGGATGGCAGGACACATGGGCAGTGACCGTGTGACCGCGCAAAATCTGCAAGTTGCGTTGGTGGATGCCGACAAGAACTTGATCGCGGTGCGCGGGTCCATTCCCGGTGCGAACGGCGGTATCGTCATGATTAAGCCCGCACGCCCTCGTCGGCGCTAACGGCAGCCGGATACCGTCAGGAGAAAATGCGATGCAAGTACCGGTACTCGACATGAACGGCGCGCAGGTCAAGACGATTGACCTCCCCGCCGATATTTTTGAAGCCAAGATCAACATGGGGCTGATGCACCAAGCGTATCTGCGCCAGATGGCAAATCGCCGCTTGGGGACACACAAAGTCCAGCGGCGCAGCGAAGTCAGCGTGACGAACATGAAGATGTATCGTCAGAAGCACACGGGGCGCGCGCGGCACGGTTCGCAAGGCGCAACCCAATTTGTCGGCGGCGGTCGCCCGATGGGTCCCCGTCCGCGCGATTACACGCAGGACATGCCGAAGAAGATGCGGCGCGGCGCGATCCGGTCGGTGCTGTCGGTGCTGCTGCGCGATAACCAACTGGTCTTTGTGGATCGGCTGGCGATGGAGACGCCCAAGACGAAAGTCATGCGCGGCGTGCTGGCAAAAATCGCGGGCGATGTGTCTACATTGGTGCTGTTGGCGGAGCGCGACGAGAACGTGCAAGCCAGCGTCAACAACTTGTCCAATGCCAAGACGCTGCGCGCGCAGTATCTCAATATCCGCGATTTGTTGTACTACGATAAGGTGATTGTCCCGTTGAGCGCGCTCGACGTGATCATCTCGATCTGGGGGTTGAATAAATAATCATGGCGGAACTCAACCTGTACGATGTGTTGGTGCGTCCGGTGGTCTCGGAAAAGCAGAACGGGCTGACAACCGAACTCAATCAATATGTGTTCGAGGTCGCGTCCGAAGCCAACAAACACCAGATCAAAGAGGCGGTTCAGATCATCTTTGAAAAGACGGTAACGAAAGTTAACACCATGATCGTCCCCGCCAAGCGCGGGCAGCGTGGACGGCGCACGTTCATCCGCTCACAACAGTGGAAAAAGGCGATTGTCACGCTTGCGCCGGGCGAAAAGATCGATCTGTTCGAGGTATAGCGATGCCGATTAAAGCCTACAAACCGACTTCGGCAGGACGCCGAGGCATGACCAGCGACACCTTCGAAGATATCACGAAGAGCAAGCCGAAGTGGTCGCTGACCGAACCGCTGCGCAAACGCGCTGGGCGTAACAATACGGGGCGCGTGACTGTGCGCCATCGCGGCGGCGGCGTCAAGCGGCGCTATCGCGTGATCGATTTCAAGCGCAACAAGTACGATGTGACGGCGACGGTCGAGAGCATCGAATACGATCCCAACCGCAGCTCGCGGATTGCGCTGCTCAAATATGACGACGGTGAATTTCGTTACATCATCGCGCCGTTGGGCGTGAAGGTGGGCGACCGCCTCGCCAATGGCGAACGCGCTGAACTGCGTCCGGGCAACGCGCTCTACATCCGCGATATTCCGGTTGGGACGCAGATTCACAACGTCGAACTGCTGCCCGGTCAGGGCGGACAGTTGGCGCGCTCGGCGGGCGTCTCGGCGCAACTGCTGGCGAAAGAGGGCATCTATGCCCAAGTGCGTCTGCCGTCGGGCGAAGTGCGCTTGCTGCATGAAAAGTGCATGGCGACGATTGGTCAGGTCGGCAACACCGATCACGGCAACATCAAGCTGGGCAAGGCGGGTCGTAAACGCTGGATGGGTTGGCGTCCCGAAGTGCGCGGTATTGCGATGGATCCCGGCGGACATCCGCACGGGGGTGGCGAGGGGCGCTCTGGTATCGGTATGCCGGGTCCCAAGACGCCGTGGGGCAAGCCCGCGTTGGGCAAGCGCACGCGCGCCAACAAGCGCACCGACCGTTTCATCGTCCGTCGGCGCGGTAAACGTTAACAGCAGGGGATGAAACGATGTCACGTTCACTAAAAAAGGGACCCTTCGTCGATGTCAAGCTGCTGCGCAAGATCGAGAAGATGAACGCGGAGAATCGCAAGGTGGTTATCAACACCTGGAGCCGCGCCAGCACGATCTTCCCGCAGATGGTCGGACATACGCTCAAGGTGCATAACGGGATTCGCCATCTGCCGGTGTATATCACCGAAAACATGGTCGGTCACAAGTTGGGCGAGTTCGCGCCGACGCGAACCTATCGCGGTCACTTGGTCGAGAAAAAGAAGAAGTAGGAGTCGAGCCGATGGAAGTGAGTGCGCGTTGGAGCTATGCCTCCATATCGCCCCAGAAGCTTCGACTGGTGTGCGATAAAGTACGTGGGTTGGGCGCGGAACAGGCGCTGGTCGTGTTGGAATTCATGCCGCAAAAGGGCGCACGCATCCTGCATAAGTTGGTTGCGTCGGCGCTGGCGAATGCGGAGAACAATCTGGATTTGGAACGCGATAACATGGTCGTCAAGACGATCTTTGCGGACGGCGGACCGATGCTCAAACGCTTCAAAGCGGGCGCGCGTGGTCGCTACAAGCCGCGTAAGCATCGCACGTCGCATGTGACCGTGATCCTAGCGGAGCGAGAGGCATAATATGGGGCGTAAAGTACATCCAGTCGGCTTCCGGCTGAAGATTACCCGCGATTGGGACGCCCGTTGGTACGCGAAGGGCAAAGATTACGTCAATCAGTTGCAAGAGGATTTCGCCATCCGTCGCTATGTGAAAGAAAAAGCGGCGAAGGCGGGCGTCTCGCGCATCGAAATTGAACGCCAGTCGAACCAACTGCAAGTCACGATCCACACGGCGCGTCCCGGCATCCTGATCGGACAAAAGGGATCGGGCGTCAAGGATTTGCGCAGTGGACTCGAAGCGATGACCAGCGGCAAGAAGGTGCGCGTTGAGATCGAAGAAATCTCGAAGCCCGACACCGACGCCCTGTTGATTGCAGAGAACATCGCCGGGCAGTTGGAACGGCGCATCGGTCACAGCCGTGCGATCAAGCGCGCCATCACCCAAGCGATGCGGCAGGGCGCGCAAGGGGTCAAGGTCGAAGTCAGCGGACGTTTGGCTGGCGGCGACATGGCACGGCGCGAATGGCAGACGGAAGGGCGCGTGCCGCGTGGTACGCTGCGCGCCAACATCGATTACGCGAAGGCAGAGGCGCTGACCACCTTCGGGCGCATCGGCGTCAAGGTCTGGATTTATATGGGTGATGTCATACGCGATGAGCGTCAACAGAAGCCCACGCAGCCGACCGAGCGCCAAGATACTTACGTCAGCCCGTAAGGGCGGCGTCGGTCAGTGAGGGAGATGAGATTATGTTGATGCCCAAGCGGGTCAAATACCGCAAGCAGCAGCGTGGACGTATGACCGGCTTATCGTATCGTGGCTCGGTCGTGTCGTTCGGTGAGTTCGGATTACAGGCGCTGGAACCGATTTGGTTGACCAGCCGCCAGATCGAATCGGCGCGCCGCACGATGGTGCGCTATATCAAACGGCGCGGCAAGATTTGGATTCGCGTATTCCCCGATAAGCCGTACACCAAGCGCGCCGCCGAGACGCGCATGGGTAAGGGTAAGGGACCCGTCGAATACTGGGTCGCGGTTGTGCGTCCGGGACGCATCTTGTTCGAGATGGGCGGCATTCCAGAAGACGAAGCGCGCGAAGCATTGCGCCTCGCCTCGCACAAGCTGCCGATCAAGACGAAGTTCATCAAGCGGATCGACCCCATTAGTGGGGCAGAAGTGGCGACCATCGTATGAAAATTCGTGAACTCCGCACGTTGAGCGACGAAAAACTGCTCGACACGCTCGAAGACCAGAAGGAAGCGATGTTCAACTTTCGCTTCCAAAAGGGCTTCGGACAGTTGGAAGATCAGACCGCGTTGAAGAAGACGCGCCAAGTGATCGCCCGCATCAAAACGGTGATCACCGAGCGCGAACGCGCGGCACAGGGGAACTAACCAATCATGGCGAACAAACGACGTCGGTTGGTGGGCAACGTGGTCAGCAACAAGATGGATAAAACCGTCGTCGTTGCCATCGAACGGCGTAAGCTCCACCCGATCTACAAGAAGGTCGTCAAGACCACTAAGAAATTGATGGCGCATGACGAGAGCAACGCGCTGCCGATTGGCGCGCTCGTGCGTGTGGTCGAAAGCCGCCCGCTCAGCAAGAACAAACGCTGGGTGGTCGAGGCAGTGATAGATGTCGCCGGGCGCGCGACGCTGGTGGCGCTGCCGGATGCAGCCGTGGTTGTGCCGTCTGCACCGATTGAGGCAGCGGCAGTTGGATCGACTGCGCCTATCGAGGCAGCAGTGACAGAAAACGAGGCAGCCTCATGATTCAGAACGAATCGCGGTTGAAGGTCGCGGATAACACGGGCGCGCAAGTCATCCTCGTGATCCGCGTCCTCGGCGGATCGTTTCGTCGGTACGGTGGCATCGGCGATATCGTCGTTGGCACGGTCAAGCAAGCGCAGCCGGGTGGCACGGTCAAGAAGTCGGATGTGGTCAAGGCAGTCATCGTGCGCGTGCGCAAGGAATATCGGCGCGGCGACGGATCGTACATCCGCTTCGATGATAACGCGGTCGTGATCCTGAGCGACGACCTCGAAAACCCCAAAGGCACGCGCGTTTTCGGTCCCGTCGCGCGTGAACTGCGCGATAAGGGCTTCACGAAAATTGTGTCACTCGCGCCCGAAACACTCTAGCGCGGGGGAGTAGAAGAACATGCAGCGAATCAAGACAGGCGATAATGTCGAAATCGTCGCCGGCAAAGACTTGGGCGAACGTGGCAAGGTGCAGAGCGTCTTGCCGAAAGAAAATCGTGTGGTGGTGGAGAATTTGAACATGCTCCACAAACACCAGAAGGCACGACAAGCAGGCAGCCGCCAAATCGCGGCACAGATCATCACCTTTCCGGGTGCAATGGACTTGTCGAACGTGATGATCGTCTGCCCATCGTGCGACAAGCGGACGCGCGTCGGGTTCCGCGTGCGGGACGACGGCTTCAAAGTCCGCGTATGCAAAAAATGTAAGAGTGATATCGAGTAGGAAACTGGGGCGAAACCATGCCTGACTATCAAATTCAACAACGTTATCGGGAACAGGTCGTCCCGTCGCTCACAAGCGAATTCAGTTACAGCAACCTCATGCAAGTGCCACGAGTCGAGAAGATCGTGATCAACATTGGCATGGGCGAAGCGATGGACAATCCGAAGTCGCTGGATGCTGCGGTCACCGACCTCCGCATCATCACAGGACAACAGCCCGTCGTGACCAAGGCGAAGCAAAGCATCGCCGCGTTCAAACTGCGCGAAGGTCGCGCGATTGGCGTCAAGGTCACCCTGCGCGGTTCGCGCATGTGGGCATTACTGGATCGGCTGATCAACATCGGGCTGCCGCGCATCCGCGATTTTCGCGGTGTGTCCCCCGATACGTTTGACGGACGCGGGAACTATACGATTGGCTTGCGCGAGCAGTTGGTCTTCCCCGAAATCCAGTACGACAAAATCGATAAAGTGCGCGGGATGGAAATCACGATTGTGACCTCCGCGAAAACCGACGACGAGGGGCGGCGGCTGTTGAAGCTGCTTGGTATGCCTTTCCGCGATAAATAAGCAGACAAAATAAGAGGAAAGAGCATGGCGAAACGATCTGTTACCGCGCGCGAGGGACACCGGAAGTTTAAGGTGCGCGTGCGCAACCGCTGCCAATTCATTGACCCGAATTCGGGCAAAATCTGCGGACGTCCGCGCGGGTACATCCGCCGCTTCGGACTCTGCCGCATTCACTTCCGCGAACAGGCGCTGCAGGGGAAAATTCCCGGCGTCGTCAAGTCGAGCTGGTAGGGGGCGCACCGATGGTCTCTGATCCCATTGCAGATATGCTGACCCGCATCCGTAACGGACTGATGGTCAATCTCAACATCGTCGAGGTGCCGTCGTCGAAGCTCAAAATTGAGATCGCGCGCATCCTCAAAGAAGAGGGCTTCATCGAGGATTTCTCGATGAACGAAGAACAAGACTTTCCGCTGATCGTGATCACGCTCAAATATCACGGCACGCGCCGTGATCGTAAGCCGGTGATCACCAACATTCAGCGCATCAGCAAGCCGGGACGCCGCGTGTATCGCGGACGCCGCGACCTGCCCCGTCCGATGAGCGGTATCGGCATCGCCATTCTGACCACGCCCAAGGGCGTCATGACCGCGCAAAACGCGCGGCGCATCGGCATCGGCGGCGAAGTCCTGTGTTATGTTTGGTAGTCACGAGTGACGAGTCATGCGTGCTGAGCAACGAGTGATGGGCGGAATTGAGTTTTTTCCTCATCACTCACCCCTCATCACGCATCACTGAGGAGCGAACGATGTCACGAATTGGAAATAAACCCGTCACGCTCCCACCGAAAGTGGACGTGACGATCAACGGGCAAGAGATCAAGGTCAAGGGCGCGAAGGGCGAGCTGACCATGAGCGCGCACCCGGAAATGATCATCGAGCGTCAAGACGGGGTGATTCTGGTCAAGCGCCCGACTGATGAGCGCCGTCACCGCGCCCTGCATGGACTGACGCGCGCGCTGATCGCCAACATGGTCACGGGTGTGTCGGAAGGCTTTCAAATTTCGCTGCTCGTCGAGGGCGTCGGTTACACGGGCGAAGTGCGTCCCAACAAAGACTTGGCAATGAAGCTGGGTTTTTCGCACGAGGTCGTCGTCAACCCACCGCCGGACATCAGCTTTGAGGTTGAGGGCAAGAATCCGACGACGATCCGCATCAAGGGGATCGATAAACAGGTGGTCGGGCAAGTCGCCGCCAACATCCGCTCGCTGCGTCCGCCGGAACCCTACTTGGGCAAGGGCATTCGCTATTCTGACGAAATCATCCGCCGCAAAGAAGGCAAGGCGGGCAAGGGCAAGTAGTAAAGGGTTAGGCAATGTCAAAGAAGCTGATCAAGAAACGCGAAGGACGCCAACGCCGCCAGCGGCGCATCCGTGCGCGCATCACGGGGTCACAAGAGCGTCCGCGTCTGAGTGTGTTTCGCAGTTTGGAAAACATTTTTGCGCAGGTGATCGACGATACCGCCGGGACGACGTTGGTATCGGCGTCCACCATCGATAAAGAGATCAAGGCGCAGGTCGAGGGCAAATCCAAGACCGAGTCCGCCAAGATCATCGGGCAAGAACTGGCAAAGCGGGCGAAAGAAGCCGGCATCACCCAAGTGGTGTTCGACCGGGGCGGCTACCAATATCATGGTCGTGTTGCGGCGCTGGCAGAAGGCGCGCGCGAGGGCGGCTTGGAGTTCTAGGAGCAAACGATGACGGACAAACCGCAAGGTGAACAAAAGCCGCGTCCGCCCCGTCCTGCTGGTGCAGGGGGTGGCGGCAATCGCCCGGGTGGCGGCGGCGGGGGCAATCGTCCCGGTGGTGGTGGCGGGGGTAATCGTCCCGGTGGTGGTGGCGGCGCAGGCGGCAATCGTGGCGCACGTCCCGGCAGTGGTACGGGCAGCACAGGCGGCACGCCCGGTGGCGGTGCCGCAGGCGGCAATCGTGGGCGCGGCGGCAATCGCAGCGAGGGTGGCGGCGAGGGCAGCAGCAATGACGGGCGTCGTCGTGATCGCCGCGACCGTGAGCCACGCGAGGAGCGCGAAGAACTCGATGAGCGCGTAGTCGATATCAAGCGCGTTGCCAAGGTGATCAAGGGCGGGCGGCGCTTCGCGTTCCGTACCGTCGTGGTCGTCGGGGACAACAAGGGGCGCATTGGTATCGGCGTGGGCAAGGCGCGTGCCGTGCCGGACAGCATTCGTAAGGGTACGGATCGCGCACGGCGCAAACTGTACACGATCCCGCTGTCGGGGACGACCATTCCGCACCCGATCATTGGGGAATACGGCGGCGCGAAAGTGCTGCTCAAACCTGCTGCGCCCGGTACGGGCGTCATTGCGGGCGGTGGTGTGCGCGCCGTGCTGGAAGCAGTCGGCGTGCGCGATATTTTGACGAAGAGTCAGGGCAGTTCCAATTTGCTCAACGTAGCGATGGCGACGTTGATGGCGCTGCAACAATTGTACAGCCCCGAACAACGGGCAGCGATGCGCGGTGTGCCGATCAACCGTGTTCGTCCGTTCTGGGAACGTGAAAAGCGTGAACCCGCGCTGACGCCGCCGCCCCCAGCGGATAAGCCGACGGAGTAATGAACGATGGCTGAAAACAAGAAGCAGCTTCGCGTGACGCTGGTCAAGAGTGCGATTGGCTACGAAAAGAGTCAGGGCATCACCGCGCGCGCCATTGGCTTGACGCGGATGCACAAGACCGTCGTCTTGGAAGACAACCCGACCAATCGTGGTCAGATCAACAAGATCATCCATCTGGTCAAGGTGGAGGAGGTCTAGGATGAAATTACATGACTTGAAGCCCGATCCCGGCTCGCGCAAGAAGCGCACCCGTGTTGGGCGTGGTATCGCGGCGGGTAAAGGCAAGACCGCTGGACGTGGTACGAAGGGCGCGGGCGCGCGCGGTCGGAATGCGCGCAAGGGTCCCATGTTTGAAGGCGGTCAGCTCCCGCTAACGCGGCGGCTGCCGTTCAAACGCGGCTTTACCAACTTGTTCCGCATCGAATATCAGGAAGTCAACCTCGTTGACCTGCAAGCGCGCTTCGAAGCGGGCGAGACGGTCACGGGCGCACTGCTGGCGGCGCGCGGTTTGATCCGTGACGCCGACAAGCCGATTGTCGTGTTGGGCGGCGGCGATCTGGACAAGGCGCTGATGGTCAAGGCGCATCGCTTCAGCAAGACGGCGGCGGAAAAGATTACGTCAGTCGGTGGCTCGACCGAAAAGCTGGAACTGTTGGTCACAGGTGCGCGCGCGACGATCAAGCTGCTGCGCAAAGATCAACTTGCAGCCTTGAAGAAGGACTAAAACGCATGATCGCGGCTTTAGGCAATGCGTGGCGGCTCCCAGACTTGCGCAACAAACTGCTGCTCACTGGCTTGATTCTGCTGGTGTACCAGTTTGCGGCGCATGTCCCGGTCGTGGGCGTGGATCGTGTCGCGCTGAGCAATCTGATTGAAGGACAAGCGGGCGGTTTGATCGGTGTGTTGAATCTGCTGTCGGGCGGCGCGTTGAAGAACTTCAGCGTCATCGCCAACGGCGTGTATCCGTACATCACCGCGCAGATTATTTTCCAGGTCTTGATTCCGGTGATTCCACGCCTAGAACAAATCAGCAAAGAGCCGGGTGGACGCGAGAAGCTCGAAGTCTATACGTATTATCTGGCGATCCCGATGGCGATCTTGCAGACCGTTAGCCAGATTCAGATTTTCAACGCGCTTGGGGGTACGCCGATCATTCCCGGCTTTGGCAGCGATATCTTGCTGACCATGACGGTGGTCGTCACCATGACCGCCGGAACGATGTTCGCCATTTGGCTCGGTAATCTGATCACCGAACAAGGCATCGGCAATGGGTTGTCGATCATCATTTTCGCGGGCATCGTCGCGCAAGCGCCGAGCAACCTGATCCAACTGATGACCAATTCGACGCAGCCGGTCTTCAACTTGGTGGCATTCATCGCCATTACGTTGGTGAGTGTCGTGGGCATCGTCATCATCCAAGAGGGGGTGCGGCGCATCCCCGTGCAATATGGCAAACGGGTGCGCGGACGTAAACAATACGGGGGTGCGGCGACGCACGTCCCGCTCAAAGTCAACCCGGTCGGGATGATCCCGCTGATCTTCGCCCAGTCGATCATCACGTTTCCGGCGCTGTTGGTCAATCTGTTCCCGGATGGACCCCTGCGCCAGTCGATCAACACGTCGTTTGGGCAGCAGCAGGGTTTGCTCTACTGGGGAACGTTCTTCCTGCTGGTCGTGGGCTTCACGTTCATCTATTCCGACATCATGGTTGGCAACCAAGATTTGTCGGGGAACTTGCAGCGCAACGGTGGCTTCATTCCCGGTATCCGTCCCGGCAAGCGCACGCACGATTATATCGTGAGCGTAACGCGCCGTATTACGCTGGTGGGCGCGTTGTTCTTGGGCATCATCGCCATCGTGCCGGGCGTGATGGACTTCATCAATCGCCAATTGTTCCCCAATGAGGTCGTTAGCGGCGTGGCGGGCAACCCCGCGCTGGTGCTGTCAGGGTCGGGCTTGGTGATCGTCGTCGGCGTCGTGATCGACACGCTGCGCCAGCTTGAAGCCCAGTTGGTCATGCGCAATTACGACCGCTTTATACGCTAAAAGAAGGACTGAGGACTGAGGTAAAAGAACTGAGTGCAGTGTTTTTCTCAGTCCTCAGTCCTTTTACAGCCGTCCTAAAAAGAGGAAAAATGGGCTTATATCTCATTTTGATCGGCGTTCAGGGCGCGGGCAAGGGTGAACAAGCGCGCTTCTTGAGCGGCGAGTATGGCATTCCGCACGTTTCGACGGGCGATCTGTTCCGGGCGATGAGAACGCGCACCGATGATTTCGCGGTCAGCATTCAGCAGACGATGGCAGCGGGCAAGCTGATCGACGACGAGACGACCAACGCGGTCGTGCGCGAACGTCTCAGCCAGCCGGACGCCGCAAACGGCGCGATTTTGGATGGTTATCCGCGCACGCCGATGCAAGCCGATTGGTTTGCGGGCTTCTTGGGAACGCGCGGCGAGTCGCTGCGGGCAGTCATGTTGTTCGAGTTGGATTTGTTCACGGCGTTTAAGCGGGCGTTCGGGCGGGTTTCGACGCCGGACGAGAAGAAAAGCTACAACATCTATTACAACGCCGATGGATTGGCGTGGTCGTTCGAGGATCACCCAGAGAAGGCGTATCCGCCGCGCTTGGTGGCAACCGCGAAGGGTGAGACGCTCAAGCGCCGTCCCGACGACGCCAACGCGCACGCAATCATCAAGCGGATCGATTTGTTTTTGGAGCAGACCGCGCCGCTGATCGCCTACTACCGCGACAAAGGACTGCTTCACACCATCGACGCGGTGCAGCCGATTGCGGACGTGAGCGACCATTTACGCAGGTTGATCGACACAAAAACAACGTAGGGGCGAAGCACGTTTCGCCCGTATGAGGGATAAAAACGGATGACCTTCAACCGGAATCGCGCGAGCAATCTGCGCGCGGCGGCACAAGTGCGCGCTCAACAGCGCCAAGAACGCCCACAGCGCCCGCCGATGCACATCAAAACGCCGGACGAGATCGCCCTCATGCGTGAGGCAGGGCGGATCGTGGCGCGTGCGCATGTGGCGATGCGCGCAGCGGTGCGTCCCGGCGTTTCGACGTGTGATTTGGATCGCATCGCTGAGCAGGTGATCCGCGATCATGGCGCAGTGCCGTCGTTCTTGGATTATCCCAAGCAGGACAGCCCGAACTATCCAGCGTCGATCAACGCCAGCATCAACAACGAACTGGTGCATGGCATCCCGCGTGAGGATCGCATCCTCAAGCTGGGCGACATCATCAGTTTGGACACCGGCTGCATCTATCAGGGCTTCGTTGCCGATGGCGCGTTCACGATGGGCGTGGGCGAAATCGCCCCCGCCATTCAGCGATTGTTGGACGTGACAGAACAGGCGCTGTACGTCGGCATCAAAGCGTCGGTCATGCCGCACGAGACGAAAGATGTGTCGGTGGCAATTCAGCAGTTCGTCGAGAAGCACGGCTACAGCGTCGTCCGCGAATATACGGGACACGGCGTCGGGCGCTCGATGCACGAGGAGCCGCAAGTGCCGAACTGGTATCCCGGCAACAGCCGCCAACAGCAGTGGAACAGCATCAAGCTCGTGCCGGGTATGACCTATGCGCTCGAACCGATGGTCAACGCTGGACGCCCAGATACGCGCGAGCTGGACGACAAATGGACGGTTGTGACGCAAGACGGCTCCTTGTGCGCGCACTTCGAGCATTCAATCGCCATCACCGAGGGCGAGCCGATCATTTTGACGATGCTTTAACTCACAGTCGAAAGTAATGAGCGATGAGTAATGAGGAAGGCAAAGCGTGCGACTCAAACAACTCATCCCTCATGTCTGATTACTTCAATTCCTGTTTTAGGGGACTAGACGGCACAACCAACATCAGGTATACTTTTGCGTCCATTTCGGACGCCTAGCTGGATAAGGTGGCAACATGCGCGTATCGACATCGATCAAGAAACGCTGCCCCAAATGCCGCGTCATTAAGCGCAACGGGGTCGTGATGATCATTTGCTCGAACCCGAAGCACAAGCAGCGTCAGGGTTAAGGCGAGGTTCTTATGGCTCGTATTGAAGGGGTTGATTTGCCCCGTGACAAACGAATCGAAATTGGGTTGACCTACATCTACGGGGTTGGTCGCTGGACAAGCAATCAACTGCTGGATCGCACGGGCATTAACCGCGATACGCGCGTTAAAGATTTGACTGAGGCGGAAACGCAGCAGCTTCGTGACGCGATTGCCGCGTTAGGCTTGACCATCGAAGGCGATCTGCGCCGCGAGGTTCAGTTGAACATCAAGCGTCTGTCGGAAATCGGCAGCTACCGCGGGCTGCGTCACCGTCGCAACCTGCCCGTGCGGGGACAGCGCACACGCACCAACGCGCGCACCCGTAAGGGCATCAAGAAGACGGTACCGGGTCGTGGTCGTCGTCGCGGTGCAACCAAGAAATAAAACACAGTGATGAGTGATGAGTAATGCGTGATGAGTGAGAAACTCGGCGCTCACACTCATTCCTCATCACTGACAACTCATCACTGAGGAGATCGAGATGCCACGTTCACCAGCCCCGTCGGGTGGGGCAAAAAAGGGCAGCGACCGCAGCGGGGCGCGCCGTACCACGACCAAAAAGTCGACCAAGAACATTCCGTATGGGCAGGCGCATATCAATGCGACCTTCAACAACACCATCATCACTATGACCGACCAATCTGGCAATGCGATTAGTTGGGCAAGCGCAGGTACATCGGGCTTCAAGGGCAGCCGTAAAAGCACGCCCTACGCCGCCCGCGTCGCCGCGCAGACCGCCAGCGATAATGCGTCGGGGCAGGGAATGCAAGAAGTCGATGTGTTCGTCAAGGGACCCGGTCCCGGACGCGAAGCCGCGATCCGCGCCATTCAAGGCAGCGGTATCAAGGTGCGTTCGATCACCGATGTGACCCCTGTCGCCCATAACGGCGTCCGTCCGCCCAAGAAACGCCGCGTGTAAGGACAAACCGCGGGCGAGACCTGTCTCGCCCAACGCATTCAGCGGCTTGTGATTTCAAATGGTGGCGTCGTCTAATTGATAAAGGAAACAACGAGTGAGGGAGCAGGTGGCGTTGGTGACCAACAGTATGGTAACGCCCCATAAGGTCGAGAATGACGCGCCGACCCGTAATTATGGGCGGTTTATCATTAGCCCCTTGGAAAACGGCTTCGGGCAGACGCTTGGTACCGCCTTGCGGCGCGTGCTGCTGTCGTCGCTGGAAGGCGCATCGGTGACGAGCATCCGCGTCAGCGATGTGCATCACGAGTTTTCCGCCATCCCGAACGTGCGCGAGGACATGACGCAGGTTATTCTGCAAGTCAAACAACTTCGCTTGACGTTGGTCGATGGCGAATCCATGCGCTTGAAGCTGGAGCATCGCGGCGAAGGCACGGTGACGGCAGCGGACATTGTTTGCCCGCCCGAGGTGGAGATCATCAACACTGATCTGTACCTGTTCACGGCAGACTCGCCCGATGCCCACATCGAGATGGAATTTGAAGTCCAAAAGGGGCGCGGCTACAGCCCGGCGGAAGATCGCGGACGCTTGCCGATTGGCGAACTGCCGATTGATGCGATTTTCAGCCCGATCCGCCGCGTCAACTTTGAAGTGGGACGCGCGCGCGTCGGTCAGCGCACGTATGACCGGCTGATCATCGAGATTTGGACGGACGGCACGATGCGCCCGGAGGACGCCCTCAGCGAAGCGGCGAAAATCCTGATTAAGCATCTGACCGTGATTGGCGGCAGCAGCATCGACTCTTACGAGAGCGACGCGGGCGAAGAAGTGATCAAGGTCGCCCGTCCGCACGAGCAGTTGTACGAGAAGCCTATCGAAGAACTTGACCTGAGCGTGCGGGTGTTCAATTCGCTCAAGCGCACGGGGATCACGACGATTGGCGATGTCTTGGACATGCTCGACCGGGGTCCCGATGCGATGCTGGCGATCCGCAACTTCGGTGAGAAATCGCTGGATGAATTGGTCGAGAAATTGCGAGAAAAAGGGTATCTGCCGAAGGAAATTCCCAACGGCGACGCCCCCGCGACTGAGTAGAGGGTTCTGAACGATGCGACATCGCGTAAAAGGCAAGCACCTCAGCCGCAACATCAACGAGCGCAAGGCATTGATGCGCTCGTTGGCAACAGCGCTGCTGACCCATGAACGGATCGAGACGACGCAAGCGAAAGCCGATTTCGTCCGCGATTACGTTGAGAAGTTGATCACCGTCGCCAAGCGCGGGCTGGCACACGAGGATCCGGCACGCGCGATTCATGCGCGCCGCATCATCGGCAGCCGCCTGTACAACAACCGCGATCTGGTCAAGAAGATTTTCGATGAACTCGCCCCGCGCTACGAAACCCGTCCGGGCGGCTACACGCGCATCCTCAAGCTGGGTCCCCGTCGGGGCGACGCCGCACCGATGGTCATCATCGAATTGGTAGATCGTTCGACGGCAAGCTAAAAAAGTGCTGAGGACGGAGGGCTGAGAAAAAGCAAAAATGAGTGAGCCAAGTTTGACACTCGAAACGCAAGCCTCAGTCCTCCGTCCTCAGCCCCCAGTCCTTCGTTACCGAGCGACGCTGGCATACGATGGCGCGGCGTATCAGGGTTTTCAGCGGCAGGCAGCGGGCATCCCGTCGATTCAGGCGGCTGTCGAGCGCGCGATCCAGCGCGTGACCGGGCAAACGGTCACGGTGGTGGGCGCGGGGCGCACGGATACGGGCGTCCACGCGACCGGGCAGGTGATCGCCTTCGATGTGGCATGGACGCATGGTGATGCTGCGCTGCTGCGTGCGCTCAATTCGCGGCTGCCCGACGATATCGCGCTGCAAGACCTCGCTGCCGCGCCGAACACGTTCCAACCGCGCTTTGAAGCGTCATCGCGCGTGTATCGCTATCATGTGTATGCCGCATCACAGCGTCATCCGGCGATGGCGCGCACGACGTGGCAGATTCGGGGCGTGCGGGACGAGGCGGGGCTGCATCGGGGCGCAGCGTGCTTGGTGGGGCGGCGCGATTTCGCCGCGCTCGGTCATGCGCCCGACGTCAAAAGCGTCAATACCGTGCGCACCGTGTGGGTATCGGCGTGGACGCGCGAACCGTTGTACGCCGGGATGCTCTGGACGTACACGGTCGAAGCGGATGCGTTCTTGCAGCATATGGTACGGCGCATGGTTGGCATGTTGATGGATATCGGGCGCGGCTGGCGTACAGTGGCGCAGTTGGAACAAACATTGGCGCGCGCGCAGTTGGGAGCAGATCGCTGGTCAACTGCGCCGCCGCAAGGGTTGACGTTAGAACAGGTCAAGTATGACCGCGAACAACGGGGCGGACGCCCCTCAGAGGACTAAGCATGATTACAAAAACGTATACCCCCAAACCGGGCGATATCGTACGGAAATGGTGGGTCGTCGATGCTGAGGGGCAAACGCTAGGGCGTCTCGCCTCGACTATCGCGCCGATCCTTCGTGGCAAGCACAAGCCGATGTACACGCCGAACCTCGACGTGGGCGACTTCGTGATCATCATCAATGCCGAAAAGATCGCCGTGACGGGCAACCGCCTCGACGACAAATATTATCACCGCCACTCGCACATCATCGGCGGTTTGACCAGCACGCGGCTGCGCGATCAGATGACGCGCTTCCCAGATCGCCCGCTGCGCGACGCGATCAAGGGGATGCTGCCCAAGAATGCGCTCGGACGCGCCATGTTCCGTAAGCTGAAGGTCTATACTGGATCGAAGCACCCGCACGAAGCGCAAATGCCCGAAGTGTTGAAGCTCGACCTGTAAGGGGCGCGCCCGTACCTAAGAGAAGGACAAAGCAATGTCGGCACAATATTACGAAGGCATCGGACGCCGCAAAGAAGCATCGGCGCGCGTGCGGCTGTTTCCCGGCGGGACGGGACGCATTATCATCAACGACCGCGACGGCAACGAGTACATCAGCCGCGAGGGCGACATGGAGATCATCCTGCAACCGCTGGCGGTGATCGGGCAAGAACGCGGCTATGACATCAGCGTGCATGTCAACGGTGGCGGGACGAGCGGACAGCGCGACGCGATCCGTTTGGGTATCGCGCGTGCGCTGTTGAAAATCGATCCTGATTTGCGCCCAACCATGCGCGATCACGAGATGCTAACACGCGACGCGCGGGTCAAGGAACGGAAGAAACCCGGTCTGAAGCGTGCGCGCAAGGCACCGACGTACACCAAACGCTAGATCGACGCGGTTTTGTGCGGGCGTGCCAGCGGTACGCCCCTACAGCGCACTAATGCGAAATTGAATTTTGAAATCCATGATGGGCGTGCCAACGGTACGCCCCTACTTGATTCTTGCCCCGCCATGATTTAGCATCCATCGCGTACACAAGGAACAGACCGATGAGCGCCAACGTCATTCGCGGCGTCACCGTCTACATCGTTTTCGATTTTGACGACGAGCGCCTGCTCGACAAAGCCAATCCCGTCCGCTTGCTGTGGGCATTGTCCGATGCAGGCTGGCGCTTCCTGAAAAAAGCCATCGTTTGCGACGATATGCCCGGCGATCTGCACGTCCCCGCCGCGCGCGACTTGTTGGCGCGCGCGTGGGACAACGCGATCCGCGCTGCGCCGCGCTATGGCAATGGCTATTGGATGGAGGCGGAGGACGCACGGGGGTTTCGGTTCTCGTTCGGCATCTATGTCGCGCAGCCGCGTCGCTTGTTCCTGTCAACAGATAAAAATGCGCTCGGCGGCAGCGACGCCAACGCGCGTGCCTTCATCGCGGCGGCGGAACTCGTATATAGCGCGCTGTATCCGGCGTCCGGCTTCGGGCTGTTCAACTATGACGCGCACGATCTGCCCGCAATCGGGAAGGGCTTGGATGCCGTCTGGGATTACAACTTCTACGGCACGGGGGCAGTTGAGCGCGTGGGGCGTGCTGCGCTGGAGGCGTTGGACGCGCGGCGCGTCCCCTTTGACGATGGGGGGATGTTGATCGCGTTCGCGGATAATCCGGTGATCGGGCTGTCCACGAGTCGCAAACGCTATCAAGACGCAGCGGCGCGTTTGAGCATCAAGTCGATCTATCAGGGGGGATGAACATGACGCTGACGATTATCGGCTTGGGTCCCAGCAGCGCGGACGATGTGACGCGGCGGGCGTGGCGTGCATTGGAGACGGCGGAGACGGTCTTTTTGCGCACACGCGAGCATCCGTGTGTCCCCGATCTGCCCATGGCAGCGTACACCAGCTTCGATGAACTATACAACGCGACGCCACATTTCGATGCGATCTATACGACGATTGCCGCGCGCGTCCTCGCGGCGGCGCAAGCGGGTGAGGTCGTCTACGCCGTGCCGGGCGATCCGCTGGTCGCGGAAGAATCGGTCACGCGGCTGATCGCGGCGGCGCGCGCGGCAAACGTGCCGTATGCCGTGATCAACGGCGTCAGCTTCATCGAGCCGATCTTGGCGCTGCTCGAAATCGATGCGCTCGACGGCTTGCAACTGCACGACGCGCTCACGATTGCGGCGCTGCATCATCCGCCGCTTAACCCCGATGTCCCGGCGCTGTTGGCACAAGTCTACAGCCGCCAAGTCGCGTCCGATCTCAAGCTCACGCTGATGAACCAGTACCCGGATGATTTTGTCGTGACGCTGATCCACGCGGCGGGAACGCCTGACGCGAAGCTCGAACGGTTGGCGCTGCACGAAATCGACCACAGCCGCGATATCCGCTACCTGACGGCGCTATACGTCCCCGCGCTCGGTGAAATGTCCAGCTTCGAGCAGTTCCAAGAGATTATCGCGCATCTCCGCGCGCCCGAAGGCTGCCCGTGGGATCAGGAACAAACCCATCGTTCGCTGCGGCGCTATCTACTCGAAGAGACGTATGAAGTCTTGGAGACGTTGGACGCCGACGATGCGCAATCGCTCTCCGGCGAACTGGGCGACTTGCTGCTGCAAATCGTCCTGCACACGCAGATCGCCATCGACGACGGCGAATTTCGGATGGCGGACGTGCTGCGCGCGGTCAATGCGAAGATGGTGCGGCGGCATCCGCATGTGTTCAGGGATACGAAGGTCGCTGGTACGGCAGAGGTATTGAGCAACTGGGACGCGATCAAAAAGCAGGAACGCGGCGATCAGGAACAGCGCGTGTCGCTGCTGGATAATGTCGGACGCGGCTTGCCCGCGCTGATGCAGGGGATTGGTTATCAGAAAGAGGCGGCGAAAGTCGGCTTCGACTGGACGAACGTGGCGGATGTGATCGCCAAAGTGCGCGAAGAACTCGATGAAGTCTTGACGGCGACCACGCCGGAACACCGCAGCGACGAATTGGGCGATCTGCTGTTTGCGATTGCGAATTGGGCGAGGCATCTGAAGGTTGACCCAGAGACGGCGCTGCGCGCGACCAACGCGAAGTTTTATCGGCGCTTTCGGCACATCGAACAGTCGGCGGCAGCAGCCAATTGCGCCTTGGCGGACATGACATTGGACGAGATGGACGCGCTCTGGAACGACGCGAAGGCGAAAGGGCTGTGATGGGCGGCGTAGTGCTGCAAATTGTTGCTGGAATCATCCTGTTGATCATCGCGTTCATCGGCATGGCGGTCTCGACCGGCGGCTTGCGCTTGGCGCTGCGTCAGCGCCGCTTGGATGCGCGCGGCGTCGATGCGACGGGGACGGTAATTCGCCATCGGGAGCAAGCGCCCAATCGCTTTTTCACCTATCGCTTCGAGGTAGACGGCAAATCGTATGCGCACGAGGAGGCGCTTGGCGGCGATATCGAGGCGATGCCGCCGATTGGCGCGAGTGTGCCGATTCGCTTTCTGGCGGCGCAGCCGAAATATAATGGCATGACGGGCGACACGCCCTATAGCGGTGTGTATCGACGCATCAATCCGCTGGTCACAGGCGCGGTGGTGCTGATCTTCGCAGCGGTGGGGACAGCGGGCGCATGGCTGATTTTGAGCGCGTCGGGGACGGGGTGAATGTCAAATCAGTTGCGGCGTGCATTCCTCGCTCAATCGCTTACAAAAAAAATGTAGTATTTATTCACCTACCCGTGCAGACCGCATTTTGCCCCAGTCCTATTGGGTTCATTATGTGTTTCTTGGGTTCAAATTTGTGGATTTTGAGCTTAATCCCATGGATAGGTGAATAA
>DAOTUQ010000010.1:0-9033 GCA_034437055.1 Anaerolineae bacterium
TTTGGCAAATTGAAACGCCAAATTTGTCTGCGATGAGAATAGGCTCTCCCTCAAAAGATTGAGGGTTTTTGTCGAAAACAACCTATTTCTCCCTCAAATGACGGCTGAGTAGTTACGATTTCGGACGTAATGATGTAAAGACGCTGGCATGATGCCGCGCCACGACAGCGCCAATAGGCAAATGCCGGGATGTGAAGTACACTATGGAATTATCGAGAGAAACACAGATAGGATCATGGGTGGTGACGCAAACTCCTCCCCCCATTCAAGACGAAATCCTCAGCTATTACAATGAGCTGCGCGAACGTATGAACTCGCTGCCTGAACTGATGGACGGCGACGATTTGCAGCTTGAAGTCGTCACGCCGAAATTAGATCGCAACGACAACTCGCACGCGCGCCGTGTCGCACTGCAAGCCCTCTACGAATTGGATGCGGGAAAGCACGATATCGGTACGGTGTTGACCGTCCACCTTGTCCATCTGGATGATGCGCCAGAACCGCGCGCTTATGCACATCAACTGGTGTTGGGCGTCAACGAACACCGCGCGCAGCTCGATACTGTGATTCATCAGTTCGCGCCCGCCGTCCCAGTCGGACAATTGGCGCTGGTTGACCGCACGATTCTGCGAATTGCGCTGCTGGAACTGCTGATTGTCCCCTCACAGCCGATTAGCGCGGTGATCGATGAAGCGGTCGAGTTGGCGACGCATTTTGGCGCGGAGAGCAGCGCCTCTTTCATCAACGGCGTGTTGGGTGCAGTGGTGGAACATGCAAAAAAACTGGGCGCGCTGCGCCGCCAGTTCGCGGTCGCGGCGGTGAAAGCAGCGGACAGCCCCATGATTCAAATTGACGAGTCGGACGAGGACGTACAATGAGCGTAAACGGAAATCCGACGCCGAGCGGCATCCCCGCCAGCACCGCTGCCGAACCCAGTGAGCAAAATCTGACCGCGCCGCCAACGGAAACGCCCCCAAACGCGCCCGTCAGCAGCAGCCGTCCGATACCTGCCACCAGCAGCAAACCGAACACGATAGCGCCGGTTGTGCCATCGAGCAAGACGATGACCGCCATCCCTGCGCCGCGCCCACCTGCTTCCACGCCACGCATGACACCGACGGTGACAAGCGGAAAAGCGATCCCACCCGTCCGCCCCACCCCGCCGATTAAGCCACCGACGCCGCCCGTCGATATTATCGATGAGGGCGAACCGAGCGACGGTCACGATCTGCGGATGGGCATCTTCGACCACCTCAACGAACTGCGCGGACGGCTGTTCAAAGCGGCGCTGGCGTTAGTGATTGCGACCGCCCTCAGCTTCTTGTTCGCTGGACAGGTGCTTGAATATTTCAAAGCGCCCTATCCAGAGAAATTCATCGCGCTGGGACCCACCGATGCGGTCGTGGCGTACTTCCGCATCGCGCTGTTGTGCGGCGCGATCATGTCGATCCCGATCACGACCTATCAAATCTTGATGTTCATCATTCCGGGATTGACGAACAAAGAAAAGGGGCTGCTGCTGCGCTCAATTCCGGCGATCACCGGTTTGTTTCTGATCGGCGCGGCGTTCGCATGGTTCTTGCTCATCCCGCCCGCCGTCAATTTCCTCGACTCGTTCCAGAGCGAATTGTTTCAGGCACAGTGGACGGCAGATCGCTATCTCGGCTTCATCACGGCGCTGATCTTCTGGATGGGCGTCGCCTTCGAGTCGCCGCTGATCTTCTTCGTGCTGGCGCTGCTCGGACAAGTCTCGGCGCCCACATTGATCAAGAATTGGCGACTCGCCATCGTCGGTACGGCGGCGGCGGCGGCATTCATCACGCCGACGGTCGATCCAGTCAATATGTTCTTGGTGATGGCACCGCTGTTGGTCTTGTACGTGTTGAGCATCTTCCTCGTGGTCATTGGACGGCGTATCAGCCGCGTCGAGGCAGCGGTATGACACCAATGCGCGATTATCCGGTGCGCATCTACGGCGTGCCAATGGATTTGGGACAAAAGCGGCGCGGCGTCGATATGGGTCCCAGCGCGATCCGCTATGCCGAACTCCAGCGAATATTACAGCATCTCGATTATAACGTGTACGACGGCGGCAACTTGTATGCGCCAATCCGCGAGGAAATCGCGCGCGGCGTGGACGATGATCCGAGCGAGGGCATCGCTTACAACATGCTCAATATCGGGCAAGTGTGCCAAACAATTTACGACGAATCGTGCCGCTCGATTGCGGCGGGCGAAACGTGCATCTTTCTTGGCGGCGATCACAGCGTCTCCATCGGCACGGTGGCGGCGGCACTGACGCGCTCGCCCAAAGTCGGCGTGCTGTGGATCGACGCACATGGCGACTACAATACGCCGCAAACCAGCCCTTCCGGCAGCGTGCATGGGATGGTCGTTGCCGCACTCAGCGGCAAATGCCCGCCCGCGCTGACGATTGGCGCTGTGCGCTTGCGCCCCGATCAGCTCGTGATGATTGGCACGCGCGATCTTGATCCGGGCGAACGCGATGCGCTGATAGCAGACGGCGTGAAGGTCTTGACGATGCGCAGTATCGATGAGAACGGCATGGCGACGGCGGTTCACGCGGCGTTGAATGCGTTGGGCGATGTCGATACGCTGCATATCAGCCTCGACATGGACTCGCTCGATCCCACCATCGCGCCCGGCGTCGGCACGCCCGTTCCCGGCGGCTTGAGCTACCGCGAGGCGCACCTGTTGATGGAGATGCTGGCGGACGATGGACGTGTGCGCTCATTGGATATCGTCGAAGTCAACCCGATCCTCGACACTGCCAATCGCACCGCACAGATCGCCGTTGAATTGACCGCGGGGTTATTCGGCAAACGGATTTTGTGATGCCATCGAGCCAAGAGCGCGCGCTGATTGGCATGGTATTCGCGCTTTGGTTCATCGCTCTTTTCATATTTGGAAGCCAACTTGTTGCCCTACGTGGTTATGCCTTCGATTTTTACGTCCATCACGTCGCTGGCGGCGTTTTTTGGAATAATATTAGCTGTACAGGCGCTGCGTGGACGCTGGCGCGGGCTGGTGGTCTTCACCGTCATCCTCGCTGCGTTGATGGTGTTTACAATGATTGTCGTCGGTTGGTGGCTGCCGGACTGGATAGCGAATCTTCGGGATTACAACACTTATGTCAATCATCTCGTTTGGATTCCTGAACGCATCAGTTTCTTGATCATCCCAGTGGCGTTGATCGGGTGGTTGATCGCGCTGCTGCTCATCGTGCCGCAGACAGGAAGCTACTTCCTTGTGTTTCTGCTTCCTATTACGGTGATCGGTGTGCAGCGTGCATCTAGGCTGTCACCAATCCGCCGCACGTTCGTCTATGGGCTGGTCGCGCTGTTCTTCCTCGCCAGTTGGACATATCAGCCGCTGGACATTGAAACTCGTAAGATCGAGGCATTGTTGATGCCACTTCATGCCCTGATCATTTGGGGTGCTGCCACGCTCCCATTGCAGCCGGCTGTGGTCACGTTGGATGCTGATCGTTGATGTTCAAACGACGCTTTCAGCGCAAACGGCGCGTCCTTGTGATCGGCTTGGACTGTGCCAGCCCTGATCTGATCTTCAACGATTTTCGCACTGAACTGCCGACCTTCAGCCGCCTGATGGACGGCGGGACGTGGGGCGAACTCGAATCGTGCATCCCGTGCATCACCGTTCCGGCGTGGACAGTTATGTTGAGCAGCCGCGATCCGGGCGTGATTGGTGTATATGGCTTTCGCAATCGCAGCGATTATTCCTACGGCGAGATGGCGACGGCGGACAACGTGCAAATTCGCGTCCCGCGCGTCTGGGATATTTTGTCGGATGCGGGGCGCGAGTCAATCGTGTTGGGCGTGCCGCCGACTTTTCCTGTGCGCCCCCTCAACGGGCATTTGCTCAGTTGTTTCCTCACGCCCAACACGGGCAGTACCTTCGCCTACCCGGCTATGTTCAAGCAAGAAGTGTTGAAACTCGCGCCCGATTATGCCTTCGACGTGAAGGACTTCCGCACGGACGATAAAGCCCGTTTACATCGTCAGTTGCTCGACTTGACCGACGTCCAACACAAAATCGCGCTGCATACGCTGAAAACCAAGTCGTGGGATTTCTTCATTCACGTCAATATCGCGCTGGATCGCATCCATCACGGCTTCTGGCGCTTCCACGATCCGGCACATCGCGCGCACGAGCCGAACAATCCGTTTCGGGATGTAATCCGCAACTATTACAAACTGCTCGATCAGCACGCGGCGGCGCTGATCGCGGCGGCGGATGATGCGCTCGTACTGGTCGTCAGCGATCACGGCGTCAAGCGCATGGATGGCGGGGTGTGCTTCAACGAATGGTTGTGGCGCAATGGCTGGTTGACGCTCAAGACGCCGCCCGCTGAGGGGAAATTGACGCGCTTCGAGGACGCTGATATCGATTGGGAACAAACGCGCGCATGGGCGAGCGGCGGCTACTATGCGCGGCTGTTCCTGAACGTGCGCGGACGCGAACCGCTCGGCATGATCGCGCCGGAAGAGGTTGCGGCGGTCAAGCGCGAACTGTCGGCGGCGCTGCTGCACATCCCCGACCCGAATGGGCGCACATTCCCGATGCAAATCTACGCGCCAGAGGACATCTACCAGCGCGTCAACGGCATCGCACCTGATCTCATCGTGTATCCGGGTGATCTTCACTGGCGCGCCGTCGGCAGCTTCGGGCATGGACGGCATTGGACACTCGAAAACGACACGGGACAAGATGATGCCAATCACGCCCAGCACGGCATGTTCATCTTGCACGATGCGGCACAGCGGGGACGCGGGCAAATCGACGGCGCACAGATCATGGACATCGCGCCGACGATTTTGGATCGCATGGGCATTAAACCGACTGCTGAGATGCAGGGGAAGATTTTGTAACTCGTTCAACGATGTCGGCTTCCCAGCGGCACGCCCCTACAGCGTCTCTTCGCGCTGCCGTTTCAACACGTTCGCTTTCAACTGTCCACAGCCCGCGTCAATATCGATACCGCGCCGGATACGAATCGTCGCTGGAATACCATACGTCGCCAAGGCAGCGATGAAATCATCGATGCGCCGCGGCGCGGACGGATCGCCCGTGAAACCCGGTGTCGGGTTGAGCGGGATCACGTTGACATGACAATGCAGCCCGTGTAACAGCGCGCCGAGCGCGTTCGCCTGTTCAGGCGTATCGTTCTTGCCTTGAATCAACGTCCACTCGAACGACATGCGCCGCCCAGTCTTGACGACGTATTCATGACACGCGCCGATCAATTCGCGCAGCGGAAAACGGCGGTTGACGGGCAAGAGTGCGTCGCGTTCAGCGTCCGTTGCCGCGTGCAAGCTGACCGCCAGTTTGACTTGCAGCCCCTCATCCGCGAAGCGCCGGATCGCAGGGACAAGTCCCACCGTGCTGATGGTGATGTGGCGCGCGCCGATGCCCAAATCGCGCATCAGACGGCGAACAGCTTCAAGCGTCGCATCATAATTGTGGAACGGTTCACCCATGCCCATCAACACGACGTTGCTCAGACGCTCGCCGCGCGCCTCCAAATCGCGCGCGTAAACCATCGCTTGCTCGAAGATTTCGTCGGCGGTCAGATGCCGCGCGAAGCCCATTTGCCCCGTCGCGCAAAAAACGCAGCCCATCGCACAGCCCGCTTGCGTCGAGATGCACGCCGTCCGGCGGTCATCCTCGTATTCCATCAACACCGCTTCGATCATCTGCCCATCGTGCAGCCGATACAGGCGCTTGGTCGTGCCATCGGAGGCGATCTGTTCGGTCTCCAGAGTCAGCGCGCCCAATGTCATTTCGGCGTTGAGCTTCGCGCGCAACGGCGCGGCGAGATTGGTCATGGCGTCGAACGAAGCGGCGCGCTTATCGTACAGCCACGCCCAAATTTGCTTGGCGCGGAACGCGGATTCGCCCCACTCGGTCAGTTTGTCCGCCAACTGCGCGGACGTCAGCGTATAAATATCGATCATGATTTGTTGCCTACTCGCCAGACGGCGATTACAAGCAGGATGAGAATGCCGATCAAGCCGATCAGCACTGCGCTTTGGACGCTCGGTTCTGCCAGCGCGCCCGCGACTGTTGGCGGTGGGAGCGGTGTCACCGTCGGCAGGCTGCCCGGCGAACGCGGCGTCACGCTTGGCGTGAGAGTCGGCGCGTCGGGTGTATCGCTCGGCGTGTTGGTTGGACGCGGCGTTAGCGACAGATAGCCCGTCACAGTGGGGGAGAGCGTCGCGGTTGGCGTCGGACTCGGCGTGACCGTCCAAGTCGGTGAGGGCGTCGGCGTCGATGAGGGCATCAACGTCGGCGGGATGTATGGATTGACGCCATAGGCACTATCAGCGGCGCTCGTGTTCAGCCAACCCGACCATGCGATCACCAGCGCATCCGTCGGTTCACCCAACGCCGCTTCGA
Source organism: Anaerolineae bacterium (assembly GCA_034437055.1). Lineage (GTDB taxonomy): Bacteria > Chloroflexota > Anaerolineae > Aggregatilineales > Phototrophicaceae > Flexifilum. Next base: position 6,442 of record DAOTUQ010000010.1, read on the forward strand.
GCGCCGTCTCGAAGGGCGCGTCGGTCAGCGCCAGCGCGTACAACGATTCGACGCCGATCCGGTTGAGCAAATACAGGATGATGCCGTAGCTCTGCGCCCGCCACACGCGGCGGCGTTCGGGATCATTCGGCGGCGCGGTACGCAGTGCATCCAATGTGAACAACGCATTGCTATCCGCCGCCGTCCGCCCAATCACCAATTGATCGTCCTTTTGATTGACGCGGAAGAACTGCGCCATGCCGTTGATGAACCACTGTGGCGGGCGGCTGACGCTCCACGCGGATGCGAAGAAATCGCGCGTCATATATTCGATCAACGCATCGTCCAACGCCAATTCGGGCGGGCGGCGCAGTACATCGTAGCCTTGCCCATTGTAGACTTGCAGGGCGACCGCCGGATTGCATGGAATGGACAAATCACCGCGTCGATTGGACGCAACGGGCAGCCCGCTATCGCCGCGCGCACAGCCCGGCGCGATTCCGTCGTAGATCAGCCAATTGTAGCGCCGTGTTTCGCCTGTCACGCGCTCCAAACCATCAAACGCCTGTCGTATCAGCCCAAAGACGCCCACTGGCGTCGGGTCAGACGCGCCAATCGCCATCTGGATCGCATCATCCCCGACGCGCGCCCAGATCAGCCGCTCATCTTGGAATGTATGCACCCCTTCGACCTGTGTATAGCGGTCGTCGCTCGCGCGTACATCCCATGCGTAGCGGAGAGTCGAGAACACCGGCGGCACTGTTTCGGTCGTAAAGTCCCAAAAATAGTTCAGGGCGGAATACGGATCACCGACGAAGGCGGCAGTTTCCAAATCCACAGCGACGGTTTCCGGTTCGCGCCCCTCAAACATCACTGTCAACCGTGCGGACTCGATCTCGAACAGCGGCGGCGTGATGGCGATGATGAAGCGGATCGCTTGCGGGAAGATGACTTCGACTTCTTGATAAATCAAAATATCGCCCTCGCGTGTCGGCGTGAGCGTGGGCGTCCGCGACGGTTGCAACGTCACGATCCCGTCGTTCGTTGGAGACGGTGTATCGCTCGGCGTCAGCGTCCTGCTCGGTGTGAGCGTCATGCTCGGCGTCAACGAAATAGCAGGCGCGGTGGCACTCGGCGTCGTGTCCACATCGACGGTTGGCGTCAAGGTGTCGCTGATCTCAGATTGGGCGCGGACGCCGCCGACGCCCATCCACAGCGCGCACCACAGCACGAACACGGCGCGCCGCATCTCAGCCGCCTCCAATCAGCAGCGCCAAGAACAACTGAATGAAGTTGTAGACGAAGTGGGCGCTCATCGCCGCCATCGTGTTGGAGCGGAAGCGCAGCCAACCGATACCGAGCGAAACGAAAAAGATGCCGAATGACGCTGGCGTCAAAGTATATTGGGTGTGCAGCAGCGCGAAAAACGCGCTTGTCAATCCGATGCCGAAGATCGGCTGAAGCGCGCCGCGAAACAGCACTTCCTCCCCGATGGCGACGCTGACCGCCAAGAGCAAAATCATCGGCAAGGTGTCGAACGATTGCGCCAACTGCTGGGAGGCGGCGGTCTGTTCCGCGAGTTGTTCCGGCGTGACGAACAACGCCCACAGCGCGCCCATGGCGATGATCACGGCATACAAGCCCACGCCAACCAGCGCGCCAATGCCAATGTCGCGTAAGCTGAAGTTGCGTAACCCCAATCGCTCCAACGTCGCTGCCCCACCGCGCCGGATCAGCGCGCCGACGCCCAACAGCGCAAACAACACCCATAAGGTTTGCTGGAACACCAATTCGCCGGGTGCGATACCCTGCGCATAACTGTCCGCCAAGCCATCGATGCCGCCGCTGAGGATGAAGTTTCCTAACGTGTAGACGATGAGCAACCAGAGCAGGATCACTGCCGTCAAATGCACGCGCGATTCGGGGTCGTATGCGCCGCCACCGACAAGGCGCGTCACCGCCCCCCGCGCCGATGCTGACGCGATCAGCCGCGTGCAGACGAACGCGACGACAAGCGTCAACGCGAAGAAGCCTAGCGACGCCGTTGGATCGACGCGCGGAAGCACTACACCATCTGTGGTGGTCACGCCCCCAGTATCGGCGCTGGCGAGGAGGATGTTCACACCAAACAGCAAAAGCAGCGCGACGAGACTGTATAACAGCGCATTTAGCGTTGGACGACGGTCGTCCGCCTGATCAGCTTGGTTAGCGACGTAAACAATTACGCCCAAATACAACAGAGTACTCCCCGTCAAGAGGAGTGAAAGATTTTCTTCCATGCACGCTCATCGAGATTTTCAATTCATCCGCCCATTATACTCGCGCGACGCCCATTTTTGGCGGATCAGCATTGACCGCTCTGCGACACTATGCTAAAGTAGCGTCAATGTCTGCGTCCACAGACAGTGCCTCTGCACGGAGGGATGACCGAGTGGCTTAAGGTGGTGGTCTTGAAAACCACTGTGGCGTCCGCGTCACCGTGGGTTCGAATCCCACTCCCTCCGCTGGTTGCAACACATTGGGGAGATGCCAGAGTGGACGAATGGGCCCGACTGCTAATTGGGTATATAGGGATAACCCTGTATCGAAGGTTCGAATCCTTTTCTCCCCGCA
>DAOTUQ010000011.1:0-37361 GCA_034437055.1 Anaerolineae bacterium
TTTATTCACCTATCCATGGGATTAAGCTCAAAATCCACAAATTTGAACCCAAGAAACACATAATGAACCCAATAGGACTGGGGCAAAATGCGGTCTGCACGGGTAGGTGAATAAATACGAATTTTTTGACTTGCAGACCAGTTTCCATCATCCCTTTGAGGAGGCTCAAATCGTTGTCATATTGGCGGCTGGCAGCGCCGACCAACAACGGTATGGCAATTTCTGCGATCAAATTGCTGGCGCTGTCGGTGGTCAGCACAGCGTCGAAGCGCGTGCCATCCGCGACACTCTCGAAGTTGAACTGCACTTCATAGCCGAACGCGCCCGACTGGTTGTGATAGGCAAAGCGATGCGGCGGTTCGTTGACGGTGATCACCGGCTGTGTAATCACGGGGATGCCCATAAATTTCGCCGTATGCTTATACTGCGTCCCGACGCCTTTTGCGCCCGGCGTCACTTTTTCCGACCCGATCATCATGGTTTGCCAGTTGACGCAGCTCTCCAAGCAGGTCGCCACATCGAACACTTCTTCAATCGGACGGTTAATGATGATCGATTTTTCAATGCGTTGTGTCATGGTCTTTTTCTATAACTATCTGAATTTTATATCAGCGTATGTCGAAATCGATTTGGCGTCAAATGGTCGCGTTCGGTTCGAATGATGTGTGCTGGAGCAGTGGCGGAGGCGTTTCTCGATGTGCGGTTTGGGAAAGACTTGCCGTCCTGACAAAATCGTGTTACTCTATGTTAAACTTGATTGCTCCAAAAAGCACAATCGAAAATTTCATCGGGGTATAACCCATATGGCATTAGAACAATTTGCCCCCGTTGGTGCGCTGCTGGCGATTGCGGTTGCCGTCACCATTCTGATCAACGTCCTCTCGCGGTTAATGGGCCCCTTCCGCCCGACGAGCCGCAAAGTCGCGCCGTATGAAAGCGGCATGAAGCCGATTGGACCCGCGAATCGGCGCTATTCGGTGCGCTTCTATCTCGTGGCTGTGTTGTTCATTCTATTCGATATCGAAGTAATTTTCTTCCTCCCGTGGGCGGTCGTGTTCCGCGAACTGGCGCTGTATGGGCTGGTGGCGATGGGCGTATTCGTCGGCATTCTGACGATTGGGCTGATCTACGAGTGGAAAGTAGGAGCGTTAGAATGGGAGTAGTTTCCTCGAAGATTGGCAATTTAGGCGTCGTCACGACGTCGCTGGAAACAGCGGTCAATTGGGCGCGGACAGGCGCGGTGTGGCCCCTGTTGTTCGGCTTGGCGTGCTGCGCGATTGAAATGATGGCGACGCAAGCCTCCGACTACGATCTGTCGCGCTTCGGCATGGAACTCAACCGCGCCAGCCCGCGCCAGAGCGATTTGATCATCGTGGCGGGGCGGGTGACGCGCAAAATGGCACCCGTCCTGCGCCAACTTTACGATCAGATGGCGTCCCCGCGCTATGTGATTGCAATGGGCGATTGTGCGTCGTGCGGCGGTGTGTACAACAACTACGCGGTCGTGCAGGGCGTCGATGAAATTATCCCGGTCGATGTCTATATTGCGGGCTGCCCGCCACGCCCGGAACAACTGATTCATGGCATTCTGACGCTGCACGAACAGATGAAGGGCGAACGCTTCAGCCAATGGATCGGGAAGGACGCGCAAAAAGTATGAGCGTCCATATCGCCAAAGCCCTCGATCCAGTCGAAGCGATGCGCAAGGCGCACGCTGATGCCCTAATCGACGTGGCAACCTTCAAAGATGAAGTGACGCTGATCATCAAGCCAGAAACGCTCGTGACGGTGGCGCGGTATCTGCGCGATACCCCCGGACTGATCTACAACTTTTTGTCCGATATCAGCGCGGTCGATTACTTCAATCCACAGGGCGGCTATGACGGACGCCCAGAACGCTTCGCGGTGTCGTATCATCTCTATTCGATGCTGTACAACCGCCGCATCCGTGTGAAAACGTTCGTCGCAGAAGAAGAACCGCATGTGCCGACGCTCACCGTCGTCTGGCCCGCCGCCAATTGGCTGGAGCGTGAGATCATCGATATGATGGGCATCACCTTCGACGGACACCCCGATCCGCGCCGTCTGTTGATGCCGAAAGACTGGGACGGACATCCGCATCGGCGCGATTATCCGTTGGGCTATGAACAAGTCATGTTTTCGTTCAACGTCGAGGATATCATCAAGCACAAGCCCAACGCGAAAGATGGACAAGAGGAGAACACCAGACAATGACGCTCAATGTATTAGAACGAGACGCTCAGAAGCTCGGTGAGGGCGCGGGCGAGATGTCGTCGGGGCAGATGGCGACATGGGAAGGCAGCGTCGAGGAACTGCGCGGCTTGGTTTCTGAGCGCGCCATGACGGGCGAGACGATGCTGCTCAACATGGGTCCCCACCATCCGAGTACGCACGGCGTTTTGCGCTTGCTGTTGGAACTCGACGGCGAAGAAATCGTGACCTGTCTGCCCGATATCGGCTTTTTGCATACGGGAATCGAGAAGAACATCGAGTCCAAGTCGTATGAAAAAGCGGTTACGCTGACGGATCGCATGGATTATTTGTCGCCCATGTCGAACAACGCCGTCTTTTCGATGGCGGTGGAAAAACTCGCTGGCATCGATGTTCCCGTGCGCGCACAGACGATCCGCGTGATCTGCTTAGAATTGCAACGCATCTCCAGTCATCTCGTCTGGCTCGGCACGCACGCGCTCGATATGGGCGCGATGAGCGTGTTCTTGTATGCCTTCCGTGAGCGCGAGAAAATCCTCGATCTGTTCGAGATGCTGTCCGGTCAGCGGTTGATGGGCAGTTACATTCGTCCGGGCGGCGTATGGCGCGATCTGCCCGCCGAGTTTTTGCCGGCGCTGCAAGTATTCATCGATGATTTCCCGCGTCGCGTGAAAGATTACGAGTCGCTGCTGACGAAGAATCCGATCTGGATCGACCGCACACAGGGAATCGGCGTGGTCGAGCCGGATGAGGCGCTGGCGTATGGCATGACGGGTCCGACGCTGCGCGCCAGCGGCGTGAACTGGGACATTCGCAAGGCGATGCCGTACAGCGGCTATGAACAATTCGACTTCGATGTGCCGTTGGGCGAACATGGCGATGTATTTGACCGCTTCTATGTGCGCATCTTAGAGTTTCACGAGAGCGTGCGCATCATTCAGCAAGCGATGAAGAACATTCCCGGCGGCGCATTCCGTTCGGAAAATCGCAAGTTCGTACCGCCGCCGCGCGCGGAACTCGGACGCAGCATGGAGGCGGTGATCCACCACTTCAAGCTGTGGACGGAGGGCTACAACGTGCCGGATGGCGAGGTCTACGTCGCCATCGAGAGTCCGCGCGGCGAGATTGGCTGCTATCTACACGGCACGGGCGGCAACAAACCGCGCCGCGTCCACTTCAAGACGCCCTCGCTCATGCACATCAGTTCGTTGGGCAAAGTCAGTCAAGGACATATGATCGCGGATGTGGTTGCGATCATCGGCAGCATCGACATCGTGTTGGGCGACAGCGATAGATAAAGGGAAAAGTACTGAGGACTGCGTGCTGAGGACTGAGAAAATGCTTGCTGCGTTCGGTTCGTTTTAACGACGACCATCGCAAGCCACCCTCAATCGCTTGACACTTTGTCCTTAGTACTCAGCACTCAGTACTGAGGATAACAATGCTGGCAGAGAAATATACAGAACAACTCGGCACGATCTTCGCCAAGTATCCCGACAAACGCAGCGCCGTGATGCCTGTGCTGTACGTGGCGCAGGAAGAATACGGTTATCTGCCGCCCGCCGCCATCAATGAAGTGGCGGCGCTGTGCGATCTCGACCCGACACAGGTCAAGTCGATTGCCGGGTTCTATACGATGTACCGCGAGACGCCGAAGGGCGAATATTGGCTGCAAGTTTGCACCGATTTGGCGTGCGCTCTGCTCGGAGCGGACGACTTCTACCATCAGATGGAAGAACATCTCGGCTTGGGTCACGATCACGACACGACCGCCGATGGGTTGTTCACGTTAGAGCATGTGATGTGCTTGGGCGGCTGTGATCGCGCGCCGATGCTGCAATGCAATTTCCATTTCCACGAGAATTTGGACATCGAAAAAGCCAAAACGCTCGTCGCTCAATGGCGCGCACAAGGCAAAGCCAAGTAGGGGCGAGGCACGCCTCGTCCGCATGGAACATAAGGTCGGGGCGCGCCGCTGGCACGCCCGCATGGAACACATCGAACGAAAAAGTTTGCGGACAACCAATGCGATGGCGAACCTGAACATCATTTATCGTGAGAAGGACATTCCTGATATTCGGGAATACAACGTCTATACCGCCAACGGCGGCTACGATGCGCTCCGTAAAGCCGTCGGCATGACTCCGGCGGCGGTGATCGATGAAGTCAAGAAATCGAACTTGCGCGGGCGCGGCGGCGCGGGCTTCCCAACGGGCGTCAAGTGGAGCTTCATCCCCGCCAGCGAGCCGAAAAAATACGTCGTTATCAACGCCGACGAAAGCGAAACCGGGACGTTCAAAGATCGCCAGATCATCGAGAACAACCCGCATCAACTGATCGAAGGCTCGATGATCGCGGCGTGGGCGATCCAAGCGACTGCCGTTTACATTTACATTCGCGGCGAATATTGGGACATGGGTCACGATCTGGAACGTCGGATCGCGGACGCGCGCGCCAATAATTTCGTTGGGCAGAACGTGCTTGGATCGGGCTGGAACTGCGATATGTTCGTCCATCTTGGCGCGGGCGCGTACATCTGCGGCGAAGAGAGCGCGCTGCTCGAAAGTCTTGAAGGCAAACTGGGACAGCCGCGCGTGCGTCCGCCATTTCCGGCGCAAAAAGGCGGCGGGTTGTACGGCGAACCGACGGTTGTCAACAACGTCGAGACGCTGGCAAACGTGCCGTGGATCATCAACCATGGCGCGGACGCATACAAGCAAATCGGCACGGAACAGAGCAGCGGCACGAAGATTTTCTGTGTCAGCGGGCATGTGAACAAGCCAGGCAACTATGAACTGCCCTTCGGTCTGACATTCCGCGAACTGATCTACGATTATGCGGGCGGTATGCGGGGCGGCAAGGCGATCAAGGCGATCTTGCCGTCGGGCGGATCGGGTCCCATCGTTCCGGCGACGGACGACGTGATGAACGCGCGCCTGACCTACGAGGATATGACGAAGGTCGGCACGATTTTGGGGTCGGCGTCGATTGTCGTGATGGACGAGGATACCGATATTGCGTGGGTCGCGTCCAAGATCACCAAATTTTTCAAGCACGAAAGCTGTGGCAAGTGTACACAGTGCCGCGAGGGGACGTACTGGCTCGACAAGGTGATGGATCGCATCATGAGCGGGCAGGGCAAACTGAGCGATGTCGATCTGGTCGCCAATATCGCGCGCAACATGCAGGGCGTGACCTTGTGCGCGCTCGGTGACTTCGCGGCGAACCCGATTATCCACACGATCAAGCACTTCCCGGACGACTTCAAGAAGCACGTCAGCGAACAGGCGGCAACCACCCCTGAACCCGTACCAGCGGCTGCCCCTGTGCGGCGCGCTGCGGCGGTAGCCGCTGCCCCTGCGGGAGACTAAGCGTTGCGTGGTGGCGATAGCAAGCGTCTGGGTGCGCTGACGGAACAGATCGCGGTGTTTCCAAATGCCGCTGTGAACTACGTCTTGCGCGGCGAATTGTACGCCAAGCATGGCGAATATGCGCTGGCAGCCGCCGATTTCGGCAAGGGGCTGGCGCTGGCGTCGGCGCAGCTTCTGCGCGCTAATTGGGGTTTCGTGGAACAAGCAGTACAGGATCGCGCTGAGTTGGGCTTGCGGCGCGTGCAGCGCTACTTGGTGACGCTGCCCGCAGACATGGGCGCGGTGTCCATCGTGCCAGCCGAAACCAACGTGGAAGCGGTGCTGGATGTATCTGAATCGAACGATGTGAGCGATAATGAGCGCCATTCCGATGATGAGGATGGCGTGCGCGGGGGGGGATATGGCGAAAACCGTCAAAGTGACGATTGACGAACAGATTTACGACGTGCCAGCCGGGACGAATCTCGTTGATGTGGCGAAGTTCTACGCCGACAACGATATCCCGGTCTTTTGCTATCATCCGAAGATGAAGCCCGTCGGCATGTGCCGGATGTGCTTGGTCGAAATGGGCAATATCGAAAAAGATCGCGCGACGGGAGCGGTCGTCTTGGACGATGCGGGCAATCCCAAAGTGCGCTGGATGCCCAAGCTGCAAACGGCGTGTACCACGACTGCCAGCGACGGACTCGTGATTCGCACGGCGACAAAGCCCGTTGAGGACGCGCGGAAAAATGTGGTCGAGTTCCTGCTGACTAGTCACCCGCTCGACTGCCCAATCTGCGACAAGGGCGGTGAATGTCCGCTGCAAAATCTGACGATGCAGCATGGTTCCGGCGGCAGCCGCATGAACTTCGAGGACAAGATGCACCTCGACAAGCATGTGCCGTTGGGCGATCTGATCTTCTTGGACGAGGAACGCTGCATCCAATGTGCGCGCTGTGTCCGCTTTCAGTCGGAGATCGCAGGCGATGATGTGCTGGCGTTCCACGAACGTGGGCGCGCGCTGCAAATCATCACCGTCAGCGATCCGGGCTTCGACACGTATTTCAGCGGCAACACGACCGACATTTGTCCCGTTGGTGCGCTCACGACGGCGGATTTTCGCTTCGGCGCGCGTCCGTGGGAACTGACGAACGTCGCCAGCATTTGCCCGCATTGCCCAGTCGGCTGCAATACGAGCCTCAGCACGCGCCTCGACCGCGATTTCGGCGGACGCGCGATGATCAAGCGGGTGATGCCGCGCCAAAATGAGGCGGTCAACGAAATTTGGATTTGCGATAAAGGGCGTTTCGGACATCACTTCACGCGCGCGGCGGATCGCTTGACCGAGCCGATGCTGCGGCGCGGCGACGGCGCGGCGACGCGCGCGATCTGGAACGAGGCGCTGACAGCGGCGGCGTCCGCGCTGCAAAGCGCGGGCGGCGATATCGCGGCACTCGCCGGATCGAGCCTGAGCAACGAAGACTTGTGGATGCTGCGTTCGCTGCTGAAGGGCTTCGGCAGTGAGCGGCTCGGCGCGTGGACGCCCAGCTTTGGCGGCGTCGAAGAAGTGGCGCGCGTCGGCGTGGGCAAAGGGACGAACTTGGGGACGTTGGGCAAGGGCGATGCAGTCTTGATCGTCGCCAGCGACCTCGAAGAAGAAGCCCCGATTTGGCATCTGCGCCTCAAGGGTGCTTATGATCGCGGCGCATTCGTGGTCGTCGCCAACGCACGGCACACGCGCACGGCGGACTTTGCCAGCGAGACGCTCACCTTCAATTACGGCGATGCGGCGGCGGTTGTGGCGAATTTGCGCACTGAACGTCCCGAACTCGCGGACAAATTGGTGAACGCGGCAAACTTCGTGATCGTCGCGGGCAACGAAGGCTTGACTTACGAAGGCAGCGCCGCGTTGATGCACGCTGCCGCCAATTTACTGAGCGAGACCGGACACGTCGGCAAGCCGAATAACGGCTTGATCGCCACCGTGCCGGGCGCGAACGCGGTTGGACAGCATTATCTGGGCTTCACGGCGGACGCCGCGCGCGAGATCGCCGCGAACCCGCCGAAAGTCTTGATCGTCGCGGGCGCGGACGTGTTGGCAGATGATCCGAACGCCGCTGCGTGGTTGAGCCAGGTCGAGACGATCATCAGCTTGAGCCTGTTCGCGGATGCCCTGACGCAAACAGCCAAGATCGTGCTGCCAATCCAAAGTTTCGCAGAGCGTGACGGCACTTTCACCAACGGAGAACGGCGCGTTCAGCGGTTCTACACGGCGCAAGGCGCGCTCGGCGAGGCGCTGCCGACATGGCAAGCCTTGTCGCGCATCGCGGAGAAAGCCGGGCAGGGGCGCGCGAAATTGTCGGCTGCGACGGTCATGTCCGAGATCGTGCAGAGCGTCGCCGCCTTCGCGGGGATGCGCTACAATGAGCTGGCGAAGGTCGATAAACAGTTCCCTGATGTAGGCGGCAAAGATTTGTACTACGGTGGCACGTCGTACAAGAATCTCGGCGGCTTGGGGCTGCAAATTCCGACGGCAGCAGACAATGGTGAGGCGTTGACGCCCGCCGACGTGTCGATTCCAGCGGTGGCGAAGGATGGCGGCATGTGGATTGTGCCGACGACGCGGCTGTACAACCGCGAGCGCACTTTCCGCGCCAGCGAAGCCGAAATCATGGCGGGGCGTGTGTCCGCGCCGTATGTCGAAATCAACCACACCGACGCCGAGCGGATGCACATCGCGGACGGCGATACGGTGCAAATCACTGTCGGGGACGCTGTGCTGCGCGTCCGCGCGCATGTCAACGGCGGCGCGCCGCAAGGCAGCGTCATCCTCCCCCGCCACCTGACCGAGACGCCTGCGCCGCTCACCATTGCGGCGGGCGAGGTTCAGAAAGTCGAGTAACGATATGGCTGCGACCAACCGAAAGCAGGACAGCGGGGGAATCCGCCCCTATCTGAATTTGTTCGCCATCTTCGCCGTGTTGGGCGCGCTCACGTTGGGCGGGCTGTTGTTCGCGGCGGCAATTGGCGGCAACGGTGCTGATACGTGGATCGGCGGCGTCTGGGCGAGCATCTTGGGCGCGCTTAACAACGTGCTGACATGGGTTTTCGATCCGAGCCGCGTGGCGACGGCGAACGTCATTCAGTGCCGCGATGCGTCGGGATGCAGCACGGTTCAGGCGTTCGTCTTTTCGCTGATCTTCTTCTTCACCATCCTGACGGGCTTCGCCTATACGACGCTGTTGGAGCGCATCGTGTTGGCGCGCTTGCAGCAGCGTTCGGGTCCCAATCGCGTGGGACCCAACGGCTTGCTCCAACCCGCCGCCGACGGCGTGAAGCTGATCTTCAAAGAGGATATCACGCCAATTGGCGCGGATAAGCTCGTCTACTATGCCGCGCCGATCCTCAAGACCGTGCCGACGCTGATTTTGTTGGCAGTCGTGCCGTTTGGACCCGATCTCATCATCCCGTGGTTCGATGGCAATGTGTATCAAGTGCCGTTGGGCTTGATCGATGTGAATGTCGGCGTGCTGTGGCTGTTGGCGGTTACGAGTATTTCGACGTATGGCGTCGTGTTGGCGGGCTGGTCGAGCAACAACAAGTACGCGATGCTCGGCGGGTTGCGCGCAACGGCGCAGATGTTGAGCTACGAACTGAGCTTGGGCTTGACGATGGCAGTCCCCGTTTTGATCGTCGGCAGTATGAGCATCGGGGACATCATCCGCGAACAGCGCATGTTCTACGAGTGGTTCGTGTTCCAAAATCCGTTGGCGGCGGGCATCTTGGCGATTGCGTTGTTGGCTGAAATCAGTCGCGCGCCGTTCGATCTGCCCGAAGCGGAACAAGAATTGACGCAAGGGTTCATGACCGAGTACAGCGGGATGAAGTTCGCCATGATCATGATGGCGGAATACTTGGGCATGATCGGGATCGCCGTCGTGATCGCGTCGCTGTTCTTCGGCGGCTACCAAGATGGCTTCGGCATCGTGGACAGCTTGCCGATTTTGGGTCCGTTGGTCTTGATCGGGAAGATCGTCTTCTTCCTGCTGCTCATGATTTGGGTGCGCGCCACGCTCCCGCGCATCCGCTATGATCGCCTGATGGCGTTGGGCTGGAAAGTCATGCTGCCGTTGGCGCTGGTCGCGGTGACGTGGACGGCGATTGCGACACTCGTGGGCGATAGCGCAGGGGGGCCCATTGTGTATGGCGTCGTCTCCGGTTTGTTCTTCTTGGTCATCGTCGTCGGCGGCTATCTGCTGTTGAGTCGCGGCGCAAGCAAGCCAGCGGAAGAAACATGGGATGATGATCCCGTCGTGACGGGCGAACGCAAGGGATTGGGCTGGCTACTGCTGCAAGCGGTGGGCGCCATCATTGCGATCCCGTTCGCGCTGTACGAGTTCACGCTCAAACAATTGGATAATCTCGCCAACCTCGCGCCGGAAGAACCGAAAAAAGACAGTAAGTAAAGTGATGCGTGATAAGTGATGAGGAAATGTCGTCTTTTCCCTCATCACGCATTACGCATCCCTCATCACTGGGAGTGACGATGAATATTTTGCGCGGTTTTGCGACGACGTTCAAACATCTGCTCGAAGAGCCGGTCACGCTGCAATACCCGGAACAGCAGCGCCCGTTCCGCGAACGTTATAAGGGACGCCACCATCTGCGCCGTTACGAAAACGGCTTAGAGAAGTGTATCGGCTGTGCGCTGTGCGCGGCGGCGTGTCCGGCGGACGCGATCTGGGTCGAGGCGGCGGAAAACAACGACGAACAACGCTACAGTCCCGGCGAACGCTTCGCCAAGACGTATGAAATCAACATGCTGCGCTGCATCTTCTGTGGCTACTGTGAAGATGCCTGCCCGACGCAAGCGATTGAGTTGGGACACGAGCATCGCCTGAGCTTCACGGATCGGCGCGACGCGATCTTCACGAAAGACATGCTGATCGATGTCGTACCGACGGGCGGCAAAGATACGCCGCAAGCGGTTCCGGCGGGCGCGTTCAATCGCGCCATCCCAGATATGCCCAACCCGAAGTGATCGCGGACAGCATCAGCGCCTCGCCTATCTGGTGAGGCGCTTTTGTGTGGAAGCGAACGACTGAAGGCATAGGACTGAGGACTGAGTAACGATATGCGCGATCAGGTTTTACGTTCGCCTCAGTCCTATGCCTTCAGTCCTATCTTTGATCGACCTTGTGAAGAAATTCACCGTTGAGGTTTAGGCAGCGGTGGGTTAAATTTGGCGATGCCGATTTGTTTGCGTTAAACTGCACAAGTTCGCGGCGAAGCCCGACAAACTAGGACGCACTCACAATGACCGAGTTGATCGTGTTTATCATTGTAGGCGGGGCAGCCGTTGCGTTTGCCGTGACGATGCTCCTCAGCGACAATGCCGTTCACAGCGCGTTGAGTCTGATCGTAACCATGGTGTGTATCGCGGTCTTGTTTCTGGCGCTGAACGCTCCGTTCCTCGCCATGATCCAAATCACGGTCTACGCGGGTGCGATCATGGTTTTATTCTTATTCGTGATCATGTTGTTGGGTGCCGAGAAGCTGATCCCCACGTCACCGGGCGAAGGCGCGCGCCATTATCGCTGGTTTGCGCCGCTGGCATTGACGCTCACGATGTCGCTATTGTTGGCGGGCGGGCTGACGATCTTGCAATCGCAAGCGGGCGACGGGGACACCCAAGGACCCAACCCGATCTTGCGCGTCGTCAATTTGACGCGCGATGGGGCGGTTGTATCTGCCACCGCGAACGGTATCAACGTCGCGGACGATGTCATCGGACGCGGGTCGTCGGGCTACATTGAACTCGCGCCCGGCGACACCGATGTGATTGTCACATCCGAAGATGGGACGACACAGACTGTCAGCGCGAATATCGCGCGCGGCACGGCGCACAGCATCCTCGTGTACGGCGCGGGCGTCGTGGCGCTCGTCCCTGATGATCTCAGCCCGGTGCTGCAAGATCGCAGCGGACGGTTCGTCGTTTATAACGGTTACGATGAACCTGTGAGTCTGGTCGATTTCGGCTCCGATTTGATCGAGGACGACAGTCGGGTCGTGATCGCGGATATCGCGCCCGGCACCGCCTCTGCGCCGATTACGCTGCGCGATGATGTGAACATCAATTGGCGCATTGTCACAACTGCCGATCCGACCGAGTCGCTGTATCCGCTCGCAGAGACCGAAGTCGAGCGTGACCGCAGCACGTTGATCGTCGTGGGCGAAGAAGCCGCGTTGGGCGAAACACGCCCGACTGCGCTGATCGTCACGACGGAGGCGCGTCCGGCGTTCGGCAGCCCGCGCGCGATTGGCTACAGTTTGTTCACCGACTTCTTGCTGCCGTTCCAAATGTTGGCGCTGCTGCTGTTGGCGGCAATGGTCGGCGTGATCGTCATGACACATCGCCCATCAACCAAGCACATCCCGACCTCGGCGGATCGCCGCCGCGTGAGTCGTCCATTGGTCAATGTGATCGCGTCGCAAGTTGGGCATGAAGTGACACAAACGGATGCAGAGGCAGAGGCGGCGCGCGTGGCGCTCCTGCAAGCCGAAGCGCCCGAAGTCGTGGGCAAGTAGGGGGGACATCATGGTACAGACCGAAGCCTACTTGATGTTGAGCATGGTGTTGTTCGTCCTAGGGACGCTGGGCGTGCTGTTGCGCCGCAACGCCATCTTGGTTTTCATGTCGGTCGAGTTGATGCTGAATGCAACCAACTTGGCGCTGGCAGCCTTCTCGCGGCAGTGGGGCAGCGAGAACGGGCATATGTTCGTATTCTTCGTAGTCACCGTCGCGGCGGCGGAAGTTGCCGTCGGCTTGGCGCTGATCGTAGCGATTTTCCGATCCAAGCGCAGCATCGATATCGACGAATTGCACCAGCTTGAAGGATAGTGCTGAGTGCTGAGTACGGAGTGCTGAGTAAAAACTCACCCTCAGTACGCAAATCTCAGTCCTGAACCAAAGGACAACCATTCAGATGGAAAGCTATCCACAGTTAGTACCGCTGATCATCCTAATCCCAGCGATTGGGGCGTTCATCAATCTGTTCTTGGGCGCGCGCTTGACGGAACGCGCCGTCGCCATCATCGGCACGGGGGCGGCGATTTTGTCGTTCGTCGTCGCGCTGCTGCTGTACAGCTACTTAAGCGGCGGCGGCGCGCCCGTCGTGGTCGATCCGCC
This sequence comes from Anaerolineae bacterium, assembly GCA_034437055.1. Lineage (GTDB taxonomy): Bacteria > Chloroflexota > Anaerolineae > Aggregatilineales > Phototrophicaceae > Flexifilum. The sequence goes on from DAOTUQ010000011.1 coordinate 12,775, forward strand.
GTTCTTCGACGGTTGGCTGCGCGTGGCGAACATCGATATTTCGTGGCAGATGCGCGTTGATACGCTCAGCGTCACGATGATGTTGTTGGTCACGGGCGTAGGGTCGTTGATTCACATCTATTCAGCGGGCTACATGCACGGCGATGAACGGTTTCATCGCTTCTTCGCTTATCTCAATATGTTTTTCGCCTTCATGCTCACGCTGGTGGCGGGCAACAACTTCCTGATGCTGTTCGTCGGCTGGGAGGGCGTGGGGCTGTGTTCGTTCCTGCTGATCGGCTTCTGGTTTGACAAGGCGAAGGGCGTTGGGTGGCGCAACAGCCTCGCGGCGCGCAAGGCATTCATCGTCAACCGCGTCGGTGACTTCGGTCTGATGACGGCGATCTTTTTGACCTTCTGGACGTTTGGCACGCTCGACTACTACCGTCCGGGCGAAATCGCCAACCCGGAATACGGCGCGCACAGCGAAGGTGCTGCTGACGAAGCGCACGCTGAGGGCGCGGCGGTCGTTGACGAAGCGCACGCTGAGGGCGCGGCGGTTGTAGACGAAGCGCACGCTGAGGGCGCGGCTGAAGAAGGTCATAGTGAAGGCGCGGCGGTTGTAGACGAAGCGCACGCCGAAGAAGGTGCAGTGGCGGAAGGCGAAGACGGACACGGTGGTGTCGCTGAACCCGTTTACACGAACAATGATCACATCGCTACCAGCGATTTAGGCGTGTTCGGACAAGCCGAGCGGATGCTCGAAGCCCAGCATGAGGTCGATTTTGGACCCTTCACGCTGCCGATTGAGACGGTTCTCGTGCTGATCACGTTCTTCATGCTGATTGGCGCGGCGGGCAAATCAGCGCAAATTCCGCTGTTCGTCTGGTTGCCAGATGCGATGGCGGGTCCAACGCCCGTCAGCGCGCTGATCCACGCCGCGACGATGGTCACGGCGGGCGTGTATATGATGGTGCGCAGTAACGTCTTTTTCTACGAGGCAGACCTCACGTCGTTGATCGTGACGTTGGTCGGCGTCACGACGGCGCTGGTCGGCGGCTTCGTCGCGCTCGGACAGTGGGACATCAAGCGCGTGCTGGCATACAGCACGGTCAGTCAATTGGGTTTCATGGTGGCGGCGGTCGGTATTGGCGCATACAGCGCAGCGATGTTCCACCTCGTAACCCATGCGTTCTTCAAGGCACTGTTGTTCTTGGGCAGCGGCTCGGTCATTCACGGCATGGAACACGGACATCACGAAATTGCGCATGGTCACGGACATGCTGATCACCATGACGAACATCACGACGCGCCCGATCACGCCGAAGCCGACAGCGACGACGCCTTCGACCCGCAAGACATGCGCAACATGGGCGGCTTGCGCCACAAGATGCCGATTACCTATTGGACGTACTTGATCGGGACGCTGGCACTGGCGGGCATCTTCCCGTTGGCGGGCTTCTGGTCGAAGGACGAAATTCTGGCGGATTCGTGGCTGGCGGGCTTGTTCGAGAATGATTTGGGCGGCTACATTGCGCTCGGCGGGCTGTTGATCGCGGCGGGCTTCACGGCGTTCTACATGTGGCGGCAGGTAACAATGGTCTTTCACGGCAAAGCGCGCCATGATGCCGCCGACCACGCTCACGAAAGTCCCCCCGCCATGACGATCCCGTTGATCGTGCTGGCGATCCTGAGCATTTTCGGCGGCTTCATCAATGTGCCGAGCAATGTCTTGGGGCTGGACGGCATTTTCGGCGCGCACCGCTTCACCGATTGGTTGGAACAGACGGTTGTCCACGCGCACGCGGCGGACTTCCAACTGTTGATCGCGCTCGCAGCATTGGGCTTGGCGATTGCGGCGATTTTCTTGGCATCCCGCATCTACGGGAACAACAAGGCGGTCGTTAATCAACGTGATCCGCTGCAAGAGAATTATGCGACCGCGCCGATCTTCAATCTTTCCAATGCGCGCCTGTACTGGGATCAGATTTACGGCGCGCTGATCGAGCAACCGTTCAATCGTATGTCGAAATTCTTGGCGGATACGCTCGATTGGCGTTTCTGGCATGATTACGTGCATGAAACGGTGATCGCCAAGGGCTTCAACGCCATCGGGCAACTGCTCTCCAAGCCGTTTGACTTGGGCATCATCGATGGCACCGTCAACGGGATTGGCGTGTTGGTGCGCCGCTTGAGCGGGGGCGCGCGCCGGATACAAACGGGCTACGTCCGAACCTACGCGATTACGCTGCTGTTGGGCGTGGTCGTCGTGATTATTGTGCTGCTGCTGCCGCTGATCAACAGCGGTCGTTAACCGGGAGCGTGAATCAATGGAAAACACCGGATTGTCGTTGATCACGGTGGTCTTATTCCTACCGTTGGTAGGCGTGACCATCCTGTTGTTCTTGAACGGGAAAACGCAAGTCGAACAAATTAAGTGGGTGACGTTGGGAATGAGCATCGTCACCTTCGCCGTATCGCTGTTGTTGTGGGCGGGCTTCGACGCGAACAATCCCGGCTTACAGATGGTGCAGCAGTGGGAGTGGCTGCCACAGTACAACATCAGCTATTCCGTCGGCATCGATGGGCTGAGTTTGCTGTTGGTCATTCTGACGACGTTCATCATGCCGTTGGCGATTTTGTCGTCGTTCCGCAGCCATGTCTTTGAGGAACGCGGACGCGAGAAGCTGTATTTCATCTTCATGCTGCTGCTCGAATGGGCGATGATCGGCGTGTTCGTCGCGCAAGATTTGGTCATTTTCTACATCTTCTGGGAAGTGACGCTCGTCCCGATGTACTTCTTGATCGGCATCTGGGGCGCGGAAAAGCGCGTCTACGCCGCCATCAAGTTCTTCCTGTACACGATGGCAGGCTCGATCCTGATGCTGTTGGCGATGCTGTATGTCGGCATCCAAGCGGGGACGTTCTCGCTGCCAGCAATCACGGCAGGCATCGCTGACGGCTCGATCCAATTTGCGTTCGATGGCTTGTTCAGCCCACAGTCGTTCCTATTCTTGGGCTTCTTGGTTGCGTTCGCCATCAAAGTTCCGATTTGGCCCCTGCATAGCTGGCTGCCCGACGCGCACGTTCAAGCGCCGACGGCGGGGTCGGTCATTCTGGCGGGTGTCCTGCTGAAGATGGGGACGTATGGCATTGTCCGCTTCTGTCTGCCGCTGTTCCCCGAAGCGTCGGTTGCATGGTCGCCTATCATCGCGGTGTTGGCAATCATCGGCATCATTTACGGCGCGTGGGTGAGCTACGCGCAGACCGACATGAAAAAGTTGGTCGCCTATTCGTCCGTCAGCCATTTGGGTTTCGTGGTGTTGGGCATCTTCGCGCTCAATGCGGCGGGCATCAGTGGCGGCATCATGCAGATGGTCAATCACGGCATCAGCACGGGCGGGTTGTTCTTGCTCGTCGGCATGTTGTACGAGCGCCGTCACACGAAAGAACTCGCGGCATTCGGCGGCATTTGGAAGGTCTTGCCGGTGTTCGGCGGGATCAGCCTGCTGGTCACGTTGAGCAGCATGGGCTTGCCCGGCTTGAACGGCTTCATCGGCGAGTTCACGATCTTGTTAGGCACGTTCGGCAGCGAGGTACTCGGCTTCTTCTTCGCGCTGTTTGCCACACTGGGCGTGATCCTCGCGGCGGTCTACATGCTGTATATGTTCCAAAAAGTGTTCATGGGCGAGGTTACGAGCGAAGAGAACAAGCATCTCGAACCGATGCACTGGCAGGAAGTCGCGGTCATGATCCCAATCATGGTGGCGATCATCTGGATCGGTTTGCAGCCCGCGCCGTTCTTCCGCACGATGGATTCGAGCGTTGCGGCGTTGGTGACGCATGTTGAGGAGACTGCCAATGTCGTCCTCGCAGAACCGATCACCGCATCGATCAGCGATACGGCGGCTGTGCCGACCAATCCCGAAGGATGAGCCATGCCGTTTGAACTGCCGAGCGTATCCGAACTGAATTTAGGCGTCAGCATCCCCGCGTTGAGCGTGTCGGTGTGGGCGTGCATCCTACTGTTGCTCGATCTGTGGGTACCGAAAGATCGCAAAGAGCGGACGGCGTGGCTGGCGGCGGGCGGGCTGGTGTTCGCCTTCGTCATCAACCTGATCACGTTCAACAGCGGCACATCGTCGTTCTTGGGGATGTTCGTGGCGGACAGCTTCACCGGATTTCTCAATCTGGTGGTGCTGATCACCGCTTTCATCAGCATCTTGATGAGCATCGACTATCTCAAGCGCACGGGCATCGAGCGCGGCGAATACTACGTGCTGCTGTTGTTCAGCGTGAGCGGCGCGATGTTCATGGCGGGCGCGAACGACCTGATCATTGTGTTCGTCGGGCTGGAATTGTTGAGCATCCCGCTGTATATCCTATCGGCGTTCCGCGCCCCCGATTTGAAATCGGAAGAGAGCGGGATGAAGTATTTCATCTTGGGCGCGTTCGCCAGCGCGTTTTTGGTCTACGGATCGGCGCTGATTTACGGCGCGACTGGGACGACCAATCTGACGGAAATCTTTCAGTCGATTGAGCGCGTGACGGCGGACGGCTCGACCTCCATTTTCCTGCTGTTGTTGGGTTCGGGCTTGGTGCTGGTGGGACTGGGCTTCAAAGTCGCTGTGGTGCCGTTCCATACGTGGACGCCGGACGTATATGAGGGCGCACCGACGCCCGTGACCGCGTTCATGAGTGTGGGCGCGAAGATCGGCGGCTTCGGATCGCTGTTACGTGTGCTGGTCGTGGCGCTGCCGACGTTCACGCTGCAAGATGGGCAGATGTTCGCGGCGTGGCAGCAAACCGTGTGGCTGATCGCGGCGGCGACGCTGATTCTCGGCAACCTGATCGCCGTCTCACAGACGAATATCAAGCGGTTGCTGGCATATTCGTCCATCGCGCACGCGGGCTACATCATGATGGCAATCGCGGCGGGTGGGACGCAGGGCGTCGGCACGTCGGCGGGACAAGCGGTGGCGGTCTACTTGATTGCGTATATGTTCACCAACATCGGCGCGTTCGCGGTGGCGATGGCGATTGAACGCAACGATGGCACGGGGACAAACCTCGAAGATTTCGTCGGCTTGTCCAAGACGCGCCCCGCAATGGCGTTCATGATGGCGGTCTTCATGCTCAGTCTAACGGGCATCCCGCTGACCGCCGGATTCATGGGCAAGTGGCTCGTGTTCCAAGCGACGCTGCAAGCCGAACTCGTGCCGCTGGCGATCATTGGCGTGTTGACGAGCGTGATCAGCGCGTTCTACTATGTGCGCATCATCGTCAATATGTATCTGCGCGAGCCGGTTGATGGTGACGCGCCGGTTGTGCTTCAGGGCGAGTCGCCGCGCTTGAACTGGGCGATCCTGATTGCGTTCGCGGGGACGCTGATCGTCGGCATCGCGCCGTCACTGGTCACGAACTTGGCGAACGGCGTGAACTTCACGGCGCTGGTCGTGCGGTAACGATTTTTAACGCAGCGATGCAGAGAGCGCAGAGAGCAATCTTTGCGCTCTTTTCGTTTGGGGATCGGGCAATGAATGGGCGGGCGTGGCGTGCCATGCGCGATACGAGCGACAGGCGATCATGGTACACAACGCCCCGACGATGGATTGTGGACTGATTGACCTTTGCCCCCTGCGTAGCGACAATGAATAAATAGAACCAGTCAAAAGATGTGAATATGACACAAACACAAGACGCGAAGCGAATTCGGACAGGCATGTTGTTCATTGTTGGGGCAGTGTTGGGCTATTCGATTCTGCCTGTGTTCACCAAGAATATCATGGCAACCGGGTTAACCCCGACCGATACCGCGATCTGGCGCTACATCTTCGCCGCGCCGATCTTCTGGCTGTATACGTGGCTGGATAACGGCTGCAAGCTGTCCGCCAAGCCGAATTGTTTGCCGCTGCCGAAGCTCAAACTATTGTTGGTCGGGTCGCTGTTGTCAGCGGCGGCGTTGGTCGCTTTCTTCGGCTTGCAAATCATGCCCGCCGGGGTGTTCGTCGTGTTGTTCTACACCTATCCGGCGATGATTGCGATCATGTCGCTGTTCTTGGGCGATAGACTGCCGCTGCAAAGCTGGATCGCGCTCGGCTTGACGCTGGTCGGCGTCGTCTTGGTCACGCCCGACTTTAGCGCGGAGTTGGGCAACGCCAATTTGTTGGGCGTGGGGTTGGCGTTCGTGAACGCGGCGCTTGTGGCGGTCTACTTCATCCTCAACAGCCGCATTTTGCGCGGGCATCCCGATAAGACGCGCGCCAGCGCCTATATCGTGACGGGCGCGCTGATTATCTTGCTGGTGTTCGGGCTGATCCAAGGTGGCGTGCAAGTTCCGCAAGGGGAGGCATGGCTGCTGTTGATTGCGTTGGCGTCGATCAGCACCGTGATTCCGGTGTTCTGCCTGAGCAATGGCATCGCGCGCTTGGGTCCGTCGCGCGCGTCGATCACGGGCGCGTTCGAGCCGCTGTTGACTTCGTTTTGGGCGATGCTGTTCTTGAGCGAGGTCATGGTGGCGCAGCAGTGGCTCGGCGGCGTGGTGATCGTCGCGGGCGTAATCTTGCTCAACTTGCGCCGTCCTGCCAAGCCCGCTGTACCCGCCTTAACCGTTGAACGCACAGGGGCGGCGGATTAAATTTGGTGTCGTGGGTGAACGTGCCAGCGGCGCGCCCCTACAGCACGTTTCTTGCCATTCCTAATGCCCGTCACCCCCCACTAATTCGGAGACGGATGATGCGCCGCCTTCGGGTACAATGGAAGTCGGAGGCGGACGAGATGATGAAACGAAAAGTGGACATACTCACGGACGAGGTGCGTGAACGCCTAGCGGCGAACCGCGAAGGGGCGTTGACGACACGCCAATGGATCGATCTCGTCACCGAGCCGTTGACGGGGTTTCTGGTACTGCTTGCGCCCGCTATCTTGATTCTGGGTTTGCGCGTGATTCCGGGCTTGCGCATCGGGTTTCCGATGATCCTGCTGATTGGCGGCGCGCTCTTGGCGTGGCTGCTGATTTCGCGCGCGCGGCACTACGCGCGGATGCCCGTTTCATTCGGACGCTTTTTCTCGGATGTGCGCCCGCGCCCCGTGTGGCAGTTTTGGCGTCCGGTCATGTTTTACCGCGAGAACGACGATCCGCTGGTCTTTAACAATTGGCAGCCGCCGCGCGCGCCGCTGCGTTTCAATGCGGAGTATTTGATTTATTACATGGAAGATCGCGGCAAACGCACGATTTTGAGCATTGCGCCCGCTGACCACGCCGAAGCGAAACGCTGGCTGCCGACGACGCAGTTCCATGAACGCTACAATCGGCGTTCGGGGCGGCGCATTCGCTGAAGGTGTTCCCTATTGCGGCTTGCACCTGACGTTACGTCAGGTTGTATGCTGACTAATCGCTTCAATCGAGGTGGTTTAAGAACAAATGTGTCATAATTTGTGAAGTTATGCAAGCTGGTGGAGAAGTAAATTCGTATCCAAACGATGTCGGAACTTGCCAGACGCAAGCCCCGACATCATTTAATTTTGTTTTCGGAAAGCGATGACGGCGAAGGAATGTGGCTGCCCTTACTCAGTCCTTCTACTTCAGTCCGAGCGCCTCTGCTGTCAAGTCGCCCAACTGCGTCGGGTTCATCGCCACGCGCGCGCCCGCCGCTTCGAGTGCCTCCATCTTGCCCTTCGCCGTGCCTTTGCCGCCGCTGACAATCGCGCCTGCGTGTCCCATCTTCTTGCCGGGCGGCGCGGTCACGCCAGCGATGTAAGCGATCACGGGCTTGCTCATCTCACGTTTGATGAAGTCGGCGGCTTCTTCTTCCTGCGTCCCGCCGATTTCGCCAATCATGATCACGGCGTGCGTGTCGGCGTCAGCCTCGAAGGCTTGCAAACAATCGATGAAGCTGGTTCCCGGCACCGGATCGCCGCCGATACCGACGCCCGTCGTCTGCCCGATGCCTTTTTGCGTCAGTTCGTAGAGCGCCTGATACGAGAGCGTCCCCGAACGGCTGACCGTTCCGACGGGACCCCCCGCTTTGGCGACTTCGCCCGGTGTGAAGCCGATATTGCACTTGCCGGGACTGATGATGCCGGAGCAGTTGGGCCCGATCAGCCGCGTATTCGGGAATTTGTCTTTGAGCGTGTTATAGACGCGCGCTTCATCGTGCATGGGGATGTGTTCCGTCACGCAGACGATCAGCGCGACGCCCGCTTCTGCGGCTTCCATGATCGCGCCCGCTGCGAATGGCGCAGGGACGATGATGAACGAGGCGTTCGCGCCCGCCTGTTCGACGGCATCGCGCACGCTGGCATAAATCGGGATGCCTTCGACATCCGTCCCGGCTTTCTTCGGGTTCGTCCCGGCGACCACCTGCGTCCCATAGGCGCGGTTGCGCAAGCCGTAATAGCGTCCCTGATCGCCCGTCAAACCCTGCACGACGACTTTGGTATTCTCATCCACCCAGATCGACATCTTTAGCTCCCCCCGCCAATTGAATCGCCTTGTTCGCCGCGTCCAGCATGGTTGGCTCGACGTGTAAATTGTCCGTTTTGTTCGCCGCCAAGATCGCGCGCCCTTCGGTCGCGTTCGTGCCGTCCAAGCGGACGACAATTGGCGTGGTGACGCCGGACAGCTTCAGTCCTTCGATGATGCCCTTCGCCACTTCTTCGCCGCGCGTCACGCCGCCGAAGATGTTGATGAAGATCGCGCGCACGTTGGGATCGGTGTTGATCACCTTGAGCGCGTTGGCGACCACTTCCGCTTTTGCGCCGCCGCCAATATCGAGGAAGTTGGCGGCGCTTCCGCCGACCTGCTGCACGATATCGAGCGTACTCATCGCCAAGCCCGCGCCGTTGGCGATGATGCCGATGTAGCCATCCAAGCCGACGTACTGCAAGCCCAAGTCGGACGCCAGTTTTTCGCGCCCGTCGAGGTCGATCTTCTGGTCGTAGTTCGCCCAATCGGGGTGACGGTGCGCCGCCGCTTCATCGAGCGTGACTTTGGCATCGAGCGCATAGACCACGCCGTCGGTGTTGACGATCAGCGGGTTGATCTCCATCAGCTCGGCGTCACCCTGTACGAACGCGCCGTACAGCTTGAGCAGCAGCGCCGCCACGCCGTCCGCCGCTTCGGGCAGCGCCGCCCGCGCGACCCATTCGCGGCACGCTTCTTCGGTCAAGCCGACAACCGGATCGATATGGATGCGCGCGATAGCGTCGGGATGATTCACCGCGACGGTTTCGATCTCGACGCCGCCTTCCGCCGACAGCATCCCCAAGAACTTGCGCGCGCTGCGATCCAGCGTGAACGACGCATAATATTCGTGGCGGATATCGGACGCGCTCTCGATCCAGACGCGGCGGACGATGTGTCCCTTGATGTCCAAGCCGAGAATCTTGTCCGCATGTTCGCGCGCTTCGTCGGTCGTGGTGGCGATCTTGATGCCGCCCGCCTTGCCGCGCCCGCCGACCTGCACCTGTGCCTTGATCACGACGGGATAGCCGATGCGGTCGGAGAGGGCAACCGCCTCATCGACGGTATCGGCAGTATCGCCGCCCGACGGCACGGGGACGCCATAGCGGGCGAAATACTGCTTACCCTGATACTCGAATAAGTCCAATGCAACACTCCTTTTGACGATGGTCTGTTAGAATAGGCGCGATTATCTCACTTGGGAGAAACGTTTGCAACGGAATGGGGTTTTTACACCATTCCGGTTACGCCAAACGCCAACTATGTCTCATCGCACGTTTATCGCGCTGTCGGCGCTCATCCTGCTTGTGGCGGCGGCGCTGCGTCTGTACGACCTGCCGTCGTATCCGCCGGGACCCCACTATGATGAAGCCGTCTACTTGACCATGACGCGCAGCATCGCGTTTGGCGGCGCGCGTTTCTTCCCCATCGTCGAAGCGTATCAGGGGCGCGAAGTGCTGTGGATGTACCTCAACGCGCCGCTGCTGTCGCTGTTTGGGGATCGCGTCCTGACGCTGCGCTATGCCAGCGCGTTCGCCAACCTGATCACGTTGGCGGCGTGCATGGGCTTGGCGCGCGCCATGTTTCCGGGCAAGCGCGGGCAGCTCGTCGCGCTGGCGGCGGGCGCGGCATTCGCGCTGTCGTTTCCGCAAGTGTGGCTGGCGCGGCAGGCATTCCGCGCGGTGACGCTCCCACTATGCCAAGCGTTGGCGTTGTGGCTGTTGTGGCGCGGGCTGCGGGCTGACAAACGGGCATGGCTGTGGCTGACGCTTGCTGGATTCGTTGCCGGAAGCGCGATTTACACGTATATGGCATCGCGGCTGTTCCCGCTGTGGCTGTTCATCGCGGCGGCGGCGTTTGTGGTGTGGTCGTGGCGTGCGGCAAAAGCCAACCGTATCCTCCAAACCCCTTTCCAAGAACCCCACCCCCTGATCCCCTCTCCAAGCACTGGGGAGGGGGAACGCGCGGCGGAAACTCCCCCTCTCCATGCAATGGAGAGGGGGGCGGGGGGTGAGGTGAGAATGATGGCACTATTCATCGGCGTGATGCTGCTTACGATTGCGCCGATGGTCGTCTACGCGATTCAGAAGCCGGATATTTTCTTTGGGCGGCTGGCAGAGGTCACACGCCCGGAGGACGCTGTGACGCTCTGGGAGAGCGTCGTGCTGCACGCGCGCATGTTCTTCATCGCGGGCGATCCATATGTGCGTTACAACATCCCCGCGCGCCCGTATTTCACGCTGCCCGAAGGCATTATCCTGATGCTCGGTGTGGGCGTGTGCCTCTACCGGATTGCGCGCGGACGTGGGGATGCGGCGGCGCGCACGGGGTATCTGTTGGCGCTATTGTCGCCGCTGATGATCGTGCCAAGCGTGATATCGGTGAGTGGGCTGCCGCCGAGTCATATGCGCTCGTTGGGGATGATCCCGCTGATTTTCGTGCTGTTGGGCGTGGGCGTGGAATGGTTGACTTCGCGCGTGCGTGAGCGAATGACCGCATCGCCCGACTCTCTCTCTGTACTGGAGCGGCGGCAGTGGGGTGAGGCAGGGCAAACGCATCAAGATACGAGGTCTCAATTGGCAAGCTCACCTCACCCCCCGACCCCCTCTCCATTGCATGGAGAGGGGGAGACCTCACCCCTTTCCCCTCTCCACGCAGTGGGGAGGGGGTTAGGGGGTGGGGTGAATGATACATTGTATCTTCGTGCGTTTGCTCTAGGGGCTGAGGTTGCCCTGATCCTTGTCTTGTTGATCGGCGGGCTGTCTGTCGGGACGCTGTATTTCGATTGGGCGACGCGCGCCGATGTGTACTACGAGACGGACGCGGACTTGTCGGCGGCGGCGCGCTGGCTGGCGGCGGGCGCGGACGGCGATTTGACGGATACGGTGATTTATCTGGCGGCGCGCGACAAAGGACACCCAACCGCGATGATCGAAGCTATTCCACCCGTGCGCTGGATCGGGACGGATACGCTGTTTCGCGCGCCGCCAACGATGGATGGCTTGTACGTGTTCCCGCGCAGCGCCCCGCCCGTCGAGGAATGGCGCGCGTGGCTCGAACCGGGACGGATCACGGATTTGCCGCTTGCGCCGGACGGACGCACGGCGTTCGAGGCGTTCCGGCTGTCAGGCGCGACGATGCTGCCCATCCAAGCGCCGTCCGAGACGGTTCGTAACCCCTACATGACCCTGCTCGGTATCGATGCGCCGCCTATTCCATCCGGTGAGGCGGATTGGGTGACGACCTTTTGGCAGGTTGACGCTGTGCCGCCATTCGCGGATTTCACGCCGCTGATCAGCCTTGAAGATGAAGCGGGGGAGGTGTTTCGCGGCGACGCCTATATGACGGAAACGGATCGCTGGCTGCCCGGCGAAGTCATGGTTCTGCGGCTGCGGGTGTCCGTTCCCATCGGGACGCCGCCCGCTCGCTACGCGCTGTCCATTCGTTGGATTGGGCGCGCCAGCGATCAATTTGTCAACACCATCGGCGGCGGCGTCTCCGCACGGGTGGGGACACTGCTCGTCGCGCGCGCTCTAGCGTTCCCCGATCCAGCCACACTCGATATTCCGGTGCGCTGTGCCGACTGTACAGTCAACGAAGGCGTCGCTTTACTCGGCTGGAATCCGCTCCCGACGACTCTGCGTCCCGGCGCAGGCTTCGTGCTGACGACCGTTTGGCACGCGCTGCGCGATCAACCTCAAAACCCGATCTCGCTGTTGTTCGGGACGGACGATGCGCCACTACTGCCTCATTACGCCGTCGATTACCGACCGAATCGGTGGACGCGCGGCGAAATCATGATGGTGCGCGCACGCTATCAGATTCCGTCAACGCTTCAGAGTGGAAGCTATGAGATACGGTTACAAGGACGCGATGCTGTCATTTCGCTCGGATCAGTGTCTGTCGAGGGTATCGCCCGACGCTACGACGCGCCGCCCGTTGATGGGCGTTCTGAAGTCGTATTCGGAAATGCAATTGCGCTCTACGGCTACACGCTCGAACACAGCGCCGACGCCTTCCATGTCGCGCTCGTCTGGCGCGCCGATGCGCCCATTGACCGCGATTACAGCGTCTTTGTGCATCGACTCGACACGGAGGGGAACATCATCGATCAGCGCGACGCACAGCCCGCCAACGGCGCAACGCCAACGTCGCTGTGGTTGCCCGGCGAATATATCATCGACAACTATACGTTTTCGCCGGATGATCGCGTCATTGCGCTCCGCATTGGCTTGTACACGCCCGACGACGGACAGCGGTTGAGGGTCGATATGGGCGGCGATTTCGCGCTGATCCCCCTCGATTCGGCGTCACCCTGAAGGCGAATTGGGAAAACAAATCAGACATTACAGAATTGATACACCGTATCGATGAGAGAATCGTGAATAAAGATGAACGTTTCTTTAAGGAAACGCTCTAGAAGGATATTTTAACGCTTCAATATAATACAATTGTGTGTAGAAATAAGATTAGGGTCAGGGAATGCGCTACGAACTGCGCGCTGTGGGTGTCAGCTATGCGTTCCAATTTGAACCGCCAGCCGTTGAGGGCTATGTGATCGGACGTTCGGACGAGTCGAATGCCTTCAAGCCGGATATCGATTTGGCATTAGCCGACGCGCGGACGAAGGGGATTTCGCGGCGGCACGCGGCAATTGTGCGCTATCAGGGCGCGATGCACTTGCTCGACCTAGAGTCGGTGAACGGAACGTATGTCAACGACAATCGTCTGAAACCTAATATCCCGCATCCGCTGCAAGCGGGCGACGAAGTGCGCTTTGGTTCGCTGCATTTGCGCGTGCTACAGGTGAAATAGACGCTGCATGTCCTTTATTTTGATTGGGATGAAATCGATTTTTTCGATCTGTACGGTTATAGATATTAGAGTGATAACGTGCCTACACAACTACGTTTCAAAGGTTCGATTTGGTGCAATCTCGACATTGCGCTGCGAAATCTCGATCAGCTTTTCGGACGGGTTGTCCAGCCGCTGCATTTGACCATCATCGAATGGTATATTTTGCGCGCGCTGTACGAACGCGACGGACAACACGCCTCGGAACTGGCGCGTGCCGTCGGACGTGCCGCGACTTCGTTCACGCCGAATCTAGACAAGCTCCAGAAGAAGGGGTTGATCGAGCGTCGACCCGATCCGACCGACCGCCGCGCCGTCCATATCTATTTAACCAGCGAAGCGGAAAAATACCGCGACGAAATCGTGCAGAGCGCTGACGCGATTGACGCGCAAATTTGCAGCCTGTTCAGCGAGGAAGAGTTGGAGACGTTCCAGCGCATCCTCGTCCAATTACAGGCGCTTGAGCCGAATTACAGTGGCGATGGAATGATCGCGCGGAATGATGGACGCTATGCGCGGCGGACGCCCGTGAACGAGAATGGCAACGGGTCGCACTCGTAACAAGGCGTTGAGGGTGGATGTGGACAGGACGTTCGGACGCTGAACGTCCTGTTTTCATTCTGCTTCGAGGACGATGCGCGGATCGGTCGCCGCCATTGCACGGAGCGATGTCACAAAATCGGCGTAAGCCTCATCGTCGTAGAGGACGAAGCGAACCAATTCCACGCTGTTCGGCTCGGGCTGTGCGGCGAACTCGACAATCGCGCGGAACGAAATTGGCGCGGCTTGTTCGCGGGGGTAGCCGTAAATTCCGGTGCTGATCGCCGGAAACGCAATGGTTTTGAGCCGATTTTCCGCCGCCAGCTCCAAACTGCGGCGAAAGGCAGATGCCAACACCCGCTCGTTGTCGATGCTGTTGGGCTTGTAAATGGGACCCACCGTGTGGATGATGTGCTTGGCTTTGAGGTTATAGCCGCCCGTGATTTTGGCGTCGCCGGGATCACAGCGCCCAATCTTGCGCGTTTCTGCCTTCAATCCCCCACCCGCCGCATTATGGATCGCGCCATCGACGCCGCCGCCGCCCATCAGAGTCGTGTTGGCGGCGTTCACAATGGCGTCGGTCTCCTGTTTCGTGATGTCGCCCTTGACAAGCTCTAGGATCGTGTCTTTAATCTGCGCGCGTAACATAACAGCTCACCACTCGACCATTCGTATATAATAGCAAACACCATTGTAACGCGGAGTTGTAACGATGCAACCGTTGACCCCTGACGACGTACAAGCGGCGCTGGATCGGCTGGATGCGGGCATCCAGATTCGCTTTTTTGAAACGACGACCGCGACCAGCCAGCAAGCCGCCGACGCCATCGGTTGCGAATTGGGGCAGATCGTCAAGAGCATTTGTTTCATCGTGAGCGCGACCCAGCCGGTCGTCGTGCTGACCAGCGGCGATCAGCGGGTGGATGATCGCAAGATCGCAGTACTGTACAGCGTCGGGCGCAAGCAAGTGCGTACCGCGACGCCCGATGAATGTATCACGATTTGGGGCTACGCGCCGGGCGGCGTGCCGCCGTTGGGCTATCGCACGGCGGGGATCGCGGTCTATATCGACGACTCGTTGAAGCGTTACGACCTTGTTTATGCGGCGGGCGGCGCGCATAACGCGATCTTCCCGCTGACGCTCGATCAGCTTGTGCAAGCGACGGGCGGGACGATCACGGACGTGATTCGGCGCGAGGCGGCGTCCGACGCGGGCGAAGGACAAGTGTGAGCGTGTTCGGACGACTCCGCCGTCTTGATGGTGTGTGGTGGTTTGCGCTGTTCGTTGGCGCGCTCTTCACGCTGACTCGCTTTCATTATGGCAGCGGCGATCATGCCGAGACTCTGTTGGTCATTCGGAGGCTGCTCGATCCGAAGTTCATCAGCAGCGATTATTTCGCCAATCTGATCAGCACGACCGCTACTGTGCGCACGTATTATGTGCTACCGATTGCGCTGCTGGCGCGCTGGCTGCCGCTTGACGTGATTTTCTTCGCGTTTACGCTCATCGTGAACCTCACTGTTGCCCTAGCAACGGCGGGCGTCGCACGTGCGCTGTTCCGCTCCAAGATCGCGGCGTTCTTGGCGGTCGCCGTCAGCCCATTCTTCGTGATCCAGTTGGGGACGTATGTCGGTTTTTATTCGGAATGGCTGCTGCCGATTGGCGTGGCAAAAGTCCTGCTGATGGTCGCTATTTGGGCGCTGGTCACGAAGCGGCTGTCGCTGTTCGTCATTTTCAGTGGCGCGGCGGCGCTCGTCCATCCGCAAGAGGGACCGGTGATCGCGGGTATGTGCTTCTTGGGGGCGGTGGCGGCGCGCGCCTTCTCGTGGCGACAACTGGCGACGGCAGGCGCGCTCTTGGCGTTGTTCGCCTACGCGGTGATTGCGCCGCAGCTTGCGGTGGCAGGGCGCATCGACGATGCTGAATACATCTTGATCCGCGCTTTCTATCACACACCCGATCATCACGCGCCAAGCGTTTTCCAAACGATGGGTTATATCCGCACGGCGCTTTTGCTCGTTGGCTGTGCCGCGGCGTGGCTCGTGTGGCGGCGGTTGGCACGCGGCGATTGGCGGCAAACGTGGTTCGCGGTGGTGGCGCTGTGTGTCGTGGCAGCGATGATTGTGGGCGTCGTATTCGTGGAAATTTACCCCATTCGCACGGTTGTGATGGCACAGCCGTTCCGCTATCGTCCGATTCTCGATTGGATCGGTATGATCGTCATGCTCGGAGTCGGCGTGTTGGCAGTGGAGCGCGTGCTGCCCGCACTCAAACATCGATTTGGCGTGCGTATTCTGTATCGTCGGCGCGCCGTGTTACTGCGCGTTGGCGTGGCGCTGATCGTCGGCGTGGTGACGCTGCGTTTGGTGGCAAGCACCAATTTCGCGTTCAACGACGTAGAGATCGACGGCGCTATCGCGGCGTGGCTCAAAGACAATACGCCGACCGATGCGATCATCGTCACGCCGCTGCGCTGGGAGCAGATTCGCTTTCTGGCAGAGCGCGCCCTCGTCGTGGAGTTCAAAGGCGGTACGACGATGGTGCCTGAAACGTATTGGGGTGAATGGGTCGCGCGTTTGCAAGCTCTCTACGGCATCCCCTTTACCTCAACGCTGCCGATTACGGGCGATCCTGCGCTCTCGGATGCCGAAAAAGCGCGCCGTATCCGCGACGTGTACTTGGAGACGGCACGCTATTATGTCGATTCCCTGTTCACAAATGCCGCCGCGTACTACCGCGCGCTGACCGATACACAGTTGCGCCAATTCGCGGCGGATTACGATGCCGATTATGCCGTCTTATACGTTGATACGGTGACGGCGTTCCCCGTCTTATACGCGACGCGCGATTACAAGGTCGTGCGCATCGAGTAACGTCACGCATCGCGCCCGTCCGTCAGCACAAACGCCTTGGCATATGCCGCCAGCTTGTTGAGCGTCAGCAGCAGCCGTTCGCGCTCGCGCTCCGGGTTTGGGCGTTCGCGTTCGTTCTCCGTTGTGCGCGGCAGCGGGCGCAATTCTATGGCTGTGCGTGTCACGCGGATGCTTTCGCCCACCTTGCCGATAGCGAGGCGTACCTCCATCAGATCGCGGTTGATTTCGGGCAAGTACGGCAGCTTGATTTCGATGCGGTCGCGCAGCGCGATCACGCCCGTCCCGCCTGCCGCTTGCGCCAACAGCTTGACCTGAATCTGAAACAGCAAGCCGTCAACGGCGGGCGGCATGGCGCCAAAACGGTCAACCAGTTCGTCACGGATGGCATCGACCTCCGTCAAATCGGTCAAGCCGCCGATGCGCCGATAAATCTGCAACCGCTGCGAGATATCGGGGATGTATTCGACGGGAATGTACGCCGGAAAGGGCAGATCGATCACGACGCTGTTATCGCTGATCGTCGGGACGGCGTTGGCGTCGTCCGCCGTCGGCGTGGTGAAGCCGCGTTCTACTTTGAGCTTTTGCACAGCGGACGCCAACATCTGCGTGTACAAGTGAAAGCCGATGGCGGCGACGTGTCCGGTTTGGCGCGTGGACAGGATATCGCCCGCGCCGCGCAGTTCCAAGTCACGCATGGCGATCTGATAGCCCGACCCCAAATCGGTGTACTCTGCCAGCGTTTCGAGCCGTGTCCGCGCTTCATCGGTTAGACGACTGGCAGGGGGATGGAAGAAAAACGCATAACCTTGCTGGGCGCCGCGCCCGACGCGCCCGCGCAGTTGATACAACTGTGACAAGCCGAACAAGTCGGCGCGATCCACGATCAGCGTGTTGGCGTTAGGGATGTCCAAGCCGTTCTCGATGATCGAGGTGGACAGCAGCAGGTCATATTCGCCGTTGCCGAAGCCCGCCATGATGCCCTCCAACAGCCGTCCCTCCATCTGTCCGTGCGCGATCACGATGCGCGCTTCGGGGACGATCTGCTGAAAGCGTTCGCGGATGCTGTCGATGGTTTGGATGCGATTGTGGACGACGAATACCTGTCCGCCGCGCTCCAATTCGCGCAAGACGGATTGGCGCACGAGATTTTCATCGAACGCGCCAACGTGCGTCAAGATGGGCAGTCGTTCTTCCGGTGGCGTCTGGATCATGCTGATATCGCGCACGCCCGTGAGGCTCATGAACAGCGTGCGTGGGATCGGTGTGGCGGTCATGGTCAGCACATCGACGGACGCGCGCATCCGCTTGAGATGCTCTTTGTGCTTGACGCCGAACCGCTGTTCCTCATCCACGATGATCAAGCCCAATTCTTTGAACTTCACATCGTCGGACAAGAGCCGATGGGTGCCGACCATCAGATCGATCTCGCCGGACGCCAATTTGACCAGCGCGCGCTGCTGTTCTTGCGCCGTGCGGAAGCGCGAGATCAATTCGACGCGCACGGGGAACGCGCCCATGCGTCGGACGAATGTCTCGTAATGCTGCTGCGCCAGAATCGTCGTCGGTACGAGCAGGGCGACTTGTTTGCCGTCGTTGACCGCTTTGAATGCCGCGCGCAAGGCGACTTCGGTCTTGCCATAGCCGACATCGCCGCAGATCAGCCGATCCATCGGGTGCGGCTTCTCCATGTCGGCTTTCACCGCGCGGACGGCGCGCAATTGATCGTCGGTTTCCACGAACGGAAACGACGCTTCGAGTTCGTGCTGCCACGACGTATCTGCGCCGAACGGGTGTCCGGGCGCGCTGGCGCGTTCGGCGTACAGCGTCAGCAGATCGCGCGCTTCGTCTTCGACGGCTTTCTTGATGCGCCCGCGTACCTTCAGCCAATCTTGCTGTCCGAGCCGATTCAGTGTGGGCGGCGCGTCGTCCGCGCCGACGTAGCGCGTGAGTCGATCTGTCTGATGGATTGGGATGTAGAGCGAGTCCGTTCCAGCGTACTCCACCAGCAGATATTCGCGCTCCACGCCTTCGAGCGTGCGGCGGCGCATGCCCGAAAAGCGTCCGATGCCATAATCGATGTGGACGACGAAATCGCCGGGCTTCAGATCAGCGTAGGCGATTTCAGGCGCGCGCGCCCGATGCGCGGCTTTGCGGCGGCGCGGTTCGGGGCGCGACCAGCCGAAAATTTCGGCATCGGTGAACAGATGCGTTTCGCCCGGCGGCGGTGCGTCGGCACTGGGCGCGTCGGTGAGGCGCAAGCGCCAGCCCTCTTGCATCGCGCCATCGACAAACGCAACCGTGCCGCGTTCGGGCGGCGTGTCGATGGTTTCGACCAGCGCGGCAAACTGCGCTTCGCCCTCGCGCCATAGTTCCGCGATGCGATTGATCTGCGCTGAAACGATAATGGTGCGGTCGCCCGTGCCGCGCAAATCGCGCACATGCGTCAAGAACGCGCGCAACTGCCCGCCGAACCGATTTTCCGGCGCGATGATCGAACGCAAGTCGGCGTCCGGTGCTGCGGATTCAATCTCCAAGCCGCCGAGCGAGACGACATGTCGCCCGTTGAGCGTCTCCGCCAGCGTCGTCCACGACAGATATGGCACGGGATGATCCGTCGCCAGCGCGCCTTTGGCGATCCCCTCGGCGCGCGCCACCGCCGCGCGTTCGTCAATGTCAACGGCGGTATCGCGCAGTTCGCCCCAATCGTCCACGACGATCAGCGCATCGAGCGGCGCGTAGTCCAACAGCCCAATCGGATTGGCGTATAGATATGGCAAATAGTGTTCGATGTACGGGAACGCTGTTCCCGCGTCGAGGGCGGCGGCGTCCGCTTGGGGGTTGTGCGGATCAGCGGGTTGTTCACCCAACGCCGTGAACCAGTCGGATAACTGCGCCGCCAACAGCGGGGTTTGTGCCGGCAGCGCCTCGCGGGCGGGCGTGATGGTCACGGACGTGATGCGCTCGATTGAACGCTGTGTCGCCGGATCGAACGTTCGCAGCGATTCGATCTCATCATCGAAAAAATCGATGCGAACGGGTTGCGCCGCCGTCGCCGGGAAGATATCGACAATCCCGCCGCGCCGACTGAACGTTCCCGGTTCGATCACCATCGACGCCGACAGATAGCCGACGCCGATCCAGCGTTCCAACAGCTTGTTAAGATCGTGGCGGCTGCCCGGCGTGAGCGTCTGTGTTCCGGCGCGAAATTGGCTGACGGGCAGCGTCCGCTGCATGACCGCGCGCGCCGATGCCACGATGATCGGCTGTGCCGCATCGGTGTCCGACGCCAACAGCGCCGCCAACGCATCGATGCGCGTGCGCCACGCCGATTCGCCCCACGGCGCGCGCTCGTAGAAGAATGGCGCGGGTTCGCCAAAGCGATGAATGGCGTTGGTGTCGCCCAACCACACCGGAATCTGTTCCGCGACATTGTAAGCGCGGTCGATACGCGCCGTGATGAACACGACGGGCGCGCGGTGTATGGCGTTCCAATCGCGCGTCAGCGCCGCCAATGTGAACGGGCGCGCCGAACGCGGCACATTCAAGCTGAACGTAGCAGCGTCCGAATCGGCGCGATAGGGCATAGCGGCGCGTAAGCGTTCCAACGCGGCGCGATAGGGTGGGGCGGCGCGCAGCAGGTCGAGCAATCCGGTCAGATTCATCATATTTGTATGATATTACCTATTGAACGGCAAGAAAATTCGATGAGCCGAGTACGCTCCAACCGAACGCCAATATTATAATGCAGCAGAATGGCGATGGAGAGGGCGATATGGGTGCGATTCTGCTCCCGCGCAAGCGACTGCTGCGCGCGCACGGAAAAAAAGTGGTATTTGCCAAAGGGTCGAACGAGAGCGCCGAACACGTCCTGATGAAGGCGTTGATCTGGGCGCTGTATCTGCCCATGTATCCCGATTTGACCGTCGAAATTCGCATTGGCGACCGCTACAAGCCCGATGTAGTACAGCTTGACGCGGCGGGCAAGCCGACATTTTGGGGCGAATCGGGCAAAGTGTCCCCCGATAAAATCGAATCGCTGGCGCGCCGCTATCGCGGGACGCATTTTGTCATCTCCAAATGGAGCATGAAGCTCGATCCGGTGGCTGATCTTGTGCGGGCGGCGCGCGTGCAGTATCCGAGCGCTGCGCCGTTCGATCTGCTCTCGTTCCCACACGATGCAGCGGCGCGCTTCGTCCGCGACGATGGGACGATCCAACTGACGCACGCCGACATCGAATGGGTGCGGATCGCGCCCCACAGCATCGACGAATTTTAGCGCGCGCATAAGCTCCGCTTCACAATCGCGGGCTATGGTATGCTCATCTCATGCGCTTCGGCTGAAAGAATAGGGTTAGCATCATGACCGCGAATGAAGTCATTCAAGCGATGTATGATCGACAGGTGTTGGTGTTCGGACATCGCGGCGCGCACGCTTATGCGCCGATGAACACGCTGCCCGCGTTCGAGTTGGCGGTGGCGCAGGGCGCGCACGGCATCGAACTTGACGTACACCGCTCGAAAGATGGCATTCCCGTGATCGTGCATGATTTTACGGTCGATGCGACCAGCGACGGACATGGGCTGGTCGTGGACATGACCCTCGCTGAATTGAAAGCGTTGGATGCGGGCGCATGGTTTGACGCGAAATTCGCCGGGACGCGCATTTTGACGCTTGATGAAGTCTTTGAGGCGGTTGGCGCGCGGGTTTTCGTCAACGTCGAAATTAAATCGGAGTCGTTCGATACCGACGGCGTAGAAGCGGTGGTCGCGGACTGTATTCGGCGCCACAACATGGAACGGCGCGTGATCATGTCGTCGTTCAACCCGCTGACCGTGGGGCGATTTCGCGCGCTTGCGCCGGATGTCCCCGCCGCGTTCCTCGATTGGGGCGGAAGTACGCCAGCAATCCGCCAAGCGGCAAGCGAATTAGTCTACGAAGCGTATCACCCCCAACATGCGATGATCGATGCCGCGATGGTGGCAGCGCAAACGCGCGCCGGGCGCGTGATCAATACCTGGACGGTCAACGATCCGGCGCGCGCGCGGACGCTGATGGAACTGGGTGTGCGCGGTATCGTGACCGATATGCCGGATGTGATCCTCAACGCCCTCAAATGACGGCTGCGGCACGCGCCGCGCCCTGAGATGAACGGAAAAAACCGAGATGGACACCCATGCGCCATCGTTGGTCGATTTCGGCTTGATGACACCTGACTATCATGCGGAAACTTCAAGATTATTGTTCACCAGATATGCTGATTTACTAAATATTCTTCACTACAGACTGCAAACAACCCCCGGATTGATCTGTCCCACAGAGGCACATCACAAAATCGCCGCTCATGTGAGCGGCGATTTTAAGGGATACGCGCTAAATCTTTTTCAGTTTGGAGAAAGCACCGACTTTACTCGCTTTCCCTTTCGCATTCTTGATATTGATCAGGAAGGTGAGATAAGCAATCGCTGCTTCTTCGGTTTGCTCGACGGACATGTCCGCGTCGTTAAGCGGGTTGATGTCGCGATTTTCCATGATGGCTAATCCATCGACTTTGCCGACCAGATTATCGGCATTGGCATGTCCGCGCAGATAGATACTCAAACTTTTGTCGTAGGCAGTCGCAGCCGCAGCCGTGTCTTCGCCGACCTGTTTCAGATGGTCTTTCATGCCCGTGACAGTGAGCCGATCAACTCCATCTTCCACAATCCCATAAATCCAGTCACGCACTGACAGTTTCTTGAACAAGTCGAAGAATGCCTGGTGTCCTCCGCGTGTGTATTTATTGGGGAGTGGTCCGAAGTTGACGAGCGGGGTGTGCAGCGTAAAGTCTTTGAGATACCCGCTCAAAACCTGATTGATCGCGTGCGCGATGGCATTGGTATTTGCGGACAGTACCTTTTGTTGATCTTTAGGAAGCTGCCCAAACAAGGCGGAAAAAGAAAACCGCGACATGAGCGGCAGCCGCATTTTGATGCCTTCCGGGTGGGCATGGTTCAACTGAACGATATAAAACAGCATGTACGACACGAGACCCCGAAGCGCGCTCAGGTCATCGGTTTCACTGAAGATTCTGTGCGGATTGATCAGCAACCGCAGCACCGTATCTGCCAGTCCCGGCGATACATCCAGCGATTTTGTATCCTGACTGGCTTTTGTATCGTCACCGCGCATCAGGCGGCGTGAGTGTTTGCGCTCTTTGGTTTCTGTTTTGCTCTCGGTCGCTGCATGATTGTCGCTGTTCCCAAGATATTTCATCAGGATCGGGATATCGCTGAGGGGAATACCTTTTGTCGCCTGCATTTTGAACCCGGCGGTCGGACTGCCGCCGCCCAAGAAAACATTCCCAGCATTGAAGCGATTTTGTGGTGGCGTGACAAACACGCCTTTTGTGTAGTCAGCAGGGGCGTACGTCCCAATATCCTTCATGATCACGCGGATACGTTTCATCACCTGTTCGAGGTCTTTCAAACCTGCCTTCGTTTCTTCAAACGGACTGGTCACGAACTCGATATCCATGCGACCTTGTTCATACGGACCATCCGCTTCAATTTTGAAATCTTTTTCGGTATGCAGCGCCCCTTTTTTGCCAGCGGCTTGCAAGCCTTGTTCTGCGACCTTTGGCACTTGGTTAATATTCTTGCCTTCCGGCTCCAGTGTCGAATAAATATTCGTCCCGCCAAATTGTTTGCGCAGCAATGCCAGCGTTTCCGCGTTCATGTCCTTTGGCGAGATCACCCGTAAGGTTGAGCAAATCATGATGGACATCATTTCAGCGATTGCTATTCTTACCTCTGAGGTGAGTTCGCCCTGCTTATCGAGAACCGGAGATTCCTTGACGAAGACGATTCCAATATCGCTAAAGAGTTTATAAAAACGTACTAATTCTGCATCGACCCGCGGAAACCCGTCACCGAGCGGACTTGCCCTGATGGAAGTGATGCTCATCCGCACATTGTTTCGCAGTTCTGCCATCGCTGAAGCCTTGCGGGAGCTTATCTGAACATTACGCTCCTCTTTAAGTCCTGGAAATGCCTGAAACAACTTGATCACATCCGCGTTGCCTAATCCTTCGTCGTAAGGGATAATGCGTTCATACGCAAAGGTGAGATCGCCAAATGCAAGTCCATCGCTTGTGCCTTCGTCCTTTACTTCTTCTTCCTTTTTTTTTCCTTTTTCGTCATCTTTCTCTTTGCCCTTATTTTTCTCGTTTACGAGCGGCACTGTCTCTTTTCCAGAGTCAGTCTGTTGAAAAGAAGTCCATGCGCCCGATTCAAATTCAAAGCCGACGGCACGCTGAATTTTGCGCGCAGCAGTCCGCCTTTTGACTAATTGGGTGACCGCATGATTGCCAATGGTGCTTTGCAGCTTGAGAATCTGAGCGGGCGACAAGTTTTGATCGAATGCGGTCGGGGCAGGTTCCGAAGACGAGACCTGTTCAGGCTGCCCAGTGTTTTTCACCGGCTGCGCATGTTTTGTATTGGAGACCTGCTGGTGTTCAGACATTCGCCTCTCCAGTCACGTTTTTGGCGCGATGTTGGCACATTGCGAAAGTTCTATCCCACACTCTAAATTCCTCTCCCGCTGAGAAGCTGACGAAGCGATATGTAGCTAAAATCGTCGGGTGTAGGGAGTACTACCGGACAGCCAGAACGGTGTCCCTACAAAAATTTACTAGCACCCCTTCAGTCCTTTGACGGGGAGAGAATCGAAGGTGAAGGCAAACCACCCCACTTCGTGATTCACTGAATTTTGTTAAAATATCGTAACTACTCAGCCGTCATTTGAGGGAGAAATAGGTTGTTTTCGACAAAAACCCTCAATCTTTTGAGGGAGAGCCTATTCTCATCGCAGACAAATTTGGCGTTTCAATTTGCCAAA
>DAOTUQ010000012.1:0-17542 GCA_034437055.1 Anaerolineae bacterium
ATTTTGGCAAATTGAAACGCCAAATTTGTCTGCGATGAGAATAGGCTCTCCCTCAAAAGATTGAGGGTTTTTGTCGAAAACAACCTATTTCTCCCTCAAATGACGGCTGAGTAGTTACATGGAGGGTCGATAAATGGTGCTTTTACGGTGTGTAGTTGGATTCCTGTTCGCGGCGTTGATCGCGCGTCCCGCGGCGGCACAACCGGACTTGATTCCGCTCAATGTTCAGGTGATCCCGTTTCTGTCGTTCGCGCCGCATTTCATCGCGCAAGCCGAAGGTTACTTCGAGGCGCAAGGCTTGGATGTTGAGTTCACCCGGATGGAAAGCTCATCGCTCGCTGTGCCGGGCTTGCTGCGCGGCGAATTGGACGTGATCGGCGGCAGTTTGAACGCCGGAATCATCAATACCGTGATCCGTGAGGGCGCGATCCGCATGGTCGCGGACAAAGGCACCTTGGTCGCCGCCGAAGATACGTGTTCCGTCTCATCGTTCTTCGTCAGCCCGGAACTGCTCGCCAGCGAGACCCTCGACGATCCCGAGGTCGTGCGCGGGTTGACGTTCAACGCGCCGGACTTGGCGAACTACAGCGGCTATTTGTACGATACGCTGTTGGGGCGCTTCGGCTTGACGCTGGACGAGATCACCTTTGTCGATGTTGAGAATGTCCTCTTGGGCGAGGCGCTCACCACAGGCACGGTCGATGTTGTGCGCGCCAACGAGCCGTACCGTTCCCAAATCCTGACCGATGGAACGGGCGTCGAGTGGATCACCGCCGCCGACATTTTCCCGAATTTCACGTTTGCATTCGTCGCGTATGGCGATAAGCTGCTGAACCAGATGCCCGATGTGGGCGAACGCTTCATGATCGCGTATTTACAGGGTGTGCGCCAGTACAACGAGGGGAAGACGGAGCGCAATCTCGACATCCTCGAAGCGGCGCTGTCGCTGGATCGCGCCGTGTTGGAACGCGCCTGTTTCCTATCGATCCGGGACGACGGCGTGATGAATACCGACGGACTGATGGACTTCCAAGCGTGGGCGTTCGCGCGCGGGCTGACGGATGCCGAAATCGAAGTCGAGGACGTGTACGATCCGCGCTTCATCGAGGCGGCGAACGCCGCGTTGGACGCTGAGTAATCATCGAACGGGGCAAACAAATGATGCTTTTGCGCTGGGCAGTTGTACTCGTATTCGCGGCATTGATCGCGCGTCCGGCGGCGGCGCAACCGGACTTGATCGCGCTTAAGGTTCAAGTGCTTCCCTTTTTGTCCTTCGCCCCGCATTTCATCGCAGAAGCCGAAGGTTACTTCGAGCAACAAGGACTCGCGGTCGAATATGTCAGACTGGCATCGGTGGCAGATGCGCTGCCGGGCATCTTGAGCGGCGAATTGGACGTGATCGGCGGCATTTTGAACGCTGGACTCTTTAACGCTATCGGGCGCAGCGGCGCGATCCAAGTGGTCGCCGACAAAGGCTCGATGCCCGCTGAAGCGTGCGCACCGCAGTCGATCCTTGCGCGTTCGGCACTGTTCGAGGGCGACGCGCTCACGGATATCGAGCAAGTGCGGACGTTGACGCACAATCAAGCGAACCCGACGACCTATTCCGGCTTCATCTTGGATCGCTTCTTGGATACGGAATTCGGGCTGTCGATTGACGATCTGCCCGGACGCCCCATCGATGATGTGCTGTTGAACGAGTCGCTCGGCGCTGGATCGCTCGATCTGGCGGTGATTAGCGAGCCGTTCGCGTCACAGCTCGTGGAAGATGGCACCGGCGCCGTGTGGATCGGCGGCAGCGCCGTCTTGCCCGACTATACTTACGCCTACATCGCCTATGGCGACAAGCTGCTGAACCAGATGCCCGACGTGGGCGAACGCTTCATGATCGCCTATTTACAGGGCGTGCGTCAGTACAATGAAGGCAAGACGGAGCGCAATCTCGACATCCTCGAAGCGGCGCTGTCGCTGGATCGTGCGGTGCTGGATCGCGCGTGTTTCCCGTCGATCCGGGATGACGGCGCGATGGATGTGGATGGTATGGTGGTCTTTCAGGAATGGTTGTTAGCGCGCGGAAGCATCGACGCGGTGATCGCGCCAGAGGCATTGTACGATCCGCGCTTCATCGAAGCGGCGAACGCGGCGTTGGAGGATATCTAACCATGCAGGCTAATGCATTCATCGCCCCTGCCACTGCGCGCCGCGTCGAACCGCGCATCGCTTATACGCCGTTCACCGACGCCGAGCGCGCCCTACCGACGGTACGCCGCTTCGAGGCGCAGGCGGCGCGCTTTGCCGACAAGATCGCCATTAGCGACTCGGAGGCGGCGCTGACGTATCGCGCGCTTGACAGCGCGACCAACCAACTGGCGCACGCGATCCTCGCACGCCTCGCGGACAGCCCCACGACCGCGCCGCCGATCATTGGCATGTGCATTACGCACGGTGTCCGAAGCGTGGTCGGTATTTGGGGTATTTTGAAGGCGGGCAAGGCATTTTTTGTGATCGATCCCAAACTGCCCGCCGCGCGAATGCGCGAAATGCTGCTCGATGCCGCGCCGCCTGTGATCATCGTGGACGCGGCTCACGAGGCGTTGATCGCGGACTTCGATCTGCCTAACGTGATGATCCTGCCGCTTTTCGAGGCGACAGAAGCGCCGATCATCCCGCCGGACGTGCCGCTGTCGCTCGATGATCCGATGTCGGTCTACTATACGTCCGGCTCGACAGGGAAGCCAAAGGGCGTGATCCGCGGGCATCGCACGCGCATCTCCAGCACGAACTTTCGCACCAACTTGTATCATATGAATCACACGGATCGGCAGTTCTACGCCGGGACATTCGGGTTCAGCGCATCGCTCAACACGATCTTGGTCACGCTGCTCAACGGTGCATCGCTGCACTTGTTCGATCTCGAACGCGAAGGCTTGGGCGCGATAACAGAACGCATCGATAGCGAGCAAATCACGATTTTTTCGTCCACGCCGACATTGTATCGCGCGTGGACGGCGCTCGTCCCGCCGGGTAAACGCTTCGCGTCGCTGCGCTTGATTGCGCTCGGCGGCGAGAGTGTGCGCAGCGACGATTTCGACACCTTCAAGCGCATCACGCCCGACGATGCGGTGTTCTGTTCGACGCTGGCATCCAGCGAGGGCGGCGTGATCGCGGCGTATTTGGCGGCGCACGATACGCCCGTCGAGCCGGGCGTATTTCCTATCGGCTATCCAGCGGAGGAACGTCAGATCGCGCTGGTGGACGAACATGGACAGCCGACGCCGCCCGGCGAAGTCGGGGAGATCGTGGTTCAAGATTCGCTGACGGCAAGCGGCTATTTGAATCGTCCAGAGCAATCGGCGGCGAAGTTCAAGCACGATGCCGACGGCAACCCGTTGTACTTCACGGGCGATCTGGCGCGGCTGCGCGCGGACGGCGTGCTGCTCCACATGGGGCGCAAAGACACGCAGATCAAGATCAACGGACAGCGGATCGAACTGGGCGAGATCGAGACGGTCTTGGTCAGCCATCCGGCGCTGGCACAAGCGGTCGTGCTGCCCATCGACGACGCACGCGGCGACAAATCGCTGGTTGCCTACTGCGTGCCGCACGACGAAAATCACCCGCCGACGGACGCGGCGGTGCGCGCGTTTCTGCGCGCGCGGTTGCCCGCGATCATGATCCCGACCCATTTGGTGTTCATCGGGACGCTGCCGCTGAACGTGAATGGCAAGGTCGATCTGCAAAAGCTGATCAATCCCACTGCGACCATCGACCCGACGGCGCGCGCCACGACCGTCGCCGCTCCTAGCGACGATATCGAGCGCGCGTTGGTGGGGATGTGGGAAGCGGCGCTAAAAATCGCCCCGATTGGTGTAGACGAAGATTTCTTCGCGTTGGGTGGACATTCGCTGCTGGCGGCGTTCGTTTTCGCGCAGATCGAAGCGCGCTTTGGACGTGTCATCCCGCTGACGGCGATGCTGCAACAGCCGACCATCCAGCAAATCGCCGCGCTGATCCGCGACCACGTGGATATGCCGTGGACGCCGCTCGTCCCGCTCACTGCCACGGGGACGCGCCCGCCGCTGTTCTGCATCCCCGGCATCGAAGGCTTTGTCATGGTTTTCAAGCCGCTGGCGGCACAATTGGGCGCGGATCAACCGGTCTATGGGCTGCAAGCGCAGGGCGTGGACAGCCGCCGCGAGCCGCTGACGCGCATCGAGGACATGGCGGCGGCATACATCGCCGCGCTGCGAACGGTGCAGCCGTCGGGCGCGCTCCATCTCATCGGCTATTCGGGCGGCGGCTATATCGCGTTGGACGTGGCGCGGCAGTGGCGGGCGGCGGGCGAATCGGTCGCGTTTCTTGGCATCATCGACACAGCGTTCAATCAACTGCCGGATGGCACGCACCTTGAGAAAGCGCGCACACAGCATCCGACAGGGCGCGCGGCGCGTCTCTGGCTGACGGCGCAGCAGCACGCCCACAATCTGGCGACCATGCCGAATTATTATCGCCCGCGCTACATCGCCCATGTCGCCAATGCGCTCGTTTTTCGGCTGCGGAACGGCACACCTGTTTCGATGTCCGCGGCGATTGTCCCCCAGCAGATTGAGCGTGTGCGCAATGCCACGCAAGCGGCACTGCGGGCATATCAGCCGACACCCTACGCGGGGCGAGTCGATTATTTCCGCGCGCTGCATGGGCGGTTCGATCCGCGCATGTTTCGCGGGTTAGCGACCCTGACGACGGGCAATTACCATCTCCACGAGGTGCCGGGCAATCACGGGACGATGCTGCGCGATCCCAATGTCAGCACACTCGCGGCGGCGCTGCGTGCAGCGCAAGCCGCCGCGGCGCTGCCGCCGGTTCGATCACGTTGAACGCAAGCCAGATTCAACCCACAGTCGCAGCGGACGCGCAGAAAAAGAGCGCATCCTCCGTCTTTTCTCAAGTAAATCTTTTGGCGCATGTTTAGAATGACCTGAGTTTTGGATAGGCTCTAAACCGTTCACCTCACCCCCCAATCCCCTCTCCATGCAATGGCTGAGGGGAGGACACCTTTTCAAGAACCTCACCCCCTGACCCCCTCTCCACGCAGTGGAGAGGGGGCTGGGGGGTGAGGTGAATCAGGGAGAAAACCAAACATGTCCTCCCCTCTCCATGCAATGGCGAAGGGGTTGGGGGTGAGGTGAAGCTATCCAAAACTCAGGTTAGAATGAGTGCTTCTGTGTAGAGCGACTTGCTCGCATTTTGAACAGGTGCCATCTTTTTAGTCGATTGACGATCATCACTGAAAAATAAGAGGTTACATGATGCTTGAGGCTGATTTGCAACTTCACGCCCCCGTCCCCACATTTCAAGCAGCGGGCGAGCTGTTCACGGTTGTGAATCCGGTCACGGGCGAGACGCTGGCGCGCGTACCGAATGCCTCAGCGGATGAAGTGCGCGCTGCTGCTGACCGCGCCCGCGCCGCACAGCCCGCGTGGGCGGCACTCGGCGTCCGTGACCGGGCGCGTCGCGTTCAGCGTTGGGCGGATGCGATGTGGCGGGATCGCGCGGAGGTGATGCGACACATCCGGCAAGAGACGGGCAAGACGGATGGGAGCGCCTTTAGCGAAGTCGCCATTGTGGACGCAACCGCCGCCTACTACGCGAAAATCGCGCCGCGTGCGCTGCGAACGCGCGCCGTGCGCACAACGTTCCGGCTGATTCATGGCGCGCGCATCGCCTATCATCCGTTCGGCGTGGTCGGCTTCTTGACACCGTGGAACTATCCGTACCTGAATCTGCTGATCGATGTGCTTCCGGCGCTGATCGCGGGGAATGCCTGTCTGATCAAGCCGAGCGAACTCACGCCGCTGACCGCACAGTACGCCATCGAACGGATGCACGCCGCTGGCATTCCGCCCGATGTGATCCAAGTCGTCATGGGCGACGCGCGGACGGGCGCGGCGCTGGTCGAGGTCGTGGACATGATCGCGGTCACGGGCAGCACGGCAACCGGACGGGCGGTCATGCGGCGCGCGTCGGAACGGCTGATCCCGGTCACGCTGGAATTGGGCGGCAAAGACCCGTTGATCGTGCTGGACGACGCCGATCCTGATTTGGCGGCGCGTTGGACCCTGATCGGTGGGCTGGAGAACGCCGGACAAGCCTGCGTCAGCATCGAGCGCGTGTATGTGGTGGACGCGATCTACGACCGCTACATGGAACGCCTGCTGCATCACGCCGCGAAGTTGCTGTGCGCCCCCGCCGACGGGATGCACGTCGATATTGGCAGCCTGACCGGGACGCGCGAACTTGAACGCACCGAAGCGCACATCGCGGATGCCGTAGCGAAGGGCGCGCAGGTGGCGTTCGGCGGCGGGCGTCGCCCCGATTTGGGGCGGCTGTTCTTCGACCCAACGATCCTCACCGATGTGAATCACACGATGGACGTGATGCGCGATGAGACGTTCGGACCCATCGTGCCGATCATGCGCGTCCGCGATGAGGAAGACGCGATCCGCTTGGCAAACGACAGCCCCTACGGCTTGATGGCGAATTTGTTCACGTCGAATCTGCGGCGCGGACAAGCCGTCGCGCGGCGCTTGCAGGTGGGCAGCGTGAGCATTAACCGCGCGCAGTTGGGCTTCGCCACGCCATCCGCGCCGATGGCAGGCTGGAAACAAAGCGGCGTCGGCGCGCGCAACGGCATCGACGGCTTGCTGCGCTTCGTACAGCCGCAAAGCATCGTGACGGAGCGCATCGGCATCACGCCGCCCGTCCTGAATCACACTGATTGGCTGACAGTCAATGCGTATCGCACAATTCGCGTGCTGAAACGCTGGCTGCCCTTCGTATAAATGAGAGGACAAACCATGCAATACGGACACATCGACGGCATCGACAAGCCGATATCGCGCCTCGTGCAGGGGACAGTTTATTTCAACGAAAGCAACGCCAGCGAGGGTTTAGCCATTTACGATGAAGTGTTCGCGGCGGGCGGCAACACCTTCGATACCGCGCACACCTACGGCGGCGGCGCGTGCGAGCGCGTCTTTGGACGCTGGCTGATGAGTCGCGGCGTTCGTGACCAAGTGGTGATCATCGGCAAGGGCGCGCATCCGATGGAGGGGCGCAACCGCGTCACGCCCGCCGATATTACGTCGGATATTTTCGTCTCGCTCAATCGGCTCGATGTCGAAATGATGGATATTTACCTGCTGCATCGAGACGATCCCAGCGTCCCCGTCGAGCCGATTGTCGATATCCTGAACGAACATCGGCGCGCGGGGCGGATCGGCGCGTTCGGCGGCTCGAACTGGTCGCACGAACGGATCGCGGCGGCGAATGCCTATGCGCGCGCCAGCGGACAAACGTCGTTCGCCGCCACCAGCCCCCAGTTGAGCATCGCCGCGATGGTCAATCCCACTTGGGATGGCTGCATCAGCATCGGCGGCGCGGCAGGCGCGGCGGCGCGCGGGTGGTATCTGCACAACAATGTGGCGGTGTTCACATGGTCGAGTCTGGCGGGCGGCTTCATGACGGGGAAATATCGCCGCGATAATCTGGCGTCGTTCAGCGAGTATTTCGATACCGTGACGATCCACGCTTACGCCGACGAGTCGAACTTCCTGCGCTTGGAGCGCGCCGAACAATTGGCAGCACGCAAAGGGGTGAGTCTGCCGCAGTTGAGCTTGGCATATGTGCTGTGCCAGCCGCTGAACGTGTTCGCGCTGATCGGGGCGCGCGCGTCGGGCGAATTCGCAGCGAACACGGCGGCGCTCGATCTCCGGCTGACGGCGGAGGACATCGCGTGGGTGGACAACCTCACTGCCTCGTAGTCGTCAAAGCGGTATAATCGAGATATTGAACAACGAACGTGAGACGACTCGATGCAGACGGATGTGTTGATCATCGGCGGCGGCGCGACGGGCGGCGGCATCGCGCTCGATCTGGCGCTGCGCGGCGTGCGCGTGCTGTTGGCGGAGATGGGCGACCTGGCGACCGGCACGAGCGGGCGCTATCACGGCTTGCTGCACAGCGGCGGGCGTTATGCCGTGCGCGATGCCGAGAGCGCGCGCGAGTGCATCGACGAAAACCGCATCTTGCGCCGGATCGCCCCGCAGTCCGTCGAGGACACGGGCGGCTATTTCGTGCTGTGTCCCGGCGACGATGTGGCGTATGTGGACACATGGCTGACCGCGTGCGCGTCCGTCGGCATCACGACGCGCGCCGTGCCATTGGGCGAGGCATTGCAGCGCGAACGGACGCTGAATCCGCGCCTCGAAGCGATCTACGAGGTCGAGGACGGGACGTGCGATAGTTGGGACTTGCTGCACGGCATCGAGGCGGGCGCGCGCGCGGCGGGCGCGACATTCCTCACCTATCACAAGGTCGAGCAGTTCCATCTGCGCGCCGGGCGGCTGATCGGCGCGCGGCTGCGCCATCTGCGCACCGATGAAACCATCGACGTTGAATGCGCGGTCGCCATCAACGCGGCGGGACCGTGGGCGGCGGAAGTCGGTAAACTGGCGGGCGTCTCGTTCGGCATGAAGCTGAGTCGCGGCGCGATGCTGGCATATAACCTCCGTTGGGTGAACACCGTGATCAACAAACTGCGCTTGCCCGGCGACGGCGATATTTTCGTCCCCGTCGGCACGGTCAGCGTGATCGGCACGACCAGCGTCAAGACGACCGATCCGGGCGATGTGCGCGTCGAAGCGTGGGAAGTCGAGCGCATCCTCGACGAAGCCGAAGCGATGACGCCGGGCATCAGCCGCGCGCGCATCTTGCGGGCGTGGGGCGGCGTGCGTCCGCTGTACGACGGCGGCGCGGGTGGCGATCAGCGTGACGCCAAGCGCACGTTCACGACGCTCGATCACGAACATGAGGGCGCGGCGGGCTTCGTGAGCATCGTCGGCGGCAAGCTGACGACCTATCGCCTGATGGCGGAGAAGATCAGCGATCTGGTCTGTGCGAAATTGGGCGTCGCGGCGCGCTCCACGACCGCTACCACGCCGCTGCCCGCGGTACACGGCGGACATTCCACGCTCCATCGCTTGCGCGGACGGCTGGAAAAGCTGGAACACGGGGCGACTCCCGGCGCGCTGATCTGCGAATGCGAACTCGTGACCGAGCCACAGATCGCGGACGCGCTGGCACATGGCGACGTGAACACGCTGCACGATTTGCGGCGCGATCTGCGCCTGGGGATGGGCCCCTGTCAGGGCGGCTTTTGTTCGTATCGCGCCGCCGCCGTCCGCCACGAAATCGCGCGCGATACGCCCGCGCACACGCGCGCCTTACTGGCGGAGTTCGTCGAGCGGCGCGTGGGCGGCATGAAGGCGCTGTTGTGGGGACACAATCTGCGCCAAGCGTTGTTGGCGGAGCAGATTTACGGGCGGATGGTGGGGTTGGGGGAACAAACCAGCGGATCGCCCCTGCGCGCGGCGGACATTGGGCGATCTAGCGGGTCGCCCCTACCCACTACAACGGGCGCTCGCATGGTCATCGTCGGCGCGGGACTCGCGGGCTGGATGGCGGCGCTGACGGCGCTCGACGCGGGCGCGAAAGTCGAATTGGTCGCGGCGGGACAAGGCGCGCTCACGCTGCATCCCGGCTGGATCGAAGTGGGCGATGTCGAAGCCCTGAGCGCCAATCCCGAACACCCCTACGCGACGGCGCGCGGCGGACTGGCGCACGGACTCGCGCGGCTGCACGCCGTCACGCCGCTGACGCCCGCCGCCTATGGCTTGATGAGCATGGGGACGCGGCGCGCTGTCGATTACGCGGCGGGCGGGACGCTGATGGATATTCCAGCGGGGGCAAAAGTTGCCGTGATCGGCGTGGCGGGCTGGCGCGATTTCTTCGCGGCGCTGGCGGCGGACACGCTGTGTCAAGCGGGCGTGGATGCGTTCGGCTTCGAGGTGACGCTGCCGCACTTTGAGGGCAATTTCGATGATTGGGCGTTCGACTTCGCGCGCTGGCTCGATACCGACGACGGCGTGCGCGCGCTGATCGACAAGGTGAAGCCGCGCTTGAACGGCGCGACGCTGGCAGCCTTCCCGGCAATCTTGGGCTTCAAAACGCAGACGCGCGCACGACTGGCAGCCGCACTTGGCATCCCGATCATCGAGATTGCCACACTCACGCCGTCGATTCCCGGCTTGCGCTTGTACGAGGTGCTGCGGCGGGCGGTCTTGGCGCGTGGTGGGCGCGTCACTATCGGTGCGCGCGTCGTCGGCTTGGAAACGCGCGGCGGGCGCGTAACGGGCATCGCGGCGGCGACGGCGGCGCATGATCGCGCGCGGATCATTCCGGCGGATGCGGTCATCTTGGCGACGGGCGGACTGTACGGCGGCGGCTTGGAGAGCGATTATCACGGACGGATTGTAGAGCCTGTCGCCAATCTGCCCGTCGTGAACGTCCCGCCGCGCGTCGAGTGGATGGACAAGCCGATCCTAACGGGCGAACGCCAGCCGATCCACGCCATCGGACTCGCCGTCGATGCGGCACTACGCCCACTGAACGCTGACGGCGACGCGGCATATCCGAATCTCTATGCGGCGGGGCGACTGTTGGCGGGCTACAGTCCGCTGGTGGAGGGCTGCACGGAAGGCGTCGATATCGCGTCGGGGGCGTGGGCGGCGGTCAACGCTGCGAAAAGAAATTAACGCAGAGAAAAATAGAGAGACAACTCATGAATGTAACCCGATTCATTGATGCGCCCGCGTTTTACGCCGCCGCCGAAGCGTTCCTGCTCGCGCACGAAGCCGAAAACGGGCTGATGATCGGGCTGGCACGCGGCATGATCCACGTGCCGAATTTGTATCTGAACCCCTACTTCGCGCTCGTCCACGATGAGAATCTGCCCGTCCTCGCGTGTCTCATGACGCCGCCGAACGCGCCCGTCTTGAGCTATGGCGCGGAAAATGAGGTCTTGACGGCAGCGGTTGACGCGCTGATCGCGGACATGCGCCCGTCCTATCCCGCGCTAGCTGGTGTGACCGCGCCCACCAGCGCGGCGGCGGCGTTCGCAGCCGCATGGACGCGGCTGACGCGACAGCCCGCGCGCGTCAAGCTGCACGAACGGCTGTATCGGCTGGATCGCGTTACACCCGCGCGTCCGGTCTCCGGCGCGCTGCGCCCCATTACGCACATTGACCGCGCAGTGATGATTGATTGGCTCTACGCCTTCGAGGTCGAGGCGTTCGGCGCGTCCTCGCGCGAGGAGACTGAACGCCGCTTCGATACGGTCATCCAGACAGGTGTGCGCCGCTACTTCTTCTGGGAAGATGATGGCGAGATCGTCTCTTTATCCGGTGCGGGAGGCGAAACGCCGAACGGAATCCGCTTGGGTCCCGTCTATACGCCGCCGGAACTGCGCGGACGCGGTTATGCGTCGGCGTGCGTGGCGGCACTGACACAGCAATTGCTCGATGAAGGACGCCAATTCGTCACGCTGTTCACCGATCTCGCCAATCCGACCTCGAATCACATCTATCAGGCACTGGGGTATCAGCCGGTGACCGATTTCGAGCTGTTCACATTCGCCGCGCTGACCTTCGGATAGCCGCGAAAACCGCGTGATTCTGTTACAATACAATTTTGTTACAACAATATTGTTGCGACAGCATGGCAATCAGTCATATGGACAAAATCCTCATCGCCAAACGGGCGGCGCTCGAAAAACGCAAGGCGCGCACGCCGATTGAAGCCGTGCGCGCGCTGGCAAGTATGCAAAAGCGCCCACAGCCCATCCTCAGCACGGTCACGGAAGACGACGCCACGCTGCTGATCGGGCTGATCCGGCGGCGCACGGGCGAACAAACCAGCTACGATCCGGTCGCACAGACGTTTCGCTATGGACGCGAGGGCATGGACGCGATCAATTTGTTCACCGACGACGTGATCTACGACAACGGTTTGAACGATTTGGCGTTGGTGGCACGGGCGGCGCGGTTGCCCGTGATGAGTCAAGATTTTATCTTCGATGAATATCAGGTCGTCGAGTCGCGCGCGGCGGGCGCATCGGCGCTGCTGCTACAAGCGGGCATCGTCGACGACGCCACACTGCGCGCGCTCGTATCGGCTACGCAGCGCAACCGCATGACGGCGATTGTCCACGTCCAAACCGAGGCGCAGTTACGCTATGCGCTGACGCTTGCGCCGCAGGTGATCGCGGTCGGTGCCGTGTCATCCGACAGCGCGCTGTTCAATGATGCCATACGCGCGTGGAGCGAACTGCGCGCGTGCATCCCGCGACCGACCCGCGTCCTATTGGCGCATCCGCTGCGGTCGTTGGACGAGGCGGCGGCGGCGCGGGCGCTGCATATCGATGCGGCGCTGGTGGACGATTCGCTGTTGGGACAGCCAAGTATCGCGCCGCGCTTACGGCAGTTGTTAGGTAAGTGAAGGGCAGCATTGCGTGCTGAGTAAAAGCAGAAATGCGCTGGTTCAGAAGCGGTGATTGGTGTATGCCGTGCCGCCATTTGAAGGGCGTCTCACTGTAACGCCTCTGCTTAACCTGAGTTTCGGATAGGTATTTTGCGTGACTTTAGGGTTCACCTCACCCCTAAGTCCCCTCTCCACTGCGTGGAGAGGGGACTTAGGGGTGAGGTGAACAGTTTAGAGCCTATCCAAAACTCAGGTTAAACTATGCTTTCCCCGCCATCGACGTGGATCAGTGTCCCGCTCAACCAATCCTCGCTGGCGAGATAGACCACCGCGCGCCCCACATCCTCCGCCGTGCCGGGACGCTGCATGGGGATGTCTTTCGTCCCCGCGCGCCAGCTTTCCTCGTCATAGTCAGCGGGCTTCAGCACCGCGCCGGGAATGATCGCGTTGGCGCGGATATCTGGTCCCAGACTCGCCGCGCTGACGCGCGTCAGCGCCCACAAGCCCGCCTTGCTCACGCCATGATGCGCATAATCAACCCAAACATCGGTCGCGCCCCGGTCGCAGATGTTGACGATGCAGCCGCCCGACGGCGTATTGCGGCGCATGAGCGGGACAGCCGCTTGCGTGCAGAGAAACGGCGCGGTCACGTTGATCGCCATCGTTTCGTTCCACTCGTCGAGGGTGACCTCCATCAGCGTGCGCTTCTGGAAGTTGGACGCGCTGTTGACGAGGATATTCAGCCGCCCGAAATGCGTCTCGACCGCTGCGAACGTCGCTTCGACGCCGGCGGGGGTGCTGATGTCCGCTTGTATGGGGTAGGCTTCGACGCCCAGCGATTTGATGTCGCGCAGCGTCGCCTTCACCGTTTCCTCATTGGAACGGTTGTAATGGACGATGATATGCACGCCGTTCCGTGCCAACTCCAGCGCAATCGCGCGCCCAACGCGATGCGCCGACCCCGTGACCAATGCGACCTGATCTTTCAAGCTGACATACATGAATACTGTCCCTTCTCAATTAGGCGGAGTAGTGTTCATTGGCGCAGATCGTGGCAGCGCGCTTGCGCCGTCTTTGCTTGGCTGGGTGGGAGCCAGCAGCCGAACGCGGAATGTGCTGCCTTTGCCAACCTCGCTCTCCACTTCGATTTGACCATTGTGCGCCTCGACAATCTTTCGCGCAATCGTCAAGCCCAAGCCTGTGCCGGCATTGTCGCTGCCGCGCGCTACATCGCCACGATAGAAGCGTTCAAAGATGTGGGGCAAATTCAACGCCGGGATGCCCGCACCCGTGTCGCTGATCTCCAGGGCGACCCAACCCATGCTGTGCAGGGTGCGGACGGTGATCGCGCCGCCGTCGGGCGTGTAACTGATCGCGTTGTTGAGCAGGTGTTTGACCATCCGTTTGAACTCGCGCTGATCGATAATCGTCTTGGGGAGTGCTGGATCAGGCGTGAACGTCAGCGTTTGATTCTTGCGCAGCGACGCATGGCGCAGATCATTGATCACGGCTTCGACCAGCGGATTGATGATCTGCCATTCAAATTCGTAGCTGCTGGTATCGGCTTTGTCCAAGCGGGACATTTGCAGCAGGTCATCCAACATGCGCTGAAGTTGATTGCTCTGATCGTCCAGGACTTCGATCTGGCGCATCAGGCGCTCCAGTTGATTGGTGGCTGCCAATTTTTCGATCAGATATGTGGACGTTTTGATCACGGACAGCGGTGTGCGCAGATCGTGTGACATATCCCCGATGAAACGCTGCAAAAGCGTCACTTTTTCGCGCTCAATTGCCAGCGCGAGATGATCCTGCTCGGCTTGCTTGAGCGCGGTAATGTCGCGCACCGCCGCGACGCGCACTTGTTTGCCGCGATACCAATGCGACTTGCCGCGAATCTCGACTGCGAACGTCGAGCCATCCTTGCGCAGGCAGCGCGCTTCATACGGCTCGGTCGAGCCGCTCTCATATTTTTCGCGCGCCAAGGGACGGTATTCTGGCGTGATGAACTCTAAGGTGTGCCGCCCAATCAAGGCGTCGCGCGTGAAGCCGAACTGCTGCTCCACCGCGTGATTAACATCAATGATGATGCCGTTCCGATGAATGATAATCGCCTCGAACGTTGCCTCAAACAGTTCTCGATAGCGCGAATGCTCTTGAGCAATTTCTTCAACATGTTGGTGCATTTGACTTAACACGATATCGCGCCGCAGGGTGCCACCCATCAAGAGCGTGAGGATAATCAGCGTGTTAAATAAGACGAAGACGATATCGCCGAGATCGATTTCGGCGTACCACACCGGCAGCAGCAGAATCCCACCCATCATGGCGACCGCGATGATCACCATTCCGCGTGTATTGACGATCATATAGCACAGGATCAAAAGCGCGGGCATCCAGATCATGTTTAAGGGGAGGCGATCCGCGTTTCGGAACGGCTCCACGATCACGCCAGCGAAACACAACACGCACAGCGTGGTCACGGTTAGGACGACGGCGATAGCATAGCGTCCGACTCGGTTCAGCCCGTAGGCGATCAAAAGTATCACCGCCGCCGCGATCATCCATGAGGAAATTCCCGGCGTGATCCAATTCCACGGTGCCGCCGTGATCAACGCGAGCGCCGTGATCAGTGTGACAATCGATAATGTGCGCGCGACGTACAGGACATTAGGCGAATGGGCTATCGGGTCGAGCAACCAGAACAGCCGCTGATAAAACGGACGCCTCAAGGCTGTGGGTCGAGTTGGCACGGAGCGCGATGGCGACGTCAACGAAATGATCCTCCCGATTCAAAGCTGTATTTATTATGCACTAAATCGGCAATCTGCATGTGTGGATGTGTAACTACTCAGGGGTCGTTTTTCCCCTCATTTTGGCAAATTGAAACGCCAAATTTGTCTGCGATGAGAATAGGCTCTCCCTCAAAAGATTGAGGGTTTTTGTCGAAAACAACCTATTTCTCCCTCAAATGACGGCTGAGTAGTTACCCCTGATCAAAGGCATCGCCGGTATTTATGGCTTTGACGAAGGCGAGACCTATTTTGATGGGAAGAAGGTGACTATTCATAGTCCCCGTGAAGCCTCAAAATTAGGGATCGAAGTCGTGTATCAAGATTTGGCGCTGGCGGACAATCTCGATGTCGTTGCCAACATGTTCTTGGGGCGCGAGTGGACGCAGTTCGTCCCCACCACTGAACATGCCGAGGTGCCGATCACCAATCCGATGATCCGTTATTTGCGCAACCTCATCCCCATGAGCGAAGTCGAGATGGAAAAACGCGCCGTCAACACGCTCAACGAGCTGGCGGTGACCACCTTGCGGTCGGTGCGTTTGCCGGTCGCGTCGTTATCTGGCGGGCAGCGACAGTCGGTCGCTATCGCCAAAGCGGTCTTGTGGAACAGCCGCGTCCTCATCTTGGACGAACCAACGGCGGCGCTGGGCGTTGCCCAAACGCGCCAAGTTCTTGACCTTGTGCGGCGTTTGGCAGACAAGCAACTGGCGGTCGTGGTTATTTCGCACAATTTACATGATATTTTTGAAGTCGCAGATCGCATT
Organism: Anaerolineae bacterium; assembly: GCA_034437055.1. GTDB lineage: Bacteria > Chloroflexota > Anaerolineae > Aggregatilineales > Phototrophicaceae > Flexifilum. The sequence continues at coordinate 15,935 of DAOTUQ010000012.1, forward strand.
GCCGTGTTGCGTTTGGGGCACATGGTCAAAACCTTTGTCGCCAAAGAGACGGATCAAAAAGAGGTCGTCCATGCGATCACCGCTGGCAAACTTGGAACCGTACCGGGGATGGCATGACCATGAACGACACACCACAAAGCGCCCTACTCGCCAGCCAACAAGCACAGTCACCGATTGAATATGTGCGGGCGGCATTCTTGCGCATCCGCGCGGGCGATATCGGCAACCTGCCCATCATTCTCGGTTTGGTCTTGATCGCGATTATTTTTCAATCGCAAAATTCAAACTTTTTAACCCCCCGCAACGTCGTCAATATCGTCGTCCAGATGGCGGGTATCGCCGTGATCGCCTACGGGATCGTGTTCGTGCTGCTGCTGGGCGAGATCGATTTGTCGGCGGGCTATGTGAGCGCCGTCGGCGGCGTGCTGACGGCGATCCTTTTGCGCGACTCGCTCACCAATCCGGCGCTCAGTTGGATGGACTGGTGGAATGTGATCCCGATTGCTTTGTTCGTGACGGGCGCTATCGGTGTGTTGCACGGGGTCTTGATCACCACCTTTCAACTGCCGTCGTTCATCGTGACGTTGGCGGGCTTGTTGGCATGGAATGGTGTCGTCTTGATCATCGTCGGCGATGGTGGCACGGTCAACATTCAAAACGCGGTAGTGCGCAATCTGGCGAGCGAAATTTTGCCGCCGACCGGCACATGGGTCGTGATTATCTTGTTCATCTTGCTGTATGCGGCTGCCGAAATCGCAACGATGAATACCCGTCTCAAAGCGGGCTTACGCGCCAAACCCATCGCCATCATCGGCGCACAGTTGGCGGTGATGACGGTGGCTGGTTTGGGCATTGGTGCCCTTTTCAACGTGAACCGTGCGCTCAACGCCAGCGCCACTGCCCAACAAGGGATGCCCGTGATCGCGGTGTTGATGCTGATCTTCTTGGTGGTCTTGGGTTACATCGCCGAACGGACGCGCTTTGGGCGCTATGTGTATGCCGTCGGCGGCAACAAAGAAGCCGCGCGCCGCGCCGGTATCCGCGTGGAACGCATCCGCATTTTGGTATTCATGATCTCAGGCATTATGGCGGGCATGGGCGGGATCGTGCTGGCGTCGCGCTTGAAATCGGTGGCGACGGATGCGGGCGGCGGCAACTTGCTGCTGTACGTGATTGCGGCTGCCGTCATCGGCGGGACGAGTTTGTTTGGCGGGCGCGGCAAGGTATCGAGCGCTGTGATCGGCGCGCTGGTGGTCGCCAGTGTCGAAAACGGCATGGGTTTGCTCAATGTCAGTTCCGGTATCAAGTTCATCGTCACGGGTTTGGTGCTGTTGGCGGCGGTCATCATCGACGCGGTATCACGCCGTAGCCAGCAACGCAGCGGTATCCGTTAGCAGTAAAAAGAGTAATTGCGCAGCCCTCATCCCCCGCCCCTTGTGGGCTGAGGGATTGGCGCTTCGCTTTGGGTGAGAGAGTAGTAGTCACTTAACTGAGGGTGGGGCATAAATCCTTGTGAGCCATTGCCGCCTCTTTATGCCCTACTCAAAATGACTTGTCAATACCAGAAGGCATAGTGTAAAACAGGCTTGAGAGGGAATTATGCCCCAC
>DAOTUQ010000013.1:0-33881 GCA_034437055.1 Anaerolineae bacterium
TTTGGCAAATTGAAACGCCAAATTTGTCTGCGATGAGAATAGGCTCTCCCTCAAAAGATTGAGGGTTTTTGTCGAAAACAACCTATTTCTCCCTCAAATGACGGCTGAGTAGTTACCAAAGATGAGCGAATCATCAGCAAGCCGCGCGAACTGGTTGACACGATTCGCATCTCAGCTTATCATACCTACATAAATGTAGCCTACTGACATGTAGGTTGGATTACCAGATGTTGAATTCAGAAGCCCGCCAGCGGGTGCTGGATGTGGCTGAACGATTGTTTGCGGAGCGTGGATTTCGCGCAGTGACGTTGAAAGACATCGCGGGCGAAGTCGGCATCCGTCATGCGTCGCTGTACCATCATTTCCCGCGTGGCAAAGAGCAGATGTTCATCGAAGTGACCGAACGCAACATGCACCGTCATCGCGCAGGCATCGAAAGCGCGATTGCGGCATATGGCGACGTGCGCGGACAGTTGAAAGCGGTTGCGGGCTGGCTTTTATCCCAGCCGCCAATCGATTTAATCCGCATGACTCATTCGGACATGCCGGCGATTGATGCAACCGAGGCGTGGCGGCTCAGCGAACTCGCAGCGGAAACCATGATCGAGCCAATCCATACGCTGCTCCAAAGTGGGCAAGCGCGCGGCGAGATCGAACACGGCGATCTCGGTGTGATCGCGGGCGGGGTGTTGGGGATGATCGGCAGTTTGCACTCTGTACCAGAAGATATTTTTACCTACAACAATGTACCCGTTGATCGGGCGGCAATGGCGCACACGCTGATCGATGTCATGCTCGATGGCTTGATAAAACGCGAATAGGCTTACATTTTTTGCAGCGTAACCTACAAAATAGTTTGTTGGTTCGTGGGAATCGGCGTTGGGGAGAAGCGAAGATGTCGAATCGAGAAGTTGTCGTTGAGAATTTGGTTAAGCGTTTTGGCGATTTTGCCGCTGTAGATGGCGTCTCGTTTCAGGTCAAATCGGGCGAGGTATTCGGGTTCTTGGGACCCAACGGCGCGGGCAAAAGCACGACGGTCAGCGTTTTGACCACGCTCTCGCTGCCCACCGATGGCGTAGCGACGGTAGGCGGCTACAACGTCGTCGCGCAAGCTGCTGAAGTCCGCCAGATCGCAGGCGTGGCGCTGCAAGAAATCGGACTCGATCCGATCATGAAGTCGATGGAACTGCTCACCATTCAGGGTCAGTTGTTCGGCAAGAGCCGCCGCGACTCTATGGCGCGCGCGAAGCAGTTGTTGGAGTTGGTGGGTTTGACCGAGTTTACGGAACGCCGCGTCGGTAAATATTCGGGCGGGATGCGCCGTCGTTTGGATTTGGCGATGGCATTGGTGCATCAGCCGGATGTGCTGTTCTTGGACGAGCCGACCAGTGGTCTTGACCCCTCCAGTCGCCGTGATATTTGGGCGGAAGTGCGCCGCTTGAACCGCGAAGACGGCATCACCATTTTCTTGACGACCCAGTATCTCGAAGAGGCTGACGAACTGGCAGATCGTGTCGCCATCATCAATCGCGGCAAGATCGCCGTCGAGGGCAAGCCGGCTGATCTGAAGGCGGGTTTGGGCGGCGAGTCGATCAATGTGACCTTCATCGATATCGACAGCGCCAAACGCGCGGCGGACTTCCTGAATGGGATTGCCGCGCGCGTGCAAATCGACCGTGCAACCGTGCGTCTGTATCTGCAAGGTGCAGCGAGCGCTGTGGCAACCGTCGTCGGCAAGCTCAACGATGCGATGCTGCCGCCCGTGTCGCTCACGCTGACGCAGCCAACGCTCGACGATGTGTTCTTGCAAGTCACCGGACAGCGCTTCACGGCGGACTTGACCGACGACGCCGACGACACCAAGAAACCGGACGCGAAAGCGGCGTAAAGTACCGTGCTGAGTGCTGGTGCTGAGAAAGAATCGTCATGAGACGTACCGAGCGGAGTAGGGGTGTGCCGCTGGGACGCCCGTGATTTCGGCGGTCTTGGCACGCCAAGCGCCTACCCTCCACCTAAATGATGTAGTGACTGAATGTAAAGGCAAATTGACCATGACAACCATGTCCACCACGCGTGCCACCGGAACGACGGTGGCGGCGGATCGCAAATTCAAGGGGATGCCGTTTCTGTATCAGGTGTCGATGCTGACCATCCGCGCCGTCAAGACGACGTTCCGCACGCCCGCCGCTGTCATTCCCGGCTTGCTCATCAGCGGCTTCTTCTTGCTGGTCTACAACGACTCGCTCGGCGGGGCGGCGAACTTCATTCCCGGCTTGGGCGAAAACAGTTATCTCGGTTTCATCCTGCCGCTGTCGATCATCAGCGCGGCGCTATCGGGCGCGGGCTTGGCGGGCGAAAGCGTCGTCCGCGATATCGAAACGGGCTATTGGGACAAGCTGTCGCTGACGCCCGCTAATCGCGGCGCGATGGTCTTGAGCGCGATGATCGCGGGCGCGATTGGGCTGCTGCTGCAAACGAGCATCGTCATGGTGATCGCGCTGTTGATGGGGCTGAACTCGGTCACAGGCATCGCTGGAATCGTGACGGTGCTGGGCTATTCGCTCTTGGTGGGCATCGCCTTTAGCGGTTTGACGGTTGGCGTCGGCTTGTTGACTGGCAACGGCGCGGCGACGCAAGGCGCATCGTTCTTGTTCTTCCCGCTGTCATTCTTGACGGCAACGTTCGTCCCGCTGTCGCTGTTGACGGGCTGGGTGCGCACGGCGGCGGAATACAACCCGATCACCTACATCCTCGAAGCGATGCGGGCGGTGTTGAACACGGGCTGGGATACTGAAGTGATGATCCGCGGCTTGGGGTCGTGTCTGCTCATGGCGGCGGTGCTGTACGGGTTCGCATTCTTCGGGTTGCGTTCGCGGCTGAAGCGGCGTTAGTACGGATCGCAGCGAACGCAAAGAGCGCAGAGAGCAATCTCTACGCTCTTTTTCGTATAATAGAGGCATTCGGGAGTGATGATGATGGCTGATGTACAAGCGGTGCTGCACGAGATCGATCAACTGAATGCGGACGAACTGAAGCAAGTCTATACCTACATTCTGGAACGTCGTGTCCAGTTTGTAAGCGTACCTACAGAAGCGATGACGGAACCATCTGCCGAAAAACCACCGCGCAAATTAGGTTTGGGTGCGCACTTGGGAAAAGTATGGATGAGTGACGACTTTGACGCGGAACTGCCAGACTCGTTTTGGTTTGGCGATGAGTCGTGAAAGTACTGATCGATACGCATACGATGATTTGGCTCGACGGAGTTCCTTCGATGCTCTCGACCGTTGCCGCAGCGATCTGTGTTGACCCGAACAATGAACTGATCATCAGTATGGTGAGTTTATGGGAAATACAGATCAAACTCCAGCTTGGCAAATTGACCCTTCATTCGACGCTTGAGGGTATTGTTGAAAGACAATTCATGCAAAATCGCGCCCGGCTCGTCTCAATCGAATTTGAACATGTTTTGGAACTCGCAAAACTCCCGGCACTTCACCGCGATCCTTTTGACCGCATGTTGATCGCGCAAGCGCGAGTTGAACAAGCGGTACTGCTCACAAAGGATGCGCAGTTGGCACAGTATCCAATTCAAACAATTTGGTGACGAAATGGATTGAGCGCGTAGAAATTCTCGGTAGCCCCGTCGTAGGGCAACCGTCAGTCCCCAATGCGCGCAACTATGTTATGATAATTATATCTCGTCCACACAATTTTACCTATCAACCCCATGACTCAACAACAACCCGCTTATCCTCCATCGCGCCCACCCACTCCGTCAACGGTTCGCAAAACCGCGCCGCGTATCCCGACGTGGGCAATTCTCGGCGGTATGATCACGATTGGCGTCGGCTTTGCGCTCAGCATCGCGGCGGTCATCATCGTCGTGGCGCTGTCCGTCGAGCGCGTCCCGGACGGTGTGCGCGTCGGCGCGCTCGATTTGGGTGGCAAGTCGTCTGAAGCAGCGGCGCAATTTTTGGACGATCAATTCGGCGCTCCATCATTCACCGCGCGCGACACGGCGTCAAGCGATGTGCGTGAATGGGTGGTATCAGCCGCCCAGTTAGGCGCGCGCGTGGATGTCGTGGCGACATTGGATGCCGCGTTGAATGCGTCGAGCGGCACGACGCTCACGCCGCAGTACGTCGTCGATCTTGTTCAAGCGCAGAGCGGACTCGTCGCCCTGAGCGAACAAACCAACATCGAGCCGAGTGATGGATTGCCCGGACGCGCGCTCGATCTGCCCGTTCTGCTCGACCGCTTGCTGAACAATCCAACGAGCGAACTGGCGGATAACCTGATCGATCTGCCGATGATGGTGATCGAGCCACCGCCGCCGCTGTTCTCCGACTCTGCCAACGTCTCGGACACGGAACGCACGATCCATCTGGTCGAGGCGGGGCAAGAACTCGGCTTGATCGCGCGCGAATACGGCGTCGCCATCGATGATATTTTGACGCTGAACGATATCCCCGATGCGAATCTGATCTTCGTCGGTCAAGAACTGATCATCCCGGCGGCAGGCGTGTACGTGCCAGATGAGTCACAAGCGCCGCCTGCGCCGACCAGCGCGGGAAAAGTGATCCTCGTGTCGACGACCGAACAACGCATCTACGCCTACGAAAACGGACAGCTCATGCGGACACACTTGGTGAGTACCGGACTTCCGGCGACGCCAACCGTCTTGGGCGACTACAATATCTACGTCAAATACACGGCGGACGATATGCGCGGCGCGGATTATTTCCTGCCGCAAGTGCCGTACACGATGTATTTCTTTCAGGGCTACGCCATTCACGGCACGTACTGGCATAACGCCTTCGGACGCCCGATGAGTCACGGTTGCGTCAATCTCCCCGTGAGCGAAGCGGAATGGTTCTTCAACTGGGCGGATATGAATACGCTGGTGCGCGTGATCTAAAGCCGTCGGCGCAAAAATTCGATGCCGATTTCGGGTGCATCGCCCGCGCTCATGATCAGGATCGTGGCGGGCGCGCGCACTTGCGCCACCAACAGCGCGGCGGCGTCCGTGAGAGTCGGCGCATGATGGATGTTCGCCCGACTCCGCGCGAGTGCCTCAACGAAGCGTGCGGATGTGGTTTCGCCGTCGGGCTGTTCACGCGCCGCGTAAATGTCGGTGACGACGACCTGATCGGCGGCATCGAACGCGCGCAGATAGTCGTCCCACAGCGCGCGCGTTCGGCTGTAGGTGTGCGGCTGCCAAATCGCCCACAACGCGCGCTCCGGGTAGCGGGCGCGCGCGGCGTCCACTGTGACGCGAATCGCGGTCGGATGGTGCGCGTAATCGTCAATTACGGCGATCCCGGCGGCATCGACGCGCACATCGAAACGCCGCCCCGTCCCCTCGAACGTTGCTAATGCGCGTGCCGCCTCCGTGAACGGGACACCCTGTGTATCCGCAACCAACAGCGCCGCCAGCGCGTTTTGGACGTTGTGGCGTCCGGGAACGCGCAAGCGCACCGCTCCGATTGTTCTACCAGAGCGCACGACGTTGAACGTGTCGGCTTCAAGAGCGACCGCGCGCATATCTGCACCCTGATCCAGCGCATAAGTGATGTTCAGTTGGCGCCCTTGCCGCCGCGCTGCTGCCAACCGCGCCGCCGTTGGACTGTCCGCGCCCGCGATCAGGATGCCGTCGGGCGGGACGAGCGCGGCGAACTGCTGGAAAGCGTCCTCCATCGCGGCGGGCGTCGGGAAAAAGTCGGGGTGATCCCATTCGATATTGTTGATAACGGCGATCTGCGGGCGCAAGCCGAGAAACATCAGCCCATATTCGTCGGCTTCGATCACGAACGCCGCGCCCTGTCCGACGCCCGCGTTCGTGCCGGTTGAGCGCAGCACACCGCCGACGATGTAGGACGGATCGCGCCCCGTTGCGCGCAAAATGTGGACGATCATCGCGGTTGTGGTCGTCTTGCCATGGGTTCCCGCCACGCAGATCGCCGTTTGCCCCGCCATCACGTCTGCGATAATGTCAGCGCGCGTATAGACGGGGATGCCGTGCGTCCGCGCCGCCGCGATTTCGACGTGATCGGACGCCGCGGCGGACGTAACGATCACCGCGTCCGCGCCGTCGATGTTCTCGGCGCGGTGTCCGGTGTAAATCGTCGCGCCGTCGCGTGCCAGCGCATCCGTCAGCGCATTGGGCGTGCGATCCGAACCCGAGACGCGCACGCCGCGCAGCAGCAGGATGCGCGCGATGGCGGACAAGCCCGCGCCGCCGATGCCGATGAAGTGGAGGTGTTGATGCGCTTGAAAGACCATACCAACATCAGCCCTAAATCAGGATCAACACCAGCACGAACAGCACGATCACCGCAATCGCCAGCACATCGCCATTCCCGCCGGGTCCGCCGCCGAGAATGACCAGCGGCAAGATGTCGCGCGTCTGGTCGCTCAACGAGCCGGGCGCGGGGGCGATCACCAGCGGCGCGAGCGGGTACTCGTTGATGTCCATGAAGTACCAGATCGTCCCCCAGATCAGATAGCCGTTGACCGCGCCCAACAGCGCGCCCAACACGCTCGATTGCAGTTTATCGCGCCCCGCCGCGCCCGCGCCCCCACTGCTGCCGAACTGCCGCGTCTGATAGGCGAAGAACACGATCAGCAGAAAGATGATCGTCTGGATTACAAAGACTTGATCGCGGCTTACGCTGACCAGCAGCGTCCCGCGAATCAGGCTGTCGAACTGGAACAACGCGAACAAGCCGAGAATGATCCCGGCGGTTGAAATGACTTCTTTGTTCCATCCGCGCAAAAAGCCGATGATGCCGAAGAAGATCGCCATCGTCCACAACACGCCCGAAAGTTGAATCATTGTCTCGCCTGTTCCGTCAGCGCCAGCCATTCGCGGGCAATTGCGCGCGATCCATTCGATTGTAGCGCACGCGCCCGTTCGCGCATCGTCTCAATGGCGCTGTTGTCCGCCGCCAAACGGCGCAGCGTCGGCAGCAGATCGCGCGCCATGTCCTCGTCGCGCAGCACCAGCGCCGCGCCGCGTTCCGCCAAATAATCGGCGTTGACCTTTTGATAGCGCCACGCGTGAGGATAGGGGACAAGGATCGCCGGCAGCGCGAAGTGCGGCAGTTCGCCCAACGTACTCGCGCCCGAACGACATAGCGCCACATCCGCCGCCGCCATCGCCAAGCCCATGTCGTCGTGCAGATATGCGAACACCTGATAATCGGCAGGCGCGCCGATGCCAGCGCGTCGCGTCGTAATATCAGCGTGATCCAGCGTTCCGGTCACATGGATGATCTGCCAGCCGTCCGCCAGCAAAGCGGGGACGATATCGATCACGGCGGTGTTGATGCTGCGCGCGCCGCGACTGCCGCCGAATGCCAACAGCGTCCGCTTGTCTGGATGCAGCCGAAAATGCGCGCTGCCCGCCGCGCGCGTCGCTTGTGTGATCGATTCGCGCAGCGGGTAGCCTGTCGCTACCGCTTGCCCGCGTCGAAAATAGGGATACGATGCCTCCGTCGTGACGGCGACGCGCCGCGCGAGATGGCGTAAGACTTTGATCGCCAAGCCCGGTTCGATATCCGGCAGGTAGATCAGCGCCGGAATGCGCAACAGCGCCGCCGCTAACGCCACCGGAAAATTGACCCAACCGCCTGTCATGAGCAGCGCGCATGAATCGACGGCATCGGATCGCCAGCGGCGCAAATGCCCGATGGCTTGGCGCGTCCCGACGAGCGTCTGTCCCAAACTGGCGATCATCGTCCCGACGCCGACGCCGTGTAAGGGACCTGCGCGGACTTCGGCGTAATCCGCGAACGGCACGCCCGACTCCGCGACCATTGCGCGCTCCATACCGCCAACGCTGCCGACGAAATACAACAGCGGCGCTGCGCCGTTGTCCGCCTGCATAGCGCGGACGGCTTCAGCGACCGCGAGCGCCGGATAGACGTGACCGCCCGTCCCGCCCGCCGCGATGATCAGCTTGTGCATCGTTTTGTCTCTCTGGTTTGACACCCGGCGGCGGATTCTGCACCGTCACCCGCGCGATGCTCAACAGCAAGCCCGCGCCCATCATGACCGTGACCAACGACGATCCACCGAAGCTGACGAACGGCAGCGCGATGCCCGTGGACGGGAGCAGATTGAGCATGACCGCGATATTGATCAGCGCCTTGGTGACGATCCACAGTGTCAAGCCCGACGCCAACAAGGCGCCGAATGGATCGCGGGCGCGGCGCGCGATTTGCAGCCCGCGCACGACCAAGACGATATACAGCAGCACCACGAAGATCGCGCCGACCACGCCCAATTCTTCGCCAATGACTGCAAAGATGCTGTCGGTGTGCGGTGCGGGCAGAAAGCCATATTTCTGGCGTCCCTGTCCCAAGCCGACGCCCGTCCAGCCGCCGTTGAGGAAGGCGATGATCGCTTGTTGGGCGTGATAGTTGGTGGTGGTCAAGTCGGTCAAGCCGGAGAAGAACGACGACACGCGCCCTTGAGCATAATCAAGTTGTTGACTGAGAATGAAGCCCGTAATGCCCATCGTGCCGAGGATGCCGCCCAAGTGCCAGATGTTCGCGCCAGCGAGGAAGAACATCAAGCCAGCCGTCACAAAGATGGTTGCGGCGGTACTGATATCCGGCTGCGCGATCACGAGCGCGCCGATCACGCTGATGATGAAGCTGAATGGAACCAGACCGCGCCAGAAACTCGCTACCCGCGCCCGCTTCGAGCCGAGCCATGCCGCCATAAAAATGACGATCATCAATTCCGCGAGTTCGCCGGGCTGGTACGATCCTTGAATGAACGCGCGGCGCGCATTGAACACATTGTCACCGAACACCAACACCGCGATCAGGCTGGCAATGGTGAACAGCAGCAGCAGCGGCGCCAACCGCCGCCAGATGCGGTAATCGACGAGGTACGTGACCAGCAGCATGGCGAAACCGATGCCCATGTTGCGCGCGTGCTGCAAGAAGATGGTCGATTCACTGCCCGTCGTCTCGTAGCTCCAGAAAAATGTGGTGCTGTAGACCATCATCGCGCCGATTGCCAACAGCATCATGACCATCAGCAGCAGCGGCAGATCGAGCGCGGATAAGACGCTGCGTCGCCGCTCGACAACGGGGACGGACACGGGGCGCGCGCCCACCGCCGCCGATTTGATGATCGTGGGGGCTGCGCCCGTCAGCGGGGCATACGGTTCATCGGTGAACTGCGGGGCAATCGGTTGATCCGCCATACCGTTGAGTCTCGTTGTGTGGGATACGGTTGCACGGTCTCCGCGAAGGTAAACCGATGCTCTCGTAGTATAGCGCGAGTCGCGGGGGAAAAGGAAATGGGCTTCAATCAACGCGCTCGAACCCACGGTTGCATCGATACGGCTGCACCATCTTTCCCGCTGTTCGCACGCCTGACAACTTGTAGTTAATATTCTATTTATTGACGCGGTGCTGAAAGCGGCGTATCATGACAATGTATATAACGATGTTTCGCTCGGAGAACCACCGTCACTTACGTCGATACCACCGCTCTATCGTCGCTCGACTCAACATCATCGTCGCGCGTATCGGGGATATCGCTGCGTCCAATCCGGGCAGCGGTGTCGAGAGCGTTTTGGTGACGATGCGTCCCAAGTTGGAGGAACTGGGCGATATCTTCATCGACATGCGTCCGATTCTCATCAACCTGATCCGAGAACTGACTGGGCTGGATACGGAACCTTTTCGTTTCGAGGGCAAAGATGCGGCGGGCATCGACCTGAGCTTGGAAGTGTTGGTGAATGGCTGCTTTGATATCGAAGCGAAGGCGTGTGCCGTCGACAATTTGGATTGTTTGACGAGCGTTGTATTTGGCTTTGCGGGTGCCAGTGACTTTGAGTATGCGTACAACACGGCGCTCAAAGAACGCATCATTCATGAGGTAAATCAGATGGTCGATTTTGATTATACAGGACGTGTTGAGGGGTTTGCATTCCCTGTCCTTTTTCCTACCCTTCCGCCAAACGCCGAATTTCCGTGGGATTCGATCTCTATCACGGCGCGATATTTATATGAACATATTCCTTTTATATATCATCGTGGTATCGTATCAAAAGCTGGTATTGACAGAAGCCGTAGTAATTTCCAATCAACTTTGCCATATGGCAATGCCAGCCTTAATATAAACGGTGGAGGAAGTTGCTCATTTTCTGGGGTCAATCTGCTTCGTGGAGTCGGAGGGGATTTCACTTACTCTACTCTCAATCACATTGGACAAATTATCTGTCCAAGTGATGAAATACCATGCGTATCATGTATTAACGACAATGTAATTTGCGTTGCTTCTACAGGTTCTGCTTATTTTGTTTCGGAATTAATCCACTTTGGAGGAGGTCTACCGTATATATCCGAATCTGAGGCAGCCTTTACCTGTAACGCGACTTCATTGGACACTACTCAAAGTTGGCTTGTTTGCTGCACCTCACCTAATAATCTTAATTTAGAAGCTACTTCTTCATGGCGGGTGCATCCACGTCTGATTGATTACTTTCGTGAGCAATTTGGGGCAACTCAACCCGTTTTTAATACAATCGACCCTACAATTATAGATACAGTACTTTGCGGGCAACCACCAAACTTGCCCTCAAGTGAAGGTAGTGGATTGAATAAATATATGCAATTTGGTAATGGTGGCGTCTGGCGACTTGGAAAAGAAGAGGAAGGATCAGAGTGGTTATATGAGACGTTTCGCATGGGGCAATTGGCTTTTTTGGAAACAGGTGATTACGTTTTACTAAATTCCGGGTCACTGGAGAGCATTTTTCACGGATTGTTAATTATTGGATGGGGAGTAGCTGTTGAGACACCTGAAGGCTTAAATGCTGGACAAGTGGATACACAGAGTTTTTCTCATGTTCGTCCCAGAAATATTAATGGCATTCCTTTGGACTCAATACCTTACGTTGTAGATTTTGCCTATGGCTATGGATATGAAAGCGAGACTAATCCTTGTAATGGGCGAGTAGGTTGGCTACAAGATGTACGTCCAAGACCTTTTTATGCAACAAATGCTTTTATCACTATAAATAATTTACAAAATATTAAAGAGCGACTTGGAGGAGTCGGATTTCCCGTCGACACTGACGAAACGTTTGCTGCGAATTACGCTCCACGACTTCGTTATGGTTATCAGCCTTTTTTAACGTCCAATCTTTTGCTTGCAAATTGGACATTTTTCCATTTACCCAATGGTCAAACTAATAGTGCAATTTCTGTTCCTTTCACGAAGTTATACAAGTTGACTTTCCCATGTTAAAATATCAAAAATTTGGAAAAATCCTATTATCAGTAATGTTTATTGTCACTTTTGGGCATGTTTCCATTGCATCGAATGATTTTGAAGGATGCGTCTCACCTCGTACAAACCCTCAGGTGGACTCCTTATCTTACTTCTTGATTTCTTCGTATGATGTCAGCCCTGACGGCATGTATGTTGTTATAAGTGGCAGAACAGGAATCTACCTATTTGACGCCTTAACATTGGAATACGAACGAACCTTAGCTTGCCCCGCTAATCCGCTCATCACAGTTGTTCGGTGGTCGCCTGATGGAACACGGATTGCCGCCTATACCTCTCTAGAAGAAGCGATTCAAATTTATGACGTAACGACAGGAAACGTTGTCGCGCGATTTGGAACACAGTTTTACGTTGGAGAGGAGATGTTTGGAGTAACCGGTGTGTTTGCAATGGCATGGTCGCCGGACAGTCGCCAGCTTGCAGCGATTGGTTCGGGCTTTCCGCTTACAATTTGGGATATTGAGACGCAACGCCCAATCTTTGAAACTGATTTACAAGCTACAACTCCTTATCGAATTTTAAGTTGGTCGCGTAATGGATACTTTCTTGCTCTCGCATATGGTTCGCATGTAATGGTCTGGCAAACCGATCCATTTCAATTTCATTATACATTTGAATGGGAACAGGGAGTGGGAGCATTTGCATGGGTATCGTGGTCAGCACAAAATCAACTCGCCATTTCTGGGTATGGAGGGTATCTACAAATTCACGATCTGAATACCAATGAGCAAATAATCCCAAGTGTTTTTCGCGCACAAGCAGTCAGTTGGAATCCAGATGCGATCCAACTTGCATTTGTGGGGTATCGAGATACGATATCGCGTCCACGCCCAGTACTTCAAATTCTGAACGTAGCAACGGGCGAGATTGAACAGACGTTGAGCGGGCACGAGCTTCCGCCATTCGATATCTTATGGCATCCAGACGGACGACATCTGTATTCAATGAGCGCTATCAACTCGGAAGATGGAAGCGCAAGACAGTTGATCCTATGGGATACGGTTATAGGCAGCATCGTCGCCCAAATTTCACCCCATATCGAATCGCAATGAAAGACGAAGTTTGAAAGGCACACCATGACCTACGGCACCCAACTCCAAGAACTCATCGACCAAGCCCATGCCCTGCTCAATACCCTTGACGAGCCGACCACCGGACTGCTCTCACAACTTGAAATGCAAGTCGCGCAAGCTGAAGCCGTCACCGCCTCCAAAACCATCAACAAAGCCGACGGCGCGCAGCTCATCCCGCTCAAACTCTACACCGCCAATGACCAGCCGCTGCCCGAAGCGTTGACGGTGCAGGTACAAGCTGGCGGCGGATCGGCGCAGCCCGGCGTGCATTACACATTCGCGCCCGCGTCGATCACGTTTGCGGCGGGCAGCACCAATGGCAGCGTGCAAGAGGTGACACTCACGCCGATTCCGGGCGCGATCCTGTCCGATAAGACCGCCATTCTCACGCTCAATCCGGGCAAGCTCGGCATGCTGGCGCTGACGACGATCAACATCGACGCCGATCCGGTCTGCATTTCACCGATCACGTTCGATATTCCGGTGTGCTATGAACTCGGCGTCTACAGCAGCGGCTTCGGGCAATCTGTCTTGGATACGACCGCCGTTTTACCGCTGCACTAGCTCACCCTCGACCTTCGATCCCTTCACCCGCGCTACCGAACTCGTTTCACAATTTCTACCAGTTCCCTAGCCCGATGTTGATGGGTGTGTTCCTTCAGCACGCGCGCCCGCGCCGCCAAGCCCGCCGCCCGCCGCGCTGTGTCATTACCAAGCAGATAACGATAGCGTTCCAGCGCCTCGTCCGCATTCTGAACGACGAACACTTCGCGTCCCGGCTCGAACCACGTTTCGATCCCGCTGTACGGATTCGAGACGATGCACGCGCCCATGCTCGCCAGCTCGAACGGACGCGACGACGACGACGCGAACACCGACGCATGTGCCGCGCGCGTGATGCACAGGTTGATCTTGCTGCGACACGAATATTCGCGCAGCTTGCTGGAGCTCAGATACGGCAGCAGTTGGGTGTCTCCCAGATCGCCCAAGTGCGTGCCGCGCGCTGCGAAATGCGCATCGGGGAGCGCGCGCGAGGGCTGCGCGATCATCGCCTCGACCCAATGATCGCGGTATTCGCGCCCATGTCCGTAGAAGAATAAGTCGATATCTTGCGCCGGCACATCAACGGGCGCGAACAAATCGGGATCGACGCCGTAATACAGCGTATGCACGTTCGGCACGCCCATCGCGCGCAGCATCTCCGCGCCGCCCGCGCTGTTGGAGATGAACGCGGCGTATTCGGTCAGGTTCGCGCCCTGATAGATGCGAAAGCCGCTGGCGAAGCCCTGCATTGAGGGCAGACTGGCGGGAACGTCGCCGTCGTAATACAAGACGGGGATGCCATGTTTGCGCTGGATCGACTCTGCCACGCCGACCAGATGATTGAGCGGCGCGGTCAGCACGATCACCGCGTCGAAGTCGCCTTCGCGCGTCAGTACTTGGTCGAGGTAGCGCTCCCACAGCGGCGCGATCATGCTCTGCGCCACCGCGCGGGCAGCACGGTCGATGAAAGGCTCTGTGACGGGCGCGACGGCGGGCGATTGATAGGGCAGCTTATTGTCGTTCGCTGAGACGAGCGCGGCATTGCGTACAGCGGCGGACTCGACGTTGGCGGCATAAGCAGCGGCAATCTCCTCCGTTCCGCGTTTCGGAGCAACCGCCGCGCGCGCCGCCGCACTCGATGCGCGCCGCACAAGGGGGAGCATCCGTTGGCGGTACGTGTCGCGCGCTGTCTTATACAGATCGCCTTGCAGCTTAGCGGGGTTGGCGGCAGCGCGCCACCACAGCGACTCTAACGCGGGTCCCTGATACGGCGCGGCGACGATCTCGACGCCGATTTCGTATAACCCCTTCATCAACTGCCACCAAGCAGGTGTCGCGCTGAATGGCTGCGTAAGATCGAGCGATGAAACGAGGATAAAAATTTTCACAGTATCATTCTTATTTCAGTCTATTAAAGTCATGTATAACAACCATCGTACACCCAATCGCGTATGTCTGCTATGTTTAATGCCCTAGTGCCTCGGCAACCGCAGCCTCAAAACTAAGCTGTTTGCCCCGCTCCAGCGCCGCCGTCAGCGTCGCCGCGTCCAATTGGGCGCGCAATCCTTCGATCAGTGGCGTGACCGTCGTCTCGATATCCACATCTGACGCGGGATGCGACAGCGCCAAGCCATAAATCTCGGCGGCGCGCTCTGCCTCGCGCTGTTTCGCCCACACTGACGCGATTCCGCACATGGCATCCAATGCCAGCGAGATCAATTCGCCATCCAGCGCCTTCCGCAGTGCCGAGCGCAAATACACGACCGCCAAATCATCGTCACCGAGTCCAGCGTAGCAGTAGCCGAGTGTGACCAACGCACCGACTTCGCTGTTGACCTTGCCGGCTTGCTCATCCAGTTCCAATGCTTCTAACAGCACTTCGACGGCTTCGGCATACCGCTTCAGACTCCACAACAATACGCCGCGATTGCCGAGCGCGTCGCTCAAATATTGGCGGTCATTGACGCTGCGATAGTAGCCGATGATCGTGTTGGAGATTGCCATCACTTCATCGCGCTCGCCACGATAATAATGCAGGGTACCCAAATTGTTCAACATCGTCATCTCGTCGGTGGCTTCCCCGTGTAAGCGCACCAAGGCGAGTGCAGCGTGCATTTCGCTGATCGCAGCATCGAACTGACGCTCGTAGCCCAATTGCAGCGCATAGCGACTGAGAAACCGAAACAATGTGACCGGATTATCAATCTGGAGGCTGAGTGGGCGTACAGCGCGTAAGCTGATGCCCGCTTCGTCGTACCGCCCGTGAATCTGCGCGGTATAGGCTTGCTCTGTGGAAACGCGCACGATCCAATCGGTATCATCGAGGGCGCGCGCTAATGCCGTCGCCCGTTCCGTATATCGAAGCGTATCTTCAAAATCGTTGAGAAAGCGCCGTGTGCGGATCAACTCGAAGTTCAACTTGAGCGCGTCGAGCGTTTCTGGCGGTGTCAGCGCCAGCGCCCGTTCAAAGAAGCGCGTCGCGTCGTGGAACTGTCCCAGATCATACGCCTGTGTCCCGGCATGACCAGCATGAGTGCGCTCTTTGTCGATATCGCCCGCCGCTCCCCAGTGTCGCGCCAATACTGCCGCCTGATCGAGATTGTCAGGGTACACCGACTCAATCGCCAATGCAATCTGGCGATGCAGCTCACGTCGTTCGTTGTCGCCCAAGCCGTCGATCAGCGTCTCGCGCAGTTTGTCATGGGCGAACCGCCACGCGCCATCCACGAAATCCAAGACCGTGGCGTCCGCACACGCTGTCAGGGTGCCATCCAGCAGCGCGCGGGTCGTCTCATCGACAGCGCGCGTCAACACCGCCAGATCGAGCCGTCGCCCGGCAACCGCCGCCAATTTGAGCAGCGAACGCGCCGCGACGGGCGCGCGATCCAGCCGCCGCTGAATCACTTGTGCGACGCCGCCTGCGAACACGCGCAGGGGCAGAACGCCGCGCCCGATGTCGCTCAAGCCGCCGGCTTCTTCTGCCAGCGCGCGCACTGTCTCGACTAAGAAGAAGGCATTTCCCTCCGTCTCGCGCTGGAGCAGTTCGACGACCGACGCCGACGCGCCCGATTCCCCCAACATGGCGATGCTCAATTCGCTGATCGCCGATTCATTCAGCCGTGCTAACCGGAGTAAGCGCGCGCCTTGCACGAGCGATGGCATATCAGGGCGCTCGTCGTCGCGGTAGCTGGCGACAATCAAAATGGGCATCCGCGCGATGGCGGCGATCATCGCTTTCAGCACATCGAGGCTTTCACCCGTCCACTGAATATCTTCGAGGATGAGCAAGACGGGCTGTCCCAGCCGTCGCAGTGCCGCCAAAATCGTGCCTGCAAGGCGAAAATGCTGCGCTTTCGCATCGATCAGCGGTGGAAGCGGCGGGACGGGCAGCCCAATCAAGTCTTCGATATCGGGGACGAGCGTCCGCAGCACACTCAAGTCACGCAGATCGCCGTCGTCCAGCGGTGTGCCGTCGGTGGGTCTGAACGCCAACGCCAGCCGCCGCGCCACGTCGCGCCACAGTTGATAGGGTACGCCGCCGCTGCTGTTCTCGCCCGCTGCACCCGCGACCGCTTGACCGCGCAGCGCGATCACGCCTGCAACCAACGCTTGGATGCGCAGTTCATCGAGCAAGCGCGACTTGCCAACGCCGGATTCGCCGCCGATCAGCCACGCGCTCCCCTTGCCAACGCCTGCATTGCCCAGCGCTGCCGCCAACGTCGCCATCTCAGCGGTGCGTCCGACGAATTTTGCCGCTTGCAGATAGCTCTCGCGGATCAGCGTCGATTCTCGCAGCGGCGGCAGTCCGACGGCGGCGCACAGATCGTCCACGACAAGATGCGCATCGTCATAGCGATCCAGCGGATTTTTCGCCAACAGCCGCTTGATGACATCCGCCACCAACGGCACGTGTTGTAGTTCGGGATGGTGACGCAGCGCCGTCATGTCCGGCGGCGTATGCCGGATATCGTGGACGAGGCGCGCGCTGCCGAAGAACGGATGATGTCCGGCAAACACTTCGTACAGCATGACGCCGACGGCGTACAAATCGGTCGCCTCTGACAGCGGCTGTGTCTCCAACGACTCTGGCGCGATATACATCAGCGTGCCAGAAATCGTCCCACTCGCGCCGCGCCCCTCTGCCAAGCCGAAATCGACCAGATGCAAGCGGGGTTCGCCCGCATCATCCATCGTGACGAGGACGTTACCCGGCTTGAGATCACGATGGAGGATGCCGTGACGATGCAAATATGCCAATGCTTGCAGCATCTGCGTGATCAGTGTGATCTGCGTGGAGAGCGGGAACGTGTACATCGCTTGATCGAAGGGGCGTGCGCCTTCCAAAAATGCCATCGTGAAATACGGTTGGGCGTCCGGCGTGTTGTATAGGTCGTTGGCGGGGGCGTAATGCCCGTCGATCAGATCGCCCGTCTGTGCGCCCGCTTGAGCGGCACGGGTGATGAATTGCGTGTCTTGCTCATCGAATTCACTGTGCGTCAGCGTTGCCGCATGGGGCGCGAATGACGCAAAACCATAATCGATCACGCTGATGATGTGTGGGTGGCGCAGCGATGCCAAGGCGCGGAACTCGCGCGCCAGCGACAAGCGCAGCGAATTGGCGGTCGCATCGGTCGTGCGCGAGGCGAACAACAGCGCCTTTGCCGGAACCAGCACGCGCTTGAGCGCCACCGTCTCGCCCGACAGCCGATCCAGCGCGCGGTAGACCTCGCCCATACCACCGGAGCCGATCTTGCTGATCAGTTGATAGCGTCCCGCGATCCGTTCAGCCATGTTCTTCGTCCATCAAGCGCGCCATAATCAATTGAATATCGCCCATTGTCCCCGCGAAGCCCAGTCCCGCCAGCGTAACGCCGATCATACCGAGCGCGGTTTGCCCCAACGTCGCCGCGTTCAGCACGCCGATCAACGCGACGAGCGCGATGCCGCCGAAAAAGAGCGCGGGCAGTCCAGCGACAAACACGTACTGACGTGTCGTCAAATCGTCGGGAATATCGACGTGCGTCCGCGTCGCCCGCAGTGCGCGTCGTCCGATCAACCACAGCGCGACAACATGCAGCGCCTCGTGCGGGACGCCGTAGAGGCGAATCAGGAAATTCACCTTATCCCCCAACCTCAAAGACGCCGCTGCCGCTCCTGCTCTCCAAAAAGTGGAGCGGCGGTCGGGGGGTGAGGGGAAAAACGATGTCAAGCGAAATTGTCATTTTGCCCTTGGATACTTCAGCGCATCGACAGCGGCGGCGGCGTTGAAATCGTTCTCCGTCAGCGTACCGCCGGCATCGTCCGTTGTGAAACTGACGGTGACGCGCTTATAGCCAATCAAGAGCATCGGATGATGATCCATCGCCTCGCATACCGTCCCGACGGCGGACGCAAACGCCAGCCCTGCCATATACGTATCCATCAGATACGTTTTCTTCAGGATCATTTCCTCGCGCGCCCAGCCAGAAAGCTGGCTGATACGGGCGTTGATCTCCATCTCGTTCAGCGGTACGAGTTTGGGCATGGTTCGATCTCCATCGCATCGATTGGCAGATGCGTTCGATCATGATCCGGCGCGGCGCGATTGTCAATGCAGCCAACGTTGGAAAATAATAATAAACGCTAACATTTGATAGGTTGACGCCGAATTAAAATGCGCGCAAAATGATTTACAACGCGGTTAAGAAACATTAGGGAGCTTGAAGTGATCGATACTCCAGTCGATGCCCCTGCGACGACGGGCGCAGAAACAGTCATTTGGGATTTATCAAATTTTTATGCAAGCGGCGACGACCCGGCGATCAGTGCGGACATGACGCGCGTGCAAACCTTGGCGGACACGTTCGCGGCGACCTATCGCGGGCGCGTGGCACGTTTGGACGCCGAATCGATGGTCGATGCGCAGCTTGAAATGGAGACGCTCAGCGACCTCAACGGACGCTTTAGCGCGTTTGCCTCGTTGAACTTCAGCACTGACACCGCCAACCCCGCGATTTCGGCATTGATGCAGCGCGTGACCGAACACAACGCCGCTTTGCAGCAAAAATTACTGTTCTTTGATCTCGAATGGAAAGCCGTCCCCGACGATGCCGCCGCCGTGCTGCTGTCCGATCCGACGTTGGGCAAGTATCGCCATCATTTGGAAGCGGATCGCGCTTACATCCCCTACACGTTGAGCGAAATTGAAGAACAACTGTTGGTCGATAAGAGCGTGACCGGGCGATCTGCATGGGTGCGCTTCTTCACCAAATTGACCAGCGCGCTGCGCTTCGATTTCGGCGGCGAATCGCTCACCCAATCGACGATTATGAGTAAGCTCTTTAACCCAGAGGTGAACGTGCGTAAGCAAGCCGCCGATTCGATCACGGCGACGCTGCGCGACCGCTCGATGGAACTAACGTATGTCTACAACGTGATCGTTGCGGACAAGGCGTCGGACGACAAGCGGCGCAGCTATCCGTCGTGGATTACGGCGCGCAATCTGGCGAACAAAGCGCCCGATTCAGTCGTGAACGCGCTGATTCAGTCGGTGACCGCGCGTTATGATCTGGTGGCACGGCACTACCATATCAAGCGTCAGTTACTCGGCTTGGAGACGCTGCACGACTATGATCGGTATGCCCCTGTCGCTATCGGCGCGACCGAGCGCGTGTATTCGTGGACAGAGGCGCGCGAATTGGTCAGCAAATCGTATCGCACGTTCAGCCTGCGTTTGGGCGAAATCGTGGATCGCTTCTTCGAGGAAAACTGGATTCATGCGGCATTACAGCCCAATAAGCGCGGCGGCGCGTTCTGCTCCGGCACCGTGCCATCGGCGCATCCGTATGTGTTCATGAATTTTACTGGCAAAACGCGCGATGTCATGACGCTGGCGCACGAACTGGGACACGGCGTCCATGCGTATCTCGCGGCGCAGGCGCAGGGCATCAGTGGGATGTACACGCCGCTGACAACGGCGGAAATGGCGTCTACGTTTGGCGAGATGCTGGTGTTCGAGGAATTGATGAACGCTGAACCCGATCCGGCGGCGCGGCTGCTGTTGGTGGCGGGCAAGATCGAGGACAACTTCGCCACGATCTTCCGCCAGATCAGCATGAACCGCTTCGAGGAGGCGCTGCACATGACGCGCCGCGCGGAGGGTGAGCTTTCGAGCGAGCGCATCAGCGACTTATGGCTGACCACGCAGCGCGCAATGTTTGGGGACAGCGTAACTTTGCGCGAGGATTACGGCTTGTGGTGGAGCTACATCCCGCATTTCATCAGCACGCCCGGTTATGTGTATGCGTACTCGTTCGGGGAACTGCTGGTCTTGGCGCTGTTCAATCTATATCGGCAGCGCGGCGCGGCGTTCGTGCCGCAATATCTCGATGTGCTGGCGGCGGGCGACAGCGACTATCCCGACCAGATTTTGGCGAAAGTCGGCGTTAATTTGAGCGATCCGGGCTTCTGGAACGAGGGACTGGCGGCGCTGGAGTCGCTGATCGAACAGGAAGAAGCGTTGGCGGCGCGGGTGTTGAGCGGGAAATAGAGGGGAAAGCGAACAGGACTCAGGACTGAGTAAACACCCCATTTGTCTTGGTTTTTTACTCAGTCCTCAGTCCTATCCCACCGTCTGCCGAAATTCCTCCAGCACACGCCGTGCGATCACCAAGCGTTGAATCTCGCTCGTGCCTTCACCAATCGCCATCAACCGTTGATCGCGGTACAGCCGCTCGACCGGAAATTCGCGGCTGTAACCGTAGCTGCCGTGAATTTGAATCGCGTTATGGCACACTTTTTCCGCCACTTCGGTCGCCATCAGCTTGCCCATCGCGGCGGCTTTACTGAAGTCTCTGCCTTCCGCCTTCAGCCACGCGGCGCGGTAGATCAGCAGCCGCGCCGCATCGATCTCCAGCGCCGCGTCCGCGATCATCCACTGAATCGCCTGATGTTCGATGATCGCCTTACCGAACGCGCGCCGCTGGGTCGCATATTTCAGGCTCTCATCGAGCGCGGCTTGCGCCAAGCCGATACTGAGCGCGCCGATGCCGATGCGTCCGCTGTCGAGGATGTGCATCGTCTGTCCGAAGCCGCGCCCCTCGACGCCGAGCAAGTTTCTGGCGGGGACGCGCACCGCATCGAAACTGAGCATGTGTGTGGGCGACCCGTTTAGCCCCATTTTGCGCTCCGGCGGATGGATCGTCAGTCCCGGCGCGTCGGCGTCCACAATGATCATGCTAAAGCCGCGCGTTCCGGCGTCCCGGTCTGTGCGCAGCAGCACCGTAATCGCGGGCGCGATGCCCGCATTGGTGATCCATGCCTTCGAGCCGTTGATGATCCACGAGTCGCCATCGCGCAGCGCGTAGGTCTGCACGCCGCCCGCCAAATCCGATCCTGCGCCGGGTTCGGTCAGCGCCAGCGCGCCGAGTTGTTCGCCGCTCAAGAGTGCGGGGAAGTAGCGCACCTGTTGTTCTGGCGTCCCCCATTTGGCGATGGGCGCGCAGCCGAGTCCGTTGTGCGCTGCCAGCGAGAGCGCGGTTGAGCCACACGCGCGTCCGAGTTCTTCCATCGCAATTGCAATCCCGATGGTGTCCATCTCGACGCCGCCGTGCGCTTCGGGGATGTCCATGCCGAGCAAGCCGATATCACGCGCCGTGCGCAGCGCGTCCCATGGGAGCGTCCCCGATTCGGCGGTTTCGGCGGCGCGCGGCGCAAGCTCGGATTGGCAGAAGTCCGCGACGGCGCGCTGCCACTGACGATGTTCGGACGAGAGGTCAAAGTTCATTTTTTGGGTTTCCTTCGTCAATTAAAGTTGGGATTGAATGTAGCTTAAGCCCTGCTTGAAGCTGAAAATAATTTTGCAGTCGTACTGTGTCAACGCCGTTTCAACATCGGGTGCGGAAAAGTCGTTCTTGTTTCGATTCAAAAAACAATGTAATTGCGCTGGCGCAGTGCGTAAGTGATCCAGCACCGACGCATAAACGACCGCGTCTTGTGGTGTGCGGAACTGCGTTTCGTACAACGAGAGTGTACTTAAAACGGCGTTGTCCAGTGGAATAACGGTAACGAATTGAAGTAGCCGCTGTTGGATGGGTTTGCAAACGTTGGAGTTCATCACTAGCAGATTGCGACAATAAATCGATGAATGGAGCAAACGTTTTCGTCTGGGCTTGATAAGGGACGGAACGCCCTAACTCGCGCAGTTCCGTTTCAACATTCGACGCCAGTTGACGACGCGCTTTGCCGCGCCGAATGAGGGTTTCGTAAGGTTCGATGAGCGCGTATGCGGGGAGAATTAAACGGATCGCGTCGGTTTCAGCCAGTGTTAAAATCCGCTCACACGCTGGCATTTCCTCTTGAAGCAGCGTGAGTTCCAAGACGAAGTTGGTTTCGACATAAACGTTCAAGCGTGTTCTCCAAAGACGAAATGACCATTTTTGATTGCTGCAATCAGTCCGGCATCGACGAGATCGCTTATCACGCGCAACTGTTCAGGTAGCATTCCTTCGGAACGGATCAGCTCGAACAGCCAACCGGACAACAACAGCACAAAGCTATCGCCGTAGATCGCGTGTGGTTCGAGATTCGCGCGCTCAAAATAGGGTTTCAAAATGGGTGTGGCGTCGATGTTATAGTCGGGCGGCGTATCGGGTGGCGCATCCGCGCGTGTCCATAGATAGAGACGATCTGGCGTTATCAGCAAGAAATAAGGCGAGTCGAACATTAAACCATGCACGATGAAGTTCCGGCGCGTCCGTGTTGCCCATTCGACATCCTTCTGCAATTGCCTGTTCACATCGATGCTCAAAATCAGCCGATCATTCGAGTCGTAGACCGCCAAATCGGGTTGATACCGTTCCATCATATTTGCTCCATCTACAGCTTCAATTATAACATGGGACGGCATCAAAACGCCGTGTTATTAGAAACAAAGCGAAGTTACGCTCCGCACGTCCCCGCCAGTCGCGCGTAAATGAGCGTGTCCGCCAATTCGCCCGCGTTATCGCGCTTCTCGCAGCGCAAGCGTCCCTCCAACGAAAAGCCCACGCGCTCCGCGACGGCGGCGCTGCGCCGATTGCGTGCGTCACAGCGAATTTCCAGCCGGATGGCGTGCAGTTCCTTCAGCGCGAATGTGACCAGCGCGCCGACTGCCTCGCTCATGTAGCCGTTTCCCTCGTAGGGCGCAGCGAGCCAGTAGCCGATCTCGAAACGCGGCACATCCCAATTGATGTGGTGCATTCCGCTGTTGCCCAAGAACGCGCCGTCATCCTTGCGGATCAGCATGAACACGAATTCTTCAAGCTGATGATGGCGCAGGGCGGCTTCGCGCACGAACGTCTCCGAGTCTTGGGGCGTCGGGAGCGTCTTGGCGAACTCTATGAAGGGATGCAGATGCGCGAACGAGTCGCGGATGGCGGCGTGCATGATCTCGCCGTCGCCCGCGCGCGGCGGACGCAAAATCAGCCGTTCAGTCTCCAAGAACGGCGGCAACACGGGCGTGAACGGATTGAACATGTTCCTCTCCTTTGTCAGGCGCAGATCGCGCGACTCTGGCTGCGCAAAACGCTCACCAAACATTGAGTCACCGTTCAGATTGGCTGGATGGCAAAAGTGTTACGATGTTATTGATTCTACACTCAAGGAAAACTTCAATGCAGGGCAAGATTATCCTGATCACGGGCGCGACCAACGGAATTGGCAAGGAAACCGCGCTCGGCTTGGCACGCATGGGCGCGCACGTCGCCATTGTCGGGCGCAGCCGCGAACGGCTCGACGCCACCGCGCAGGAAATCAGCGCCGATGCCGCCGTAAAGCGCATGGGCGGCGCGGTCGAAACTTTCGCCGCTGATCTGTCGCTCATGGCAGATGTGCGCGCGCTGGCAGACGCCTTCCGCGCCAAACATGACCGCTTGCATGTCCTCATCAACAACGCGGGCGCGGTCTTCAACGAGCGCCAAGTCTCGGCGGATGGTCACGAAATGACGTTCGCGCTCAATCATCTCAGCTATTTCTTGCTGACCAATCTGCTGCTCGACACGCTAATCCAGACCGGACAGCCGGGCGCGAACGCGCGCATCGTCAATGTCTCGTCGGACGCGCATCAGAGCGTGCGCGAGATGCGCTTCGACGATCTGCAATTGGAGCGTAAATACACGATGTTCACCGCTTATGGTCAATCGAAACTGGCGAATATCTTGTTCACCACTGAACTCGCGCGCCGCCTCGCTGGCAAGCCCGTGACCGTCAACGTGCTGCATCCGGGTTTCGTCGCTACCGGCTTCGGCAAGAACAACAGCGGCATCATGACGACGATTTTCTCGGTGCTGCAACTATTTGCACGCACGCCGGAGCAGGGCGCAGCAACGTCGATCTATTTGGCATCGTCGCCCGAAGTCGAGACGGTCACGGGTGAATACTTCGCCAAATCCAAGTCCGCGCGTTCGTCCGCCGCCGCCCACGATGCTGACGCCGCGCGCCGCCTGTGGACGATCAGCGAGGGAATGGTCGCGGTGAATACGCCGACCGTCGTCGCCTGAACGACTATTTGAGGGGCGTGCTGCTGGCACGCCCCGACAGCGGTTGGCTGCTCTATCAGCCTTTAGTCCTTTAACCCTCGTCCTCGTTCGTCGCTCATGCTCCGCCGATCACGGGCGGCTGAATCGACTCCAACGTTGGCAGTTCAATGTCATAACTCAGCAGATTACTCGGCAAGCGTTCCAAGACCGCAATCGCGCCCAATTCTTCGGCGTTGACCGGACGGAACGCGCCCCATTCGCTGATGAAGCTGACGATCTGTTCGCGTGTCGGCGGCGCGACGCTGATCACGGCGGCGGCGCTGGAGGAACTGTCGTTCCCTGCGTCGGCGGGCGCGGACGGCGCGAATTGGGACTGCGACGGTTCGCTGAGGCAGTACGCCGACCATGCCGCGTTACCAGCGGGGAGGATCGTATTGTCGTTCAGCCGTGCATGACCCGAAATCACGCGCAAATGCTGAATCCGGCACACTTCACCATCTTCGGGCTGATTGTAGTGGTCACGCAACTGGCTCAAAACGCGCGGCGGCAGCGGCAAATTGTTCAGAATGCGCTCCGGCGCTTCGCGCATACTGATCAACTGCACCGTCGAATTGATGTTGACCGATGCGCCGTTGACATTGATGGCGATTTCGAAGTTTTGCGGTCCTTGCACGACGACGGTGTTGGGCGCGTCGATGCACGACAGCGCGTCCAAGCCCGTCTGGAAGTAGAACGCCTGCATCGGGGCGTACTGGGCGTCGCTCAACACCGACAACGGCGCGAGATCGATAGGTTGCAGCGCAGTGGTCGGCAGCCAGCCGCCCGTCGCGCTGTCGGCGGCACGCACCCACGCGCGATCTGCGCTGATCGCGTCGGCATTGAGCGCCGCGCCCGCGCTGACGCTTCCAACAATGTTAGTATTCAGATTCGCGCCGCTGTGCAGATCAGCGGACTGGGCGGCAGTGACGGGCAGGACGGCGGCGGGGACAAATGCGCCGCCCGACGGCACGGCATTTTCCACCAGCGCGTCGCCCAACAACAGGAATGTGACCGCCTGTCCGGGCAGCGTGGTTGGGAGATTGGCTTGCGCCTTGATCACGGCGACGCCCCACGTGTCGTTCACCTCGTCGAGCGGCGCGGTCGTCAAGGCTTGCAGTGAGATCAGGTCGGTAATGTCCGACGGCGTGCTGAAAAAGTTGCTCGGCATCGTCTGAGCGAAGCTGGCATTGACGCGATTGTACCCATAGCACGCGGTGTTGCGTCCCATCTCGCCACAGTTGCTGCCAACGGCGGTGAGTGCGCGCTCGACCAATGCCGAACAGGTCGTTTGGGCGCTTGTTGTCGCCGCTTCTGGCGCGGCGGATGCTACACGGACAATCAGTACGCAGGACAGCGCCGCAATCATGAACAGTTTGAAGCGAAACATCGTTGTCTCCTGAACGTTAAAGCAACTCAGGATCGATTGTACTGTGATTCGCTTATGGCTGTACGGTGATAGTGTCGGCAACACGCTCGAAAACCGTTACAAATGTTTCCGCTTCTGCCGCTACGACCACGCCCATCATGGTTGTGGATACCGCGCCAACGACGATATCGCGCCGCGTCGTTATTCGATCAGCCGCGCACGTTTCCGGCAGCGTGGGGGGCATCGTGATCGCGGCGGCGGACACGACGATCAGCGCGCAGTCGCCCGGCGCGATCAGCGTCACGCCCGGCGGGGACGCCGCCGCGCCCGTCACGACGCGCCACCCGCGCGGATAACGCAGGCTAAACGTGCTATTGGCGAACGTCTCATCGGTGACGGTAATCGGTTGCCCGGGCGTTTGCGTCAATTGGGGCGGCGTTGTGGCAGGGACACATGAAACCAGTAGAAAGTAAAAAGGAACAAGGCGAAAGTAAAAGAGCGACCATCGAAAAACCCGCTTTTCACTTTTCCTTTTCAACTTTTTACTGTCCTTCATGGCATTCGATTCGGCGCGGCAGGATTATCCGCCATGTCGCGCGTCGCCGCATCGCCGCACCACGCGAAGCCCGCCCACGCCGCGATGCGCCAACCGTCGGTCGTCGTCGTGTCGCCGCCTGCGACCGGAACGACGCGCGCATAGACACATACGCCCGTATTGCCGCGTTCGCGCTCGTAAATACCGAACAAATCCACGTCCCACGCGCCCGTATCCCGGTTGAGCGCCGTCCGCCGCACGCCGATGCTGTAGAGCGCCCCCCATTCTGGCGGCGTATACCCGCGCACGCACGCCGCTATGCTGCCATCAAGACAGCGCGCCGCCACCGCCGCGCGGAGTTCATCGGTCAAGAAAGCGGATGCCGCCGCATCATCGCCGCGTCCCGCCGCGCGCACAAATTCCTCAGCGACGGCGAAGGCGGGTTCGGTCGTGCCGGGAGTCAGCGCCAACGTCACGATGATAACGACGGCAAGCGCCGCAAGCATGCCCACAAGGATCAAGATCGTGCGCTTCATGAGGTTTCTTTCTAACCTTACCCTTTGCTCTGTCCGTGTGGAGAGGAAGAGTTTGGGCATGACTCAAGTCCCGCTCCATAATCGGAAGGGGATTTAGGGGCGAGGTTTCTTCTCAAGGGCGTTGCGGGCGTCCCGCAGTCCATCGCGCAGCGCGGCGATCTCTCGATGCGCGTTCACGTTAGCGACGCCGTGCCGCCCCGTGAGCCGGATCAGTTCGACGCAGATCGCGCCGTCGTAGCCCGCCGCCAGCGTGTCTGCGACGGCACGCTTGATGTCGATGCGCCCTTTCTCGGATGCCAGTTGAAGCTGTCCACGCGCCGCCTGGCGCATGTGGATATGGCGCGCGTGCGGGAGTAAGCTCGTAACTGTCTCGTGCGCCGCGCCGCGATAGACGAGGTTCGCCCAATCGAGCGTCAAACCCAAGCCCGGCACGGCGTCCAACATGCGGCGTGCATCGTCCGCAGTCGGCGTCATCGTGTCGGGATGGGGTTCAAACGACAGCGCCAGCCCGCTGGCATTCGCCGCCGCCACCATCTGCTTGAGCGCGTCGGCACTGCGCTCGAACGCTATTTCGTCCAAGCCCGCGCCGCCGCCCTCCGCCGAGTGCAGCACACCCGGCGAGACCGTAATGCCCGGCGTCCCCAACGCCGCCGCGAACGGCAGCAGCGCCGCGAATGCCGCGATTTCGCGTTCGCGCGCTTCGTCGTCCGCGACTGAGATGCGTGGGAACATGAGGAATACATCGCTCAGGCGCAGATGGAACACGCGCAGATCGCGCACGATTTCCGCTGCTGCGCCGCCCGGATCGCGGACGGCTTGCTGGGGATTCCAGCCCGATCCGCTGCCGATATCGACGGCGCGAAAGCCGAGCCGGGCAATCGTGCCAAGTGCTTCGGGCAGGGTGAGATCGTGGAAGCTCCACGTGTGACAGGCGAGTTCAATCATGGTATAGAGCGTAACACAGGAATATGAAAAATTCACCCCCACCTCAGGGCAATCGAGGCGCGGCACGCTTCGCGCCATACCCGTCAACATAAGGTTCTCATTTGCCGCCTGTGGCTCAAAGCCACAGGCTACAGACAGCAAGCCCGCTAAAGCAGGCTCTTAAGCAAGCCGTCAGGACGACGCAACTAAACTTAATGCCATAGCCCTGCATCCCACCTCTTTGTTGTGTTGCAAAATCTAATTTGTGCATATAATCAGCATCGTTTCATACATCTAAATTAGACCATGAAGGATTGTCATGCGCGTACAAGCGGGATTGCGGCGCGGCACCGTTGTGCTGTCCACGATAGCTCTCATCGCACTGATCGGGCTGGTGGGCGCATTGCTCTCTGGCGAAGTTGATGCGCAACTGCCCGGTCAACAAGCGGCTGAGGCGCTGTGTCTGCCCTTTATCGAGGATGCGCTGACCGCTGTCGGAGCAAGCTGCGACGGCTTAAATCGCAATGCCGCCTGTTACGGCTACAATCTCGTCGGCGCAAGCTTCACACAAGTCGTCCCATCCAATTTCTTCACGCGCCCCAGTGAACGCGGCGACATCGCCGTCTTTGAACGCATCGAAACGGCGTCGCTCAACCTCGACGCCGAGCAGTGGGGCATCGCGCTGTTGAGCGTGCAAGCCGATCTGCCGCGCACGCTGCCCGGTCAGAGCGTGCTGTTCATGCTCGTGGGCGATACCCAACTCGAAAATGGCGTCTCAGCCGGGGACACATTCCTTTCGGATGTCCTCGTCCCTGTTACGACGCGAATGCCCGCCAACCTTTACAGGACGCCTGCGCTGGATGCGCTCGTGGTTGGCAGCGTGCCAATGGGCGTGACGCTCGACGCTGATGCCGCAACCTCCGATGCTGGTTGGGCGCGCGTGACGTATGAGGGACAGCCGGGTTGGCTGGCACAGGCGGTTTTGGACGTTCCCGTGACGCCCGCCCTGCCCGTTTATGACGGCGACACGCGCACGCCCATGCAATCGTTCTACTTCCGCACGGGGATCGGCGCGCTCAACTGCATCCCCGCGCCAAGTACGCTGATCGTGCAGGGTCCGCAAAATGTGAGCGTCAACCTGAATGCCAACGGTGCGGACATCCGGTTGGGTTCGACGGTGGCGCTCAACACGCTGCCCATCGATGCCGCGACGGTGACGGCGTTGTTCCCGTCCTATCGTGGGCGCGAACGCATCGCGCGCTTGATGCAGGTGACGACGCTGGATGGGGAAGCGATCATCTACCCCGACAGTGAGAACCCGATCATCATTCCCGCTGGACAGATGGGCATCACCTGTTTGGCAGAGGCGCGCAATCTCGGCTTGGACGGCGAGCGCAACGATAACGTCGTCATTCCGGCGTGCGGCTGGTTCTTGCGCGATCTGACGCGCAGCGATCTTGCGCCGTTCGAGGGGATCGAGGGCTTCACGCTCAACTATCCGATCACCATCCCGCCGCTGGACACGCCAGTCACCCCGCCTGCCACGACCGACGAACCCGGCGGCGAAGTGACGCCCGTTGATCCGACGGTCACGCCCAGCACCACCCCCCCGACGCCGACGGTCACGCCCAGCACCACGCCGACGGTCATGCCCAGCACCACGCCGACGGTCACGCCCAACACCACGCCGACGGTCGCGCCACCCATCTCGACCGATCTTCGGATCAGCAAACTGCCCGCTGCGCTCAGCGTCTTATCGGGCGACACGATCATTTTCACCATCACCCTCGGGAACTTTGGTGCCAACACCGCCACGGGTATTCTCGTGTCCGATTTGCTCCCGACGGGCTTGAGCTACGTCACGCATACCCTCAGTCAAGGATCGTACAATCCGGCAACGGGCGTGTGGACGCTTGGCACGGTCTTTGTCGCTGATAGCGATACGCTGTCTATCAACGCGAGTGTCACGGCTGCGGCGGGGGCAACCGTCATTAACACCGCGACGATCACCTCGTTCGATCAGACCGAATTGACTCCAGCGGACAACACCGCCAGCGCCACCGTGAATGTGACCACGCCGGGCTGCATCATCCCGAATCCGGTCACGAATGTGACGCAACTGATCGCCGCCATCGACGACGCCAACAACGAGGGTGTGTGTCCCGGCACGGACACGATCAACCTACTGCCCGATACGACGTTCACGCTGACGACGGTCAATAATACGGGGGAGAATAATAACGGCTTGCCCGTCATTACCTCCGAAATCATCATTAACGGCGCGGACTCGACGATTGAACGCAGCGGCGCTGCGCCTGAGTTCCGCCTGTTCTATGTCGAAACCACCGGAACGCTGACGCTCAACAATCTGACCCTGCAAGGCGGATTACTCACCAGCGGAATTGTGACCTCCGGCGGCGCACTCTACAATCGTGGAATCGTCACCCTCAACAGTGTGGTCGTTCAAAACAATGCGGTTGTGAATGTCGGTGGCGGCATCTACAACCCACTGGGAACGCTGACGATCAATTTGAGCGCCTTCATCAATAACTCAGCGGGCGAAGGCGGCGGGATCAAAAATGGCGCGAGTGGCACCGTCACGATTGATCGTTCCTCGTTGATCGGGAACACGTCGAGCGGGTTTGGCGCCGCGATTGACTCGCAGGGCGGCAGTTTAACCATCACCAACAGCACCCTGAATGGCAACCTCGCCCCATCCAACAGCTATGGCGGCTTCCGCGCCGAATCAACAAGTATGACCCTCGTCAACACGACGATTTCGGGCAACAGCGGCGGCGGTATATGGTTGACGACGATTTCGCCCGCCAACATCAGCTTCACGACCATCGCCAACAATACTGGCGGCGCGGCATTGTCTGTGACAGGCAGTACAGTCACAACCAAAAACAGCATCGTCAGCGGCACATGCAGCGGCACGCTCACCAACGCGGGCGGCACCTACACCGACGACCCGGCGTGTTCGACGCTCACGCTCGGCACGCTCAATCTCGGCGCGCTGCAAGACAACGGCGGCACAACCGAAACCCACGCCATCCCCAACACGAGCGTGGCGTTCAACGGTGCAGTCGATTGCAACGCTATCGGCGGGGCTGTCATCGGCACGGATCAGCGCCTCATCGCCCGTCCACAGGGCGCAGGGTGCGACAGCGGCGCATACGAAGCCGAAGCCGCGCCGTCGCTGCAATCGGACGTGTTCATCGTCAAAACGGTAGACAACTCGAACCCCAGTGTCGGTGCGA
This sequence comes from Anaerolineae bacterium, assembly GCA_034437055.1. GTDB lineage: Bacteria > Chloroflexota > Anaerolineae > Aggregatilineales > Phototrophicaceae > Flexifilum. Next base: position 31,091 of record DAOTUQ010000013.1, read on the forward strand.
CCATCAATTTCGCCATCCGCGCAGAGACGGCGGGCCCCGATCCGGCGAACAACGTCCTCATCAGCGATGTGCTGCCCGCTGGCGTGACCTACGTCACCCACAACGCGCCGCTCGGCACGTCGTACAACCCTGGCACGGGCGATTGGGTGTTGGGGACGATGGATGTGGGGACGCCGTACACGTTGGTGATCGTCGTCACGGTCAACAGCGCGCCGCTCGCTACCAATGTGGTCAATTCCGCCAACCTGATCAGCTTGAACCAGACCGATCCGGTCAGCGGGAACAACAGTGCCAGCGTGAGTTTCACTGTGTCTCAAGCGGATATCAATGTCAGCAAGAGCGCCGATACCACCACGCCCGCTGAAGGCGATCCGGTCAATTTCACCATCGTCGTCCAAAATCTGGGCGGACAAAACGCCGCGAACCTGATTGTGAACGATCTGCTCCCCGCTGGCTTGATCTACACCGGACATGCGACCGTCACGGGTTCGTATACGCCGGGAACGGGCGATTGGAATATCGGCAATCTGAGCAACGGGCAAACGGTGACGCTGATCATCAACGCCAGCGTGAACTCTGGGACGGGCGGCACAAGCATCAACAATACAGCGTTCGTATCGTCCAGTGGGACGAACGACCCGAACGCCACCAACGACAGCGATACGGTGACGCTGAACGTCGTGGACGTGAACGTCAATATCACCGTGACTAAATCGGTCAGCGATCCGACGCCGATCCAAGGACAATCGATCAGCTACACGGTGACGGCGATCAACAACGGGCCCGACGCCGGTACCAATGTGTTCGTTAACGATCTGCTGCCCGTGGGCGTCTCATTCTCCTCTGCCAGTGCATCGGTCGGATCGTACAACAACGTGTCGGGCATCTGGACAATCGGCGGTCTGGCGAACGGCGCGAGCGAGACGCTGCAAATCTTCGTCACCGTCACCGCGTCCGTCAGTACGACCGCGACCAACACCGCGACCATTGACGCCGATCAGCCCGACCCCGATCCCGGTGACAACAGCGATTTCGTCGATTTCACGGTCGTCGCGCCGAGCGCAGATTTGATCGTCAACAAAACAGCGGACAACACGACGCCCATCGAAGGCAACAGCGTCGTCTTCACCATCAACATCTTCAACGCCGCTGGCGATGCGATCCCGAACGTGCGTATCGATGACAGCCTCCCAGTCGGGTTGACCTATGTCACCCATTCAGCATCGCAGGGGACGTACACGCCGGGAACGGGTATCTGGAACATCGGCACAGTGGGACCCACCGAGGTCAAGACGCTGACGATCACCGTCACCGTCAATCCCGGTACGGCGGGCATGATGATCACCAACACCGCCACGCTCAACACGCCCGGCTACACCGAAACCAATCCGGGCAACGAGAGCAACGGTGAGACGCTCAACGTCCAATCGGCGTGCGGGAGCATCGCCAACCCGATCACGAACGTGACCGAACTGATCGACGGCATCAATAAGGCGAATGACGAAAGCTGTTTCCCCGGTCAGAACACGCTCAATCTCTCGACGACGACGTTCACGCTGACGACGGTCAACAACACGACCAACGGACCAAACGGCTTGCCGCTGATCACCTCCAACATCGTCATCACCGGCAACAGCGCGATCATCGAGCGCGGCGGCGGATCGCCCAACTTCCGTTTGTTCCAAGTGAACGGAGGCGGCGTGCTGACGCTGAACAACTTGACGCTGCAAGGCGGCAACCCGACCATTTTTTCGAGCGGCGGTGCGATCTTCAACTTGGGAACGGTCACGCTCAACAGTGTGGTGGTGCAAAACAACACCAGCGGCGGCGGCGGCGGCATCGAAAGTCGCGCGGGCGCGAACCTGACGATCAGTTTCAGCACCTTCACGGGCAACACAAGCAGCGGGCCTGGCGGCGCGATCACCGATTATGGCACGCTGTCCATCGATCACAGCACGCTCAGCGGCAACACGGCAAGCGGCGTCGGCGGCGGGCTGACTTCCGATGGCGCTGGCACGCTGACGATCACCAACAGCACGATATCGGGCAACAGCGCGGCGGGCGGCTCTGGCACCAACGGCGGCGGCATCCGCACCGATGGACCGACGATCATGGTCAACGTGACGATTTCAGGCAACGCGGCGGGCGGTATCCAATCGGCAAGTGCCAATGTCAACATCAGCTTCACGACGATCACCGGGAATACGGGCGGGTTCGGATTGTTTGGAGCAACTTCCCCGGTCAACATCAAGAACTCAATTGTAGGCGGCAATTCCGGCGGTAACTGCGGCAGCTTAATCACCAATGTCGGCGGCAATGTCTCCGATGATGCGGTGTGTACCGGCTTCACCATCGGCACGCTGAATTTGGGCGGCTTGGCGAACAACGGCGGCTCGACGCTCACCCATGCCATCGACGGCAGCAGTGCCGCCTTCGAGGGCGCGGTCGATTGCCTCGCCGTCGGTGGCGGCACAGTCGGCAGCGATCAGCGCAACATAATTCGTCCGCAAGGCGCGCAGTGTGACGCAGGCGCGTTCGAGTTGTAAATACAACCTCACCCCCCAACCCCCTCTCCGTACCGGAGAGGGGGAGTTTTCGCTCGGCTTTCGAGGGATATGGTTTCCTAAACTAGAGGATTGACGATGCCAACGACCGATGCGACCTACATCCCTGTGGCGGGCGGCGAACTGCATTACCAAGTCACGACGGGACAAGGCGACAATCCGATCCCGCTGGTGTTGATTCATGCGGGCGTTGCGGATTTGCGCATGTGGGACGCGCAGATCGACGC
>DAOTUQ010000014.1:0-48492 GCA_034437055.1 Anaerolineae bacterium
TATTCACCTATCCATGGGATTAAGCTCAAAATCCACAAATTTGAACCCAAGAAACACATAATGAACCCAATAGGACTGGGGCAAAATGCGGTCTGCACGGGTAGGTGAATAAATACGATGGACAGGTTGTGAACACTCGTTCCATCTCCTATACTGACATATTCGTCTTTTCCGCGCTGTCCGAGTCTCGAAAAACTGTGAGGTGTCTCTTTGAGCATACAGCCGAGCGAGTTCACTGTAGCGACCAGCCATCGCTACAACCACCAGAATGCCATTCGTTGGATTTTCTCCCATATTTGGCAAAATCGCGTGATTGCCATCGCATGTTTTTCGATGACGATTGCCAGCTATATTTTTTTCTCATATGCCCAAGTGTTGATCGGTCAAGCGGCGGGCGCGATCATCGAATCGAACGTGACCAGCACCGTCCTTGATGCGGAAACCGGACGGGCGATCAGCGAAACAGGCACAGGGAATGCGTTGCCTGCCATCGCGCTTGGCATCTTGGGCGTCTTTGTTGCCAGCGGCTTGTTCGATCTCGTGCGCAGTTTGTCGTTGGAGACACTGGCACAGCGCCTCGAAGCCGGCACGCGCGAAGAGCTGTATATCAGCTTGCTCGGCAAGAGCCAAACGTTCCACGACCGTCAGCGCGTTGGCGATTTGATGGCGATGGCAACGGACGACGTATTCCAACTGAACATGCTGATGAATCCGGGCGTGCTGTTCGTCATGGATATCATTCTGGGCTTCGCCATTCCGGTGTTGTATATCGCCATGCTCAACCTCGAATTGGCAATTGTCCCGGTCGTATTCATCCTCGCGTACATCGTCTTGGTACGCCGCTATTCGAGCCAATTGAACCCGATTGCCTATCGCCAGCGCGAACGCTTCAGCAAGATGAACGCCGCCGCCGAAGAGACGATTTCTGGCATCGAAGTCGTAAAGGCGAGCGCACAAGAACCGCGTGAGCGTCGGCGTTTCCAGCGCAATGCGCGCTTGTTTCGCGGTTTCTACGTCAAGCAGGGCTTCATCGAAGCGCGTTATCTCCCGCTGCTCGTATTCGGCGCAGCCTTCGGCATTGCGTTCTGGCACGCGGCGACGATGGTCAGCGCCGGACGGCTGGATATCGCGGGCTTGATCGGGTTCGTTGGTCTGTTCAATTTGCTCCGCTTCCCCACCTTCATCGCCATCTTCTGCTTCACGCTGATCCAGTTGGGCATCGCAGGCGCGGATCGCATCCTGAAGATCATCCGCGCCGAAACCGAACTCGATCAGAATATTGGCGGACATACCGCGGCGGTCAATGGCGAGGTGGTGTTTGAGAACGTCTCGTTCGGTTACGACGATGGCTCCGTCTTGAAGGATATTTCGTTCCGCGTCGATCCGGGTCAAACAGTGGCAATTGTCGGGCAAACTGGATCGGGTAAATCGACGCTGACCGACCTGATCAACCGTACCTATGAAGCCACTAAAGGGCGTGTTTTGATCGACGGCGTGGATGTGAGCGAGTGGAATCTCACGTCGCTGCGGTCGCAAATCTCCAAGATCGAACAGGACGTGTTCTTGTTCAGCCGAACCATCGCAGACAACATCGCGTTCGGCAAGCCCAACGCGACACAAGCCGATATCGAATTGGCGGCGAAGTCTGCCCAAGCACACGACTTCATCCTGTCGTTCAAAGACGGCTATCAGACCATCGTCGGGGAACGCGGCACCACGCTCAGCGGCGGACAACGCCAGCGCATCGCCCTCGCCCGCGCATTCCTGAGCGATCCGCGTATCCTTGTGCTGGATGACAGCACAAGCGCGATTGACAGCGCGACAGAGGACGAAATCCAGAAGGCGATCCGCAAGATGCAAGAAGGACGGACGACGTTCCTGATCACGCATCGGCTCTCGCAAATTCGTTGGGCAGATACGATCCTCGTGATTGAACGCGGTGAACTGGTGGCGTGCGGATCGCACGAACATTTGCTCCGCACGTCGTCGCACTACCGCCGCATTTTCGCGCGCTACGATATCGAGCTGCCCCCCTTGGAGAACGAACTCGAAGCCGCCATTCCCGTCGCCAATCCGGTCTAATCAAAAGGAGAACCAAGCATGGGATTCTTAATGGACGGCTTGGACGCCGAATCTTACGACCGCAAGTACACTGATAAGATGCTCACCCGGCGCATTGTCGGCTACTTTCGCCCGCACTTGAGAAAGATGGCGATTGTCGCGGGCGCGATTGTGATCAATTCGCTGATGGACACCGCGATTCCGATTGTGATTTCGCGCGGCATCGACCGCTTGCAGCTTGAGGGCGAAAGCGTGATCCTGCCGATTGCCTTGATCGTCGCAGCGTTGGCGGCATCCTCATGGGTGTTCAACTTCGCGCGGCGCGCGTTGGGAGCGCAGATCATCGGGGATGTTGTGTTGAAAGTCCGCGAGGACGCTTTTGATGCCGTGCTGAAGCGCGATCTGTCGTTCTACGATAGCTATGCGTCGGGCAAGATCGTCAGCCGCGTCACGTCGGACACGCAAGCATTCTCGAATGTGGTCACGCTCACGCTCGACCTGATGAGCCAGCTTTTACTCGTCGTGCTGTTGATCGCCTATCTGTTCACCGTTGACGTGCGCCTGACCCTGATCACGCTGGCACTCGCACCGTTCATCGTCATGACGGCGTTGGCGTTCCGGCGCATCGCGCGCAAAGTCGTGACCGACTCGCGGCGGGTGCGGGCGCTCGTCAGTTCGCATGTCCAAGAGACGGTCAGCGGCATCAGCGTCGCCAAGACGTTCCGACAGGAACAAGCTGTTTACGACGACTTTTTGGACGTGAGCAAGCGCGCTTATCGCATCAATTTGCGCGCGGGCTTCGTCTTCAGCGGCATCTTCCCGATCCTGAATTTGATGTCCGGCATTGGGACGGCGGCGCTGGTCTATTTCGGCGGTGTGTGGACACAAGAAGGCGGGCTGACGGCGGGCAGTTGGTTCTTGTTCATTCAGGGGATCGCGCTGTTCTGGTTCCCGCTGACCAGCATCGCCTCATTCTGGAGTCAATTCCAACTCGGCTTGGCAGCGGGCGAGCGCGTATTCGCGCTGATCGACGCCGATCCGAAGGTCGTGCAGACCGACAACCGCCGCTTGCCGAAGGTAGACGGCGAAATCCAGTTTGAGCATGTCAAGTTCAGCTACAAAGACGACGAACAGGTCTTGCACGACTTCAATCTGCACATCCGCGCCGGCGAGACGCTGGCGCTGGTTGGTCATACCGGCGCAGGCAAGTCGAGCATCGGTAAGTTGGTCGCGCGCTTCTACGAATTTCAGGGCGGAACGATCAGGATCGATGGCGTGGATGTCCGCGAATTCGATTTGGAATGGTATCGATCCCACTTAGGCATCGTCACGCAGACGCCGTTCCTATTCGATGGCACGGTGCGCAGCAACATCCGCTACGGCAAAGCGAACGCGACGAACGACGAAATCGAGCGCGCGGCACAGCACATCGGCGGCGGCGATTGGCTCGTCAGCTTGCCAAATGGATTGGATACGCAGGTCGGGGAGCGCGGAGCGAGCTTGTCGATGGGTCAGCGGCAGTTGGTGGCGTTAGCGCGCGTCCTGCTGCAAAATCCGTCGATTTTCATCCTCGATGAAGCGACTGCCAGCGTCGATCCACTGACTGAGGCGCTGATCCAAGAGGGACTTGAGGCGGTCTTGCGCGACCGCACCTCCATCGTGATCGCGCATCGACTGTCCACCATCAAGGACGCGGATCGCATCATCGTCCTGCGTGAGGGCGATATCATTGAGCAGGGATCGCACGACTCACTACTGGAACAAGGCGGTCACTACGCCGAGCTGTACAACACCTATTTCCGGCATCAATCGCTGGAATACATGGAACAGATGCTTGAACTGGCAGGCGCGGATTAACGAAATAAAAAAGGGCGCGTCATGCGCCCTTTTTTGATCCTAATTCCATTCATCGAGCGAGGAACGACGGTAACACACCTGTACTTTCGTTCAGAATCGGCGCCACAGCGTAAAATCCTATAGTGTAGAAAGAGAAGCTCATGCAAGGCTTGCAACTTCGATTGGTTCTATTCAGCGTCGTTCTGTTAGTGTTGAGCGCATGTTCCCCATCGGGCGGCAGCACCGTCTCCGACCTGCCAGCGGGCGATATGGGGCGCGGCACGGCGCTGTTCGCGGAATCGATCAGCGGCGCGCCCGCATGTTCTACCTGCCATACGCTCGACGGATCGACGCTCGTAGGACCCAGTGTACAAGGATATGCAGCCGTTGCTGAGACGCGCGTTGCGGATCAATCTGCGCTCGATTACACATACACCAGCATCATGCGTCCGGCGGCGTTCATCGTCGGCGGCTTCGCCAATAATATGTACAATCAGTATCAACAACGATTATCGCCGCAGCAACTTGCCGATTTGATCGCGTATTTGCTGACGCTCTAACAAGGAGAAATCGAATGGATATTCTGCACACCGTACTGCGTCTGGCTCACATCGCATCGGCGTTCGTCTGGTTGGGACTCGGCTTGACGATGACCCTTTACGTCGCGCCCGCCTCCGCATCAGCAGGCGAAAGTGGACTGCGCTTCATGAAGGCGCTGTTGATACGCACACCGTTTCCAACGGTGATCGCAGCCACCAGCGGTCTAACGACCTTGTTCGGCATTCTGTTATATGTGATTTCCAATTCTGCCAATTACTTCTCGACGACGGGAAACATTGTCTTGGGCATTGGCGCGGTAGCGGGACTCGCAGCAACCATTCATGGTGGCGCCGTCGTGGGGCGTGCAACGGGCAAATTCGGGGCGGCGCTGACGCAGCACGTTCCCGACAGCGGCAGCATCGCGGTGGACAGCTTGGCGACGCTGCGGACGCTGGCAATGGATATGGGTTCTCATGCGCGTGTCAGCTTGATCCTGATGATCGTCGCGTTGATCGGGATGGGCAGCGCGCGGTATTTGTAATCGACTATAGTCAACGATGCTCGGTTAAAACCGTGAGCTTGTACAAGCTCACGTTGACCAGACTGAGCGCAAGGTGCTACGCCTTATCGAGGCAAAGGTTACGCCCGCAAGGGCAGCAGGTTTGGCAGTTTTCCAAAGGTAACTCAAAAAACTGCATCCCTTCGGGGAACTCGTGCTGATGGGATACGGAAGGAGACAAGACGGCATTCACCACGGGGTTGAAACCCATTCTCCCCTGCCATTAAGAATTTTGGTACTGTCGTTCGTGGTAAAATATCGATTGGACGTGCCAGTGTCGAGCGCCTGAAAATGAACATTGGACGCATGGTCACCGCCCGAAAAATTTGGATCAAAGCTCAGGAGCATCCCCCGTGATATGAATACGAAAACGCTGCAATGGTTACGCCCTATAATTGCTACGCTGATCGCAACACTTCTCATCGCCCTGCCCCTCAATGCCCAAACGCCCAAGCCCTTCACCCTCCCGATGCCCATGCCGCCCGGCGCGGATACATGGCTGCTCGGTCAGCCCTATGGCAATACCATCGGCGCGTTCATTCGCGGCGATCAGTGGTACAGTGCGGGACAGCGGTTGCATTTCGGCGTCGATTTCTCGATGCCGTGCGGGACGCCGCTGATCGCCGTCGCGGATGGCGAGGTTGCGTTCGTGGACGATCTCGGCTTCGGATCGGGTCCCCACAACCTGATTCTGCGCTTTCCGAATCTTGGCTTAACCGCGCTCTATGGGCATTTGCTCGACCGCCCGCCGCTCACGCGCGGACAAACAGTGCGACAAGGCGATGTCGTTGGTTATTCCGGCGATCCCGACCTCACTTGCGACTCCCGTCCCCATCTGCATTTTGAAGTCCGCGCGCTCGACTATTTCACCGCCTACAACCCGGTCGAAACCATCAATGCGAATTGGCACGCGCTGGCTGCCGTCGGCTCGTTTCGCTACCCCCAGTTTCAGCAAGATTTGGACGATGCGCGCCGCTGGATGACCATCAGTGATCAGCCGAATGTCGTCTTTGGCGGGCGCGCGCTCAATCTCTATGCCGCCCCTTACCCCGACACGCGCGCTGGACTGCCACCCCCCAATCCACCGTTGGCACGCGATTTGGCATCGCCCGCCGAGCCACCGCTGACGAGGATGCGCCGCTTGGCGTTCGATGGCTGTTGTCATGGCGCATGGTGGGACGCCGCCGACGCGGATCGGCTGTACACGATTGACGGCACCAGCGGACAGCGCGCGGTCATCTTCACTTGGGATACAGACAGCGAAGATGGCAATTTGACACTCATTGGCGAAGCGCCGCCGCCATTCTTATCGCCCGACGGCACACACGAACTCCATTCTGTAGACACGCAGACGCGCATCCGGCGGATTGCAGACGGTGCAGAATGGGCAGTCGAGACGGGCGGACTCCCGACAGCGGCACTGAGCGCCGATAATTCGCGGCTGATGTGGCAGCTTCCGCGCTCATCCGTGACCGCGTCCCAAGCCGACGAAACCGAAATCTGGATCAGCGACGCCGATGGCGCGAATCCGCGTGCGATTGTGCGGCAACCGAACATCTCGGCGCAGTGGTTGGACGGATCGCGCTTGCTGTTATCAGCGCGCGATGTGCAAGCGACGGCGCTGTTCGTCTACGACACCGTAACCGATGAAACCTTCCAATTGGGGACATGGGAACGTCTGCGCAGTCTATCGGTTGCACCGGGCGGCGGGCGCTTGTCATTCTATCTCTCGTTTCAGACCGACATGAGCGGCATCTACACCATCGAAACCCGCCGCGATGCTGTCGCGCAACGCCTCGATTGGTTTGGCGCGTGGGCGTGGCGCGATGCGAACAGCGCCTACTATCTACCCTTCGACGCGGTATCGCCTTATCACGCGCTGCGCCTGTACGATTTCGAGATGGGTGACGACCACTTGTTGATCGATCCGAACCAAGCGCCGTTCTTGGTGGCGGACGGCGATTGGTCAGTATCGCCCGATGGCGACCAAATCGCGTTCATGAACGCGCTGGATAACACGTTATGGCTGATCGATGTGCCGTGATGGGCGCGAGGCATGGTGAATTGTTCAGGTTTTTTCCAGCCCACATGACTATCGAGATTGCGCCAATCACGCCATAATCAGGTGAAGGTTGAATTGTCGAAATGAACAGTCAGATTAGGAAATTCGTCCTATTTTGACAAAATCTTGACAATTCACTTGACCGATATCCCATACTAGGATATGGTGATCGTGAACAAACTCGCCTGAGTAAGTGAGCCACTTTCATGCTGACGCAGGAACGTATTCGCCCACAGGGCATCACAGCGGCGCTCGGTGTTCAGGGATGGGGACACCTTGACTCCATTTTGCTGGCGGCGCTGGCAACCGAGTCGCCGCTGCTCCTGATCGGGCCACATGGCACCGCCAAATCGCTGTTGGTCGAGCGCATCGCGGGCGCGCTCGATATCGTCATGCGGCATTACAATGCCTCGCTCATCAATTACGATGATCTGGTCGGCATCCCCCTGCCGGAAGAAGGCACCAACCAACTCCAATTTGTCAGCACACCAGGCGCGATCTGGGATGCCGAGTTCGTCTTTTTCGACGAGATTTCGCGCTGTCGCCCCGACCTTCAAAATAAGATGTTCCCCATCGTCCATGAACGGCGCATCGCTGGCATCCACCTCGACAAGCTGCGCCACCGCTGGGCAGCGATGAATCCGCCCGCGCCCGAAGACGCCGACGCCGCATCGGGCGATTTCTATGTCGGCTCAGAACCGCTCGATCCTGCATTGGTGGATCGCTTTCCGTTCGTCGTCCCCGTTCCGAACTGGCGGCAGTTGGCGCGTGCGGATCGCCGTCGCTTGGTCTCGGGACTGAGCGATTATGATGAGATGGACGGTATCGGCTTCGATCTCGTCGCGCAAGTCGAACGCTGCGCCGCGCTGATCCCCGAATTAGAGGACGCGCTGCGCGATTGGCTGTCCGATTATGTCGTGAGCGCCGTCGATCTGCTCGAACAGGCGAAGATTTACGAGAGTCCGCGCCGCGCTTATATGCTGGCGCGTTCACTGGTCGCCATCCACGCCGCGCGCATGGTGATCGAAGGGGACGATGCCGACCTCGAATACAGCGCCGAACTGACGCTCACGTTCGGGCTGCCGCAGAACGCCAGCGAAGTCCCGCCAACCCGCCCGACGATCATTGCGATCCATCGCCAAGCGTGGGAGATCGCCAGTTTGTCCGAAGATGATGCGTGGCGGCAGGTGTTGGAAGAACTGGACGCCGCGCGCCGCATCGTGATCGCGGATCAACTCGGCTTAGACGATGCCGATGTCTCGCGGTTGGTCACGCAAGCGTTGGGCGTTGAACTCTCCGACGCGCGACGGCTTGGTTTGGCGACGGCGATTTTCCTAGCGTATCGCGCCAAGCGCGATCTCACGCCGTCGGCATGGGAGCCGCTGTCACAGTTCGCGCTGCGCGTCCTCGAACCGCGAACCGTCTCCACCTCGCTCAAAGCAGGTCAAATGACTGACTTGTGGAACGAAATCAATCAATGGCTGCCCGCGCTGGACGAAACGAGCGGGATGATCGTCCGGTTGGAACGCAACTACGTGCTGTGTGGCTTCTCCGATTTGTGGCAGCGTTACGATTGGAAAGCCGCCTTGGAGCAGTTCCGCTCCGATTTGCGCATGTTCAATGTGGATGAGACGACTCGATGAGCCAATTACCCAAACTGCCCGGATCGCTGCCGCCCAACGCGAACAAGCCCGTCCCCAGCGCGCCGCCCCCACCGCCGCGCCCGCCCGCGTCCAATCCCTTCGGCAATCGCTTAGGCGGACGTGCCGATTTCCCGATCCTCTCAACGGGCGAGATCGTCGCGCGGTTCGAATTAACGAGCGTCCCCGCGTCACTCTGGAATCCGGTCTTGGACGAACGATTGAGTGCCGAAGATGCGATTACGCTCTTCGAGTCGAATAAGGCGCTCGTCGAGCGGGCGAAAGCCGAACTCGATGCCGCGTGGACGCGCTACAATTTTCGCGGCGCGGCGCTGATGTATGCGTGGCGCGATGAGCTGCGGCACGCGCTCAATAACCGCCTGATGACGCTCAAGCGACCGACGGTATACCTCTACATCACCGATCCGGTACTGGTTCTAAACATCTTGGGACGCAGCCGCGCGTCATTGCTGCTGACCGATGCACCACTCGCCTTGGAGCGCGTGTTTTTGAACCGCATCTTGGCGACGGACGATCCGCGCCTGATCCAGTTTGCGCGCGACGCGGGCAGCCGCGAAGAATTGATCTTCGAGCCGCCACCCGTCGAAGAGATCGACGATTCTGACAACGACAACAAGTAATAGGCGAGGCATCATGCCCACCCTGCCCGCACGACGCATCAACAAACACGACGAAAGTGACGCGATCATCAGCCGACTCTTGGCGTGCTTGCCCGCCGCCACGCTCGAAATGGAGACGTTCTGCCGCCTTGCGGGAATCAAGACGACGCGCGACATCCCAACGGCGGCAGTTGAGGTCGCGTATCGTCCGCGCTTGCTGATCAACCCCGACTTCATCACCAAACACTGCGAACGTGATGAACATCTCTTTTTGCTGGTCATGCACGAACTCTGGCACATCATCCTCGCCCATACGCGGCTGTATCCACGCCCGACCATGGCACACAACATCGCGTTCGATGCGATCATCAACGCCGCACTCACGCGCCAGTTCCCCGCGCCGGAGTATCGTGGTTTCTTCGAGTCGATCAATCAAGCCGATCAGTTTCCCGGATCGCTGCTGCGCGCGCCGGAAGGCTATCCATACAATCCACAGTATCCGCCTGACAATCCGCCCGGTTTTCAGCAAATCTTGATGCGCTTGTATCCGCCACCGGGACAAGCACAGCGCATTTCCAAGCCGCTCTACCGCGAAATTTTGGATTTGCTGCAAGATTATCTCCGTGACCTGATCGCACAGGGTAAAGTCATGGTCGAACCCATGCTGTTGGGCGATCACGATGGCGATGGCAACAGCGACGGGCAAGCGATGGACGATCCGCTGATGCGCGAAGCCGTCCGCCGGATCGCGGGATCACTCCCTCGTTCGCTGATGCACGGCGGCGAACGCGGCGACGGAACGAGCGTGAACGACCGCTACAGCGCCGTCGCTGCCGCGACAGAGGACACACGCCGGGCATTTTCGCGCGTGTTACAGCGCTGTTTGGGTCCCCGCTATGGCACACAGCGCCGCCGCGCACGCACATCTATCCCTGGCATGTCTGGGATGAGCGTGATCCCCAACGCCCGCGACCGACTCGCCGCCGCGCGCCAAGTTTTGGGCGTGCAGGGCGTGATGTGGGGGCAACCGGGCATCGTCAAAGCGCGGGTGCCAGAGACGCCGAGTCGCTCGCATGTCTATCTTGACGTATCGGGGTCGATGAACAATTGGCTGCCCGCGCTGATCGGGCTGCTGATCCCATATGTAACCAGCGGGCGCGCCGCGATCTTTCAATTCTCGACCGCCGTTGAAAAATTGGCGCTCGACGATCTCAAACGCGGCAAACTACGCACGACAGCAGGAACGGACATCAATGCCGTGTTAGCTCACATCTTGGCGACGGTGCCACCGGTGCGCAGCGTCTTGATCCTGACCGACGGTTATACGGGCAAGCCGCTGATCGAACACGTCCAAGCGATGCACGAACGCCGGATCAAGCTCTATGCGGTCATGCCCTACGAGTCCGCCAACCCGTATGATCTGCGCGATTTCGCCAAAACGATCACGATTCTTCCACCATTGCGCCGCTCCCTCTTGCCGGGTCGTTCATGATCGCGGGTGTCGATATCGGCGGCACATTCACCGACATCGTGGTCGCGGACGGCGATGCGTTGCGGCTTCACAAACTACTCAGCACGCCCGCCGATCCCGCCGCCGCGATGTTGGTGGGTTTGAGTACGCTCATGGGCGCCGCACCGCCGACCCACATCGCGCACGGCTCGACCATCGCCACGAACGCGATCTTGGAACGGCGCGGCGCGGCGTCTGCGCTCATCGCAACCCAAGGTTTCCGCGATGTGCTGTTCATCGCGCGTCAGAATCGACCTGATTTGTACGCGCTGCATCCAACGCTCCCGCCGCCGCTGATTCAGCGCGAACACTGTTTTGAAGTCTCCGAACGGCTCGATCATCGCGGTGACGTACTCATTCCGCTCGATCTCGATGCGTTGGATCGCGTCATTGATGCGCTTGCCGCCGCGCAAATCGAATCCGTCGCCGTCTGTCTGCTCTACAGCTATCTCAACCCGACGCACGAACGCGCGATCCGAGATGGCATTGTGGCGCGCGGCGTGTTGCCGTCCGAGCGCGTCGTGCTGTCGTCGGATGTGCTGCCAGCGTTCCGCGAGTACGAACGCGCCCATACGACCGCGCTTGAAGCGTATGTTCGCCCCATGATTGATCGCTACTTGGGGCGACTCGAACGCGAACTGCCCGCCCCTTTGCGCGTCATGAAGTCCGATGGCGGCGTGATCAGCGCGGCGCAAGCCCGCGAACGCGCGCTCTCGATGGCGCTGAGTGGGCCCGCCGCTGGCGTGATTGGCGCGCTGCACATCGCCAAACATGCCGGGTTCGATAACATCATCACGCTCGATATCGGCGGGACATCGACCGACATAGCGCTGTGTCCGGGCGCAGCGATCCTGCGCGCTGAAGCAGAGATCGACGGGCTGCCGCTGCGAACACGCTCCCTCGACATCGAGACGATTGGCGCAGGCGGTGGTTCGCTGGCACGCATCGATAGCGGCGGCGCGCTCCGCGTCGGACCCGAAAGCGCGGGCGCGACGCCGGGACCCATCGTCTACGGGTTGGGCGGGACGCAGATTACCGTCAGCGACGCCAATGCGCTCTTAGGTCGGCTCGATCCTGATCATTTTTTGGGCGGCGCGATGCAACTGCACCTCGACCCTGTAAAGGCAGCGTTCGCAGATTTCGCGCGGACGATGAATACCACGCCCGAACGCGCCGCGCTCGGCGTGATCGACGTGGCGAACGCCAATATCGAGCGCGCAATCCAGCGGGTGTCAGTGGCGCGGGGACATGATCCGCGCGATTTCACGCTGTTCGCGTTCGGCGGCGCGGGCGCGCTCCATGCCTGTGCTGTGGCGGCGCGGCTGAACATCCCGCGCGTGCTGATCCCGCGCCATCCCGGCGTGCTGTGCGCGTTCGGCTTGCTGGCGGCGGATGTGCGGCTCGAATACAGCCGCGCGATCATGAAAACGGCTGAGGCGTCCGACTGTGACGAGGCGCTGCAAGCGGCGCTCACGCATCTGCGCCGCCAATCCGCCGCTGATTTGGAACGCGAGGGTTTCGACCCGATACTCGACGGGGTGCAGCAGATTGTTACGCTGGACGCGCGCTATATCGGACAAGCATACGAATTATCGATCCATCCCGCCGACTTGACGCCAACGGCGATCATCAGCGCCTTCCATACAGCGCACGAGCGCGCCTACGGTTATGCGCTGCCTGAACGCCCGATTGAAGTGGTCAATCTGCGCCTGAGCGCCATCGCCATCGTGGACAAGCCGATCATGATGCCCGATTCCGCTGATACAACCCCGCCGAACACCCCTGATAGCCTATTGGGACGCAAGCCGGTGCAGTTTGCCGACGGCGTGCATGAGGCGGTGCTGGTTGACCGCGAACGACTGATGCCCGGCGCGATCATCGATGCGCCCGCGCTGTGTTTCCAGTACGACAGCACAATCTTGATTCCGCTGGGCTGGACGGCGCGCGTTGATGCATTTCATAACTTGATTGTCGAGCGAACGTAATGTAATCCGCTGCGTTTGTGGATAGAATTGCAATCCTGTTGCATTGAGATAGGATTGCGTATGTCTGTCGATTTCATCAGTCTCGGCGTGTTTCGCAGCGTGTTCGAGTCCGTCGCAGAAGAAATGGGCATCACGCTTCAGCGCGCCGCGTTCAGCCCGAACATCCGCGAACGCCTCGATTTTAGCTGTGCCGTTTTCGATGCAGCGGGGCGAATGGTCGCCCAAGCTGCACATATCCCCGTCCATCTCGGCAGTATGCCCGCGTCGGTCGCGTCCGCAATGCGCGCGTTCCCATCGATGGCAGCAGGCGACGTGATCATCCTCAACGATCCGTATGCAGGCGGCACGCATCTCCCCGATGTGACGATGGTTTCGCCCATCTTTCTCGACAGCGACACGCCCACCTTTTTCGTCGCCAGCCGCGCGCATCACGCCGACATGGGTGGCATGTCGCCCGGTTCGCTCCCGCTGAGTACAGAGCTGTATCAAGAAGGGCTGATCATTCCGCCCGTCAAGCTCGTTGACGCCGGACGACGCGCCGACGATTTGCTCACACTGATCTGCGCCAACAGCCGCGCGCCCGCCGAACGACGCGGCGATTTCGAGGCACAGTTGGCAGCACAGCGCGCGGGCGAACGTCGCTTGGGCGCATTTTACGCGACGCACGGCGCGCCGACGCTGACTGAACACGCTGATGCGCTCATCGCTTACGCGCGGCGTATGACCGAAGCGATCATCGACGTGATCCCGGACGGCGAATACACGTTCGAGGACGCGCTCGAAAGCGACGGACAGCGCGAATATGCGATCCCGATTCGCGCCACGATTCGCGTCCTTGGAACGCACATGACCGTTGATTTCGCGGGGACAGCGGCACAAGTAGCGGGCAACCTCAACGCCGTACCTGCGATTGTCCGCTCCGCCGTCGGCTACTGTGTGCGCTTGCTCGGCACGGACGATTTTCCGGTCAATCAGGGCGTATTCGACCCGGTTATCGTGAGCATTCCACCGGGCAGCCTGCTCGATCCGCACTTTCCGGCAGCCGTCGCGGTCGGCAACACCGAGACGGGACAGCGCATCGTTGATGTCGTGTTGGGCGCATTGGCACGCGCGCTGCCGCAGCGCATTCCGGCGGCGAGTCAAGGCACGATGAACAACATCACCGTCGGCGGCACGCGCGCGGACGGAACGCCATTCGTGTATTATGAGACGATTGGCGGCGGCGGCGGCGCGCATCCCGACGGTGACGGCATCAGCGGACGACACAGCCACATGACGAATACGCGCAATACCCCCGTCGAGGCGCTCGAAGCAACGCTGCCGATGCGCGTATGGCGTGTCGAGCTGCGTGATGGATCGGGTGGCGCGGGTGATTTTCGCGGTGGTGACGGCGTTATCCGCGAATACGAGTTCCTGACCGACGCGACGGTGACGATCAACAGCGAACGACGCATCCGTCCGCCCTACGGCTTAGCAAATGGTACGAGCAGCCTAGAAAATGCGGGCGCTGTCGGCGTGAACACGCTGACACGGGGCGGCGAGTCGCGCATCGTCGGCGGCAAATGGACGGGGCGCGTCGCTGCTGGCGACCGCTTGCGGATCGAAACGCCGGGCGGCGGCGGGTTATCGAAATGACGTTAAGGCGGGGTCTGACAACGGTAATTTAGATGTAGAATAGAGCATTGTTTCTTTCAGACTGCCCATGAGGGCATCCGAGACGCTGCCCAAGGATCAAGCAAACATGTCAAGCGAAACGTCAGCGCGAATATTGGTTGTAGACGATAATGAAATGAATCGAGATGTGCTGTCGCGGCGCTTAGAGCGTCAAGGCTATACCATCACGATGGCGGAAGACGGCATATTGGCGATGGACGCGGTGCGCGGTGCTGCTCAAAACAGCGTAGCGTTCGATTTGATCCTGCTGGATATCATGATGCCGCGCATGAACGGCTATCAAGTCTTGGAGGCGCTGAAAGCGGACTCCGCGCTGCGCCATATCCCTGTGATCGTGATCTCCGCCATGGATGATCTCGAAAGCGTGGTCAAGTGCATTGAACTGGGCGCGGACGATTATCTGTTCAAGCCGTTCAATCCGGTCTTGCTGCGGGCGCGCATCAATGCCAGCCTGTCAAAGCGCACGCCTGCCGCGGCGTTAGAACAAGTGCGCACGCTAATTGAGCAGGTGGCGGCGGGTGCGGTCACGCCGGATCAAACGGCGGTATTCGATCAGATACGCACCATTTTATCGAGCCTATAACCCCATTTGAAGGCGATCTGACCAACGATACTTGAGGACGAACGGACGCATGACGACGATTTTGGTGGTCGAAGACAACGAAATGAACCTAGACATGCTAACGCGGCGCTTGCAGCGGCGCGGCTTCGAGGTCGTGAGCGCGCAAGATGGCGAAATGGGCGTCCAAGTGGCGACGACAACCCACCCCGACTTGATCTTGATGGATATGAGCCTGCCCGTGATCGATGGCTGGGAAGCGACGCGCCAGATTCGCACCGCCGCACACACGATGCCAATCATTGCGCTGACCGCGCACGCCGTCACAGGCGATAAAGAGAAATGTTTGGAGGCGGGCTGCAACGACTACGAACCTAAACCTATCGATTTTCCGAGCCTTATGGCAAAGATCGATACGTGGTTGAAAAAATAGCCGAGTCAGAGGCATAAAGCGCTCATGACCATTATCGGACGGCGCTATCAACTGCTCGGTCTGCTCGGATCGGGCGGCATGGGGACGGTCTATCGCGCCCTCGACCGTTTTTCGGGCGAACGGGTGGCGCTCAAACAGATCAATCCGCCAGAGCGCCGTCAAACGCTGTTCGATACCACCGACAGCAGCGCGCTGCGCTTGGCGCTGGCGGGCGAGTTTCGACTGATGGCATCGCTGCATCACCCCAACATCGTCCGCGTGCTGGATTATGGCTTCAATCAGAGTGTAGACAATCATCAGCCGTTTTACACGATGGATCTGCTCGATGGCGCGCAAACGCTGATCGACGCGGGCAAAAACGCGCCCCGTCATATTCAACTCGACTTGATCGTACAACTGCTGCAAGCCCTCGCCTATCTTCATCGCCGTAAAATCGTTCACCGCGATCTCAAACCCTCCAATATCTTGGTGGTGGATGGGCGCGTCAAGGTCTTGGATTTCGGCTTGTCGATCATTGACGGCGAACGTGGTGAGACCGCCGGGACGACCGTCGGCACACTAGGCTTTATCGCGCCTGAAGTGATGGCGGGCGACGAAGCGACCATCGCCTCCGATCTGTACGCGGTTGGGGTGCTGACCTACGAAGTCCTAGCGGGCGTGCATCCGTTCAACATTCATGACCCAAATCGGCTGATCTTCCAAGTCATGCGTGATTATCCGGACATGACGGCGATCCCGCCCGAACTCGGCTTTTTCATCTTGACGCTGATGGCGAAGAATCCGACGGATCGCTATCCATCGGCAGAGGCAGCGATTCACGGCTTGTCCGACGCCACTGCGCTGCCCGTCCGCAGCGAAACGATTGAAATCCGCGAAAGTTTCTTGCGCACCGCGCCGATGGTTGGGCGCAGCGCCGAGTTCGATCTGCTGACGCGCGCGTTAAGCAGCGCCATCGGTGGACGCGGGAGCGCATGGCTGATTGGCGGCGAAAGTGGCGTCGGCAAGTCGCGCTTATTGGACGAAATCACCGTCCAAGCCATGGTACAAGGGGCGCTGGTCTTGCGCGGTCAGGGTGTGGCGCAAGGCGCAGCGCCCTATCAACATTGGCGGCAGCCCATGCGTTGGCTCGGTCTGTTGGTCGAACTAACAGACGATGAACTGCTGGCGCTGCGTCTCGTCGTCCCCGATATCGCAGAAATGCTCGGACGCGCACTGCCGAGCGCGTCGCGCGATGCGAAATCCCTGCGCGGGCGCCTGCTCAAGCTGCTGCCGTCGCTGTTGATGCGCGTCGATCAGCCGCTCCTGATCATCCTCGAAGATTTGCATTGGGCGGGGAGCGATACGCTGGCGCTCTTGCGTCCGCTCGTCGCGCTCGCCAAAGAGATACCCATTCTGCTTCTCGCCAGCTACCGCGACGACGAATATCCCTCGCTGCCCGCGCTGCTGCCGGACATGCAGTTGCTCAAGTTGCAGCGATTGGGTGACAATGATATCGCTACGTTGAGCGAAGCCATCTTGGGCGAACCGGGACGGCGGCAGAGTGTGATCAACCTTTTGCAGCGTGAGACCGAAGGCAACGTCTTTTTCCTTACCGAAGTGATCCGCGCTTTAGCCGATGAAGCCGGACAGATGGATCAGATCGGGCTGGTCACGCTCCCCGCACACATCTTCGCTGGCGGCGTCAAACAAGTCATTCAGCGTCGCCTCAACCGCGTCCCCGACGACGCCAAGCCGCTCTTGCGCCTCGCCGCTGTCGCCGGACGCGAACTCGACATGAAATTAATGCGCCTGTTGGCAATGAACCTCAACGTCGATACAGCCCCCGATCTCGAACGCTGGCTGGCGACGTGCGCCAACGCCGCGGTGTTGGAGACGTATGACGGCGATTGGCGTTTCGCCCATGACAAGCTGCGTGACAGCATCCTCGATCCCGTCCCCGACGCTGGACGCGCCCAGTTGGCGCGCGCCGTCGCTATCGGCTTGGAGACACTGTATCCCGTTGACGCGGAACACGCCGCCGCGCTCGCATATCACTGGAACGGCGCAGGCGAAATTGGCAAGAGCTTGTACTACACTCTCATTGCTGGTGAGGGACTGCTGCGCGGCGGCGTCTATCAAGAAGCCTTGAGCGCCTTCGGCTCCGCGCGGCAGATGGCGGTCAGTCTCGGTGGCGATCCAGCGACGCTGGCGGATATTTGGAGACTCGAAGCCGAGGCGCATCTCGGACTCGGACACTACGATCAAGCACGTCAACTGTACGAGAGCAATTTGCACACGGTCGAGACGTTGAACGACGCCGCCGGGACAATCCGCGCCCATCAACGGTTAGGCGACATCGCCCACACGCTCGAAGATTATGCAGGTGCAGAGACCGCCTATCAGCGCGCGTTAGAACTCGCACGAGCAATCAGCGATCCAACCACTATCGCGGCGGCGCTGCACAGTTTAGGCGACGTGGCGTTTGACCTCGATCAAGTTGCTAAGGCGACCGAATTGTATCAAGCCAGCTTGTCGATCAGCCGCGCGGAAGGCGGACGCTGGGGGATTGCCGGCAGCATCGCGCATGACGATGGAGCGCAGAGCGACACCGACTGAGGTAGAGGAATCCTTTGTTGATTGGGCGCGCCAGCGGCACGCCCCTACTTTCGCCTGAGGCTTTAGAACGGCTGCTGTGTGACCGTTACGAAGCGCACTTCAAACAAGCGCGACCAGTATTTGCCCGTGATCAGAAAGCGATCCGTGTCGGGAATGTGCGCGATTCCGTTCAGAACGTCGATGCCGACCTGTTCAGCGCGCGTGAGCATGTTGGTCACGCTGATGATGCCATTCACCACGCCCGCCGCCTTGTCGATGCGAACGATGAACGGCGTGCGATAAACATTGGCGTAAATTACGTCGCCAACGCATTCCAACTCGTTTAAGTTATTCAGCGGTTCGCCATTATAGATCACCGGAATCGTGTTCAAGCGCGCGAACGTCTGCGCGTCGCGGACAGTCAGCGTCGCGCTGCCATCGCTCATATACAACACGTCGCCGTCGTAACACAACCCCCACCCCTCATCGACCATATCGGGTGTATCGTCATAGCGGATCACATCGACAATCTCAAACGTGGCACGATCATAAACGAGCGCACATTCTTCTTTCCATGACAGTTGAATCAGCCGATCATCGACCAGCGCCAACCCCTCCGCGAAGATTTCGCCACTGTTCGCGTTCGCCGGATCAACCAGAGTCAGCGTACATGCCGCCTCGACGTCATCGAGCCAACCGGCGGCTTCGAGATTGGCGCGCGTCAGATCGAACCGCTGTAAAACCTCGCCCGTCGTGATCTCAACGCGGCGCAAGCTCGATTCGCCGTACTGTCCCGCGCTTTCGTACAGTTGACCCTCATGCAATAGCAAGCCTTGCGTATATGCCGTTGCATCGTGCGGATAACCGGGCATCTGTGGGACGAGCAGTTCAACCGCTTGGGTGGGCGGTTGAGCCGGATCAGGGGTGGCTTCTTGAGCGGACACCCCGCCGATGCAAACGAGCAAAATCAAGATGATGAGCGATACGGATTTCAATTTAAGCCTCATTTCCCTACGAAATTGCGGATAAGCATAGTCTCATCGCACGCGATTTTCCATTCTTCACCGCGAACACCGGACGCAATCGATTTCAGATCGAGATTCTATCTTCTCATCTGGCTTTAGCTGTATATTCTTCGGCATTTTTGCCATAATGGTGAATAGTGATTGACTTGAAAGCTATTCTATGAAAGATTATTCACATGGAACGCATCGATGAAATTGACAAACTGATCTTGGCACAGCTTCAACAAGACAGTTCCATCAGCAATGCTGAACTCGCGCGCCGGATCGCGCTGTCCCCGCCCGCTGTCCACGCGCGCATCCGCCGCTTGGAGGAACTGGGCATCATTCGACGGTACGTCGCGCTGCTCGATCACGAGAAAGTCGGCTATGACATCGTGTGCCTGATCAGCGTCGTGCTGCAATCGCACGAGATGAGCCGCGTCATCGCATTTCGGGATGCGGTGCGCGACATGTCCGAAGTGCTGGAATGTCATTTCATCACCGGCGAGTTCGATTATCTGCTGAAGGTCGCCGTTCGCAGCCGCAAGCATCTTGAACAATGGCTGATGGAGAAGCTCACGCCCCTACCGGGCATTGCGCGCGTCTCTACCAGCATCGTCTTGACCGAAGTCAAACATACGACCGCTTTATCGTTAGATGAACCATAAGGATTTGGCGCTGCCAAACCTGCTTGAAAGGATAACTTTTCATGTTAGATACCGCGCCGCACGCTCGGCAGATCACTGAAGAAGCCGACTTTTTCCAGATCAAGAATGTCGATCACCTGCATTTTTACGTCGGCAACGCCAAACAAGCGATGTATTACTGGTGGAAGGGCTTTGGCTTCAAACCCATCGGCTATTCCGGCTTGGAGACGGGCAATCGTCAATTCGCATCGTATGTGCTGCAATCCGGGCAAATTCGCATTGTCGTCTCGTCGTCCTACACACCGACGCACGAAATCGCCGCGCATCATCTATTACACGGCGACGGCGTGAAGACTATCGCGCTAACCGTCGATGATGTCGAGCGCGCCTACCACGAGACGACGGCACGCGGCGCAATCGGCATGTGGAGTCCGCGCGAAGAAGCCGACGAATATGGCATTTATCGCACCGCCGCGATCCGCACCTATGGCGAGACGCTCCATGTGTTCGTTGACCGCTCCGACTATACAGGCGTGTTCGCACCGAGCTACAAACCGCTCGATCTCCCCTACACAAGTGCCGGAATCGCTGCCGTCGATCATGTCGTCGGCAACGTCCAATTGGGCAAAATGAATCAGTGGGTACGCTTCTATCATGAAGTGCTGGGTTTCCGCCAACTGCTCCACTTCGACGATCAGGACATCAGCACGGAGTATTCCGCGCTCATGTCGAAGGTTATGCAGAATGGCACGGGGCGGATCAAGCTGCCAATCAACGAACCCGCCGACGGCAAGCGTAAGAGCCAAATCGAAGAATATCTTGACTACTATCTGACGCCGGGCGTTCAGCACATCGCCATGATGAGCGGCGATATCATCTCCACCGTGCGCGACCTGAAGGCGAACGGCATCGAATTTTTGCGCGTGCCAGATGCCTACTACGAGGCGCTGCCAGCGCGCGTTGGGGATATCGTCAAAGAACCGCTGGATCAAATCCGCGAACTGGGCATTCTGGTGGATCGGGACGACGAAGGCTACCTGCTGCAAATCTTCTCACGGGGGCTGCAAGACCGCCCAACTGTGTTCGTGGAGATTATCGAGCGCCATGGCAGTCAGGGCTTTGGCAAGGGTAATTTCAAGGCGCTGTTTGAGGCGTTGGAGATGGAACAAGACCGACGGGGCAACCTATAAGGAATTTGAACCGCCAAGACGCCAAGAACGCACAGAAAGATGTTTCTTGGCGCGCTTGGCGGCTTGGCGGTTCAAACTGACTCACATGTCCAAAATAATAATGCCCACACCAACCAGCTTGCGCGACTTCTACGCCTTCGAGGCACATGTGATCGCCGGAAACGCCATTCGCGGACGGCGCGTGCCAGATGAATGGTATCAGTTCCCCGTGTTTTACTACTCGCACATCGGGTCGATCTTCGGGGACGGCGACACGATGCCCTACCCGGCTTATACCGACGCGCTCGATTACGAACTCGAAGTCGCGTGTGTGATCGGTACGCCGGGCATGAATATTGCGGCGGCAGACGCCGAAGCGCATATTTTGGGCTACACGATCCTCAACGATTGGTCAGCGCGCGATGTGCAGCGGCGCGAAATGACGGTCGGCTTGGGACCCGCGAAGGGCAAAGATTTTGCTACGTCGCTGTTGAATACGCTGACAACGCCCGACGAACTCGCGGATCGCCATACTGGGCGTCCCGGCGTCTACGATCTGACGATGATCGCGCGCATCAACGGACAAGAACGCTCGCGCGGAAACTGGCGCGATCTGCATTGGTCATTCGGGGACATGATCGCACGGGCATCAGAAGATGTGATGCTCGTTCCCGGCGATGTGATCGGGTCAGGAACAGTGGGCGGCGGCTGTCTGCTCGAACTCACACAGGGCGCGGGCGCGTGGTTGCAGCCGGGTGATGAAGTGGAGTTGGAGATCGAACGACTTGGCGTGCTGCGCAATCTCGTTGGACAGAAAAGGATCGTTGAAAAATGACGTTCTATCACAAATTGGGCGATATCCCGCACAAGCGGCATACACAGTTTCGCAAGCCGGACGGCGGGCTGTACCGCGAAGAAGTCATGGGCTTGGACGGCTTCTCTGGCGTGCAGTCAATTTTATATCATCATTTTTTGCCGCCGCGCGTGCTGCGCGTCCAAGATTGCGGCGCGGTGACGCCGGAATATGTCGATTTCGGCGCGCTGCGGCATCGCGCTTTGCACACAGCGGATGCGCCATCCAGCGGTAATGCGCTGGCGGCACGGCGAACGCTGATGGGCAACCGCGATGTGACACTAAGCGTCAGCCGCCCCACTGAAAATATGGCGTATTGGTATCGCAACGCGCAAGCGTATGAAGTTTGGTACGTCCACGAGGGCAACGGGAGGCTGCATACACAGTTCGGCGCGTTGGCGTTCGAGCCGGGCGATTACATTGTGATCCCCTACGGTGTGACGTGGCAAATGGAATTGACAACGCCCGATGCACGCTTTTTCGTGATCGAAGCGCCGTCGCAGATTGAGCCGCCGAAACGCTATCGCAACAAATATGGGCAGTTGCTCGAACATGCGCCCTACTGCGAACGCGATATCCGTGTCCCGACCACGTTGGAGACGTACACCGAACGCGGCGAATTTGAAGTCCGTGTAAAAGCACGTGACCGCCTGACCGCGCACATTTTGGATCATCATCCGCTCGATGTTGTTGGCTGGGACGGCTATCTATATCCGTGGGTGTTCAACATCCGCGACTTCGAGCCGATCACCGGGCGCGTCCATCAGCCACCGCCCGCCCATCAGACGTTCGAGGGCAACAATTTCGTCATCTGTTCGTTCGTGCCGCGCCTGTTCGACTATCACCCGCTGGCGATCCCCGCGCCGTACAATCACTCGAATGTCAATTCGGACGAGGTGATCTACTACGCCGAAGGCAATTTCATGTCGCGCAAGGGCATCGACCGCTGCGATATCACGCTGCATCCGAGCGGATTACCACACGGGCCCCAGCCGGGCGCGACCGAGAAATCGATTGGCGCGAAGCAGACGGAAGAATACGCGGTCATGGTCGATACGTTCAATTCACTGAATTTGACCGTTGATGGATTGGCATTAGAAAAGCCGGACTATATGGCGTCTTGGCTCGAAGGAAATGGAGAGTAAAGCATGATTGGGAGCAGACCGTTTCATCATTTCAGCGCCGACGACGATGCGACGTGGCGCGCATTGTATCAGCGTCAATATGCTGACGTCATGCGGCACAGCACACGCTGGTATCATGAAGGTTTTGAGCAAATTGGCTTAACGGCAGATCGCGTTCCCGATTTCGCCGCCATGAACGAGGCATTTAAGCGGATCAATGGGTGGCAGTTGGTCAGCACGGATGTGCAGTATACCAATGGACAAGATTGGTTCGAGGCGCTGGCGCGGCGTGAATTTCTGATCACGGAATACATTCGGGATCGTGCCGACCTCGACTATACGCCGCTGCCCGACATTTTTCATGATGCTTTCGGACATCTGCCGTTCATGGCGATTCCGCGCTACGCCGACTTCATCCAGCGCTTCGCCCTGCACGCCGTCGATTACACACAGCAGCAGCGCCATTCGCTCGGTAACTTGTGGTGGTACACCGTCGAGTTCGGCTTGATCCGCGAAGATGGCGAATTAAAAGCGCTGGGCGCGGGACTGATGTCGTCCTATGCGGAAATGCAGCGCGTGTTCAACGGTGAGGTCGAAATCGTGCCGTTCACGCTCGATGCCTTCGAGATTTATGAACAGAGTCCGCACGAATATCACGATACGCTGTTCGTCGTGGATTCGTGGGAGCAGATTGAGCAGGCGGTGGAACAATGGACTGAAGCGCATCCAATCCCCATGTATTAAAATAGATTGTGGGCATAGCACACCATGCCCCGACCAAACACATTACAGGGGGCGAGGATGAGCGAATATCATTTGGCACAGATCAACATCGCGGCGATGCGCGCGCCGCTGGATACGCCCATCATGGCGGATTTCGTGGCGAGCTTGGCAGAAATCAACGCCCACGCGGACGCGGCATCGGGCTTCGTTTGGCGGCTGAAGAGCGACCAAGACAATGCGACAGCGTTCCGTGTGTTCGAGAGTGACAGGCTGATCATCAATATGTCGGTCTGGGAGTCGATTGACGCGCTGTTTGAGTACACCTATCGCAGCCAACATATCGACGTGTACCGTCGTCGCGCCGATTGGTTCGAGAAGATGGACACGCCGCACATGGCGCTGTGGTGGCTTCCGGCTGGCACGCTCCCAATCCCGCAAGACGCGAAAACGCGCCTCGCTTACATGCAGGAACACGGCGCAACGCCGTTCGCGTTCACGTTCAAGGCGCGCTTCACGCCGGACGAGCTGATCGCCTACGCCCAAACGCACCCCATCGCTGTCCCTGAATGACCGACGCTGATATCGCCATTGTCGGCGCGGGCGCGGCGGGCTTGATGGTGGCGATCTGCGCCGGACGCGCCAACCCGAACGCGCGGATCGTCGCGTTGGACGGCGCGCGAAAATTGGGCGCGAAAATCTTGGTCGCGGGCGGCGGACGCTGCAATGTGACGCACGATGCGGTCGACGAGTCGATGTATGCGGGATCATCGCGCAACGCGATCAAGAAAGTCTTGCGCCGCTTCGATGTACCGCAAACCCTCGCCTTCTTCCGCGAACTGGGCGTCGAACTCAAGCGCGAGGATACGGGCAAGCTGTTCCCCGTCAGCGACGATGCGCATACGGTCTTGGATGCCCTGTTGCACGCCGCGCGCGCGGCGAATGTGTCGTTGCAGCATCCGTGCCGCGTCGAGGCGATCCAGCGCGACGCCGATGCGTTCTGCATGACGGGTGATTGGGGGACGCTGACTGCGCATCACATCATCCTAGCGACCGGCGGACGCAGCTTGCCGAAATCCGGCTCGGATGGCGGCGGTTATGCCCTCGCGCGCGCGCTCGGACATACGATCACGCGGCGCGTATTCCCGGCGCTCGTCCCGCTGACCCTCCCGCGCGATCATCCGCTGTGCGCTTTGAGCGGCATTGCGACCATTGTCACATTGGACGTGAAAAATAGCACGGGCAAGCCGCTCACATCATTTACGGGATCGATGCTGTGTACACATTTCGGCATTTCGGGTCCCGTCGCACTCGATATCAGCCGTTACTATCTCGCCGCGCGCATGGACGATCCGACCTGCGAAGTGTACGCGAACTGGCTGCCTGACGAGACGTCCGACGCGCTCGAAGCGCGTGTGCTGCGCGCCGGACGCACCCCATTGACGCGGATATTCAGCGGCGCGCTGCCAGATCGCTTGCTACGGCTGCTTTGTGCCTCCGTCAACGTCGAGCCGGGAATACCCGCCGATCAACTCCCGCGCGACACGCGCAAGGCGTTTGTACGCGCGCTGACGGCGTATCCGCTCCCCATCACCGGAGATCGCGGTTTCACCTACGCCGAAGTCACGGCGGGCGGCGTGCCGCTGACGGAACTCCACTTGGAAACGATGGAATCGCGCGCGTGTCCCGGCTTATATCTGTGCGGGGAACTGTGCGATGTGGACGGGCGCATCGGCGGCTACAATTTTCAGTGGG
The DNA here is from genome assembly GCA_034437055.1 of Anaerolineae bacterium. Classification (GTDB taxonomy): domain Bacteria; phylum Chloroflexota; class Anaerolineae; order Aggregatilineales; family Phototrophicaceae; genus Flexifilum. The sequence goes on from DAOTUQ010000014.1 coordinate 25,326, forward strand.
CGTGGGCAAGCGGTTATGTCGCTGGTAGGGCAGCCGCCCGATTCGCGGCGCAATAACGTCAGGCGAACAGCGGCATTTGAACCGCTTGTAGTCTGCTCCTTCAACCGATCCCTGCTATAATTTCGATTGATATTTCAATTCTTTTCACTGAGGTGCAGCGTGGGAAAATCACGTTTCGCGTTCTTCATCGCGCTCATGGTTGCGCTGTCCGTCGGACTGTCCGGCGTGACGCCGCGCACATGGGCGCAAGAAACTCTCGATCCGCTGTTGGTCGCCAGCACGATTCCAGAAGCGGGCGCATCCGATATCGACACGACCAGCGATATCGTCGTCGCCTTTGACCGTCCAGTCGTGCCATTGGGGACGACCGAACAAATGGCGGCGCTCCCGTCGCCAGTGACCTTCGATCCACGGATTGCGGGCGCGGGCGAATGGATCAACACGTCACTGTACGTATTCACGCCATCCGAACGCTTGCAGGGCAGCACAACGTATACTGCCAGCGTCGAAAGCGGCTTCACAGCAGTTGATGGCGCACAGACGCCCGAAGATTTCTTCTGGACGTTCCGCACCCCCGAACCCGCCATCACCAACATCGAACCGCTGAGCGAAGCGACGGGCATCCCGCTCGATGCGCCAATCATCGTCACGTTCAATCAGGGCGTGGATACCGCCGCCGCCGAAGCCGCGTTTACGTTGGTCAACACATTAACTGGCGAACCCGTCATCGGCTCGTTCGCATGGAGCGAAAACGACTCGGTGCTGACGTTCACGCCCGATGCGCGCTTGGCAATCGAGACACCCTACACCGTTAGATTGGCACTAGGCATTTTAAGTGCAAATGGCGAAGGACAGACACCGAACGAGATTGCGGCGACGTTCATCACGGTTCCCTACCCTGCTGTCTTGCAAACCCTGCCGACGGACGGCGATCAAGTCGATACCTACTATCGCGGCTACGGCGTGAGCATCGATTTCAATGCGCCGATCAACCGCGAAACGCTGCGGGATCGCATCACCATCGACCCCGAACCGCCGGAGTGGACGCCAGAAATCTACGATTATGCGCCGCAGCAGGTCAACCTCCGATTCCCGCTGCAAGAGGACACCACCTACACCATCACCATCGCGGCGGGCGTCGAAGATGTGTATGGCAACCCAACGCGCGAAGATTTCGCGTTCAGCTTCACCACGCTCCCACCGCAGCCGGACGCCTACCCGATCATTGCGGGCAACTTCAATGTGACGGGCGCATACCGCGAGAATACCAGCTTCGCCATGCGCATCATGGATAACATGGATATCGACTTCGAGCTGTATCGGATGCCGCCGGACGAAATTAGCCAGATCACGTTCTCCGATTTCAATTTGGATGGATCATTCTTGGCGGGTTACGTCTTCACGGGCGAAATGCCGCCATGGGTCTCGGAAGCAAACACCGTGCGGACGTGGACGCAATCGTTCAACACGCAAGCACTCGAAGTCACCTTCTTCGATGTCAATCTCGTCTCCGAAGCGGGCGGACAGCTTGAGCCAGGCTTGTACTGGGTCACGGTCAATCTGCCCATCGTTTCGCGCATGATGAACGGCGCATCGTTTGTGCAGTTCGCGCTGGCGGTCAGCGATACCAACTTGACCGTTGTGCGTTCGGCGGACGAAACGCTGATCTGGGCGACGGACATGGAAAGCGGCGCGCCACTAGCGAACGCCACGATTGACGTGTACCGTGAAGGCGACAACATCGCCACGGGGATGACGGACGCCGACGGCTTATTCCGTGCGCCCGTCGATCTGGTCGTGGAAGGGCTGCCGGGCAGTTATCAACAGGCTCAAGAGAACATCCCCGACGCGCGCGTTGTGATTACAGCATCGAGCGCGGCTGATTATGGGGCTTGGTACAGCAACATTGAAACCAGCTTGCCAACCGAGCGCGGCTATCTATACACAGATCGTCCGGTCTATCGTCCCGGCGAGACGGTCTACTTTCGCGGCGTGCTGCGTAATCGACGCGACATGGATTACAGCGTGCCGGATATCGCGCAAGTCAACATCACGATCAAAGAGAACTATGGCGAGCGCGTCTATTTCGAGGGTGCGCTCGATGTGACGGAATTCGGCACGTACAGCGACGAATTTGTGATCCCTGACGACGCGCCGTTGGGCGATATCGTGATCCTCGCAGATTTCGGCGATGGCAATGCGTATGAATTCGGTTATATCTCATCTCGCTATGACACACTGCGCAGTTCATCGATCATTTTCAACGTTGCAGAGTTCCGTGTGCCAGAATTCACCGTCGAAGTCGCGCCAGAACGCGATTCGATCATTCAAGGCGACGCGCTCTCGGCGCTGGTAAACACGCGCCTGTACGCGGGCGGTGCCGTCGGCGGCGCGAATGTCACCTATCGCGCGTATGGCGACCCGACCACGTTTATGTACGCGGGCGAAGGGCGCTACAGCTTCAGCGACGATTACAGACGTGAGCAGAACAACGGCTATTTCTACAACGAATCGCTGCTGAACGATACCACCTCGTATGAAGGCTTGACAGCGACGACCAACGCGGACGGACAGTTGCTGTTCGCGCTCGATAGCACCGTCGCGCCCACTGAAGCCGCCACGCCGATGCTGATCACCCTCGCAGCCGATGTGATTGACGCCAGCGGACAGACGATCAGCGATCAAGCCACGTTGATCGCACATCCAGCCGCCGCGTATGTCGGCATCGGAACAGCGAACAGCTTCATCACGCCCGGACAGCCCAATATCATCGACCTGATCACGGTCACGCCGGACAGCGCCGCACTCCCGAACACCCCGATCATGGTCGAGACGTATGAAGTCCGGTGGGAGCGCACGCCAAGCGGCTCGACGTTCGGGGATTATTCGTGGGCGCAATCCTTCATCCAACTGGGGACACAGCGCATCACAAGCGATGGATCGGGGCGCGCAAGCTACGCTTTCACGCCGCCCACCGCTGGCACTTTCCTGCTGCGCGCCATTGTGACCGACGCAGACGGACGCGAGAACAGCGCCTCGAACTCGGTCTACGCGCCGGACGCGAACACCGTTTTTGGCAGCCGATACGGCAGCGCGAACAGAGTCACGCTGCTGCCCGATCAGGAACAATATCAGCCGGGCGACACGGCTTCGATCATCATTGCCAATCCGTTCAGCGACCTGCCGATCCCCGTCTCGGCGCTGATCACAGTGGAACGCGCTGACATCATGCGCGCGGAAGTCGTCACGTTCGAGGGCGGCAGTATCGTCTACGACGTGCCGCTGACCGACGCCGATGCGCCCAACGTGTTCGTCAATGTCGTGCTGGTGCGCGGGATGTGGCAAGCGTTCAGGTATCCCGATTATGCAGTCGGTTCAATCGAACTGCCGGTCGAACCCGTGCGGGCGCGCCTCAACATCATCGCCGTGCCATCGGTTGAACAAGCCGCGCCGCGCGACTCCGTGTCGTTCGATGTAACGGTGACCGACGTCGACGGCAACCCCGTCCAAGCGGAACTCGGCATCGCGCTGACGGATGAAGCCGTGTTGGCGTTGATGGAGCGCAACAGCGCCACGCTCGAAGCGATGTTCTACGGCGAACAAGCGGATCGCGTTGTGACGGGCGTCGCCCTATCGGTGCTGATCGACCCTCTAACCGAAGCGTTCTTCTCCGGCGGGCGCGGTGGCGGCGGCGGGGGGGGTGGCGGCGGCGTGCTGATCCGCGAGGATTTTGAATATACGCCGCTGTGGGCGCCGCATGTCGTCACGGATGAGAACGGACAAGCGACCGTCACGGTTACGCTGCCCGATAACCTGACGACATGGCGCTTGGACGCGCGCGGCGTCACGCTCGAGACCAAGGTTGGCGAGACGACCGCACAGTTGGTCTCGACGCTGCCACTGTTCGTGCGTCCGGTCGCGCCGCGCTTCATGGTCGTGGGCGATCAAGTCGAATTGGCAGCCGTGATCCAGAACAACACTGCGGTTGAGCAAGCGATTGAGGCACGCTTAGAATCGTCCGGCGTCACGCTGACAGGGGACTCTGCCCAAACCGTGACCATCGCGGCGGGATCGAGCCTGCGCGTCGTGTGGACGGCAACAGTCGAAGATGTCGAAGGCGTCGATCTGACATTCTTCGCCGTGGGGGACGGCGTACAAGACGCCGCCAAGCCCGCGTTGCGCACGAGCGAGGACGGCTTGATTCCGGTGTATCGCTATACCGCGCCGGATACCACCGGGACAGGCGGCGCGCTGTTCACGGCGGGCGATGTGACCGAAGGCATCGTCCTCCCGCAGACCGAAACGCCGATTGACGGCGAACTGCGCGTCGAATTATCGCCCTCGCTGGCAGCAAGCGCGCTTGAGTCGCTCGATTATCTGCGCGCGTTCCCGCACGAGTGCATCGAACAGACCGTCAGCCGCTTCTTGCCCAACGTCGTGACCTTCGCGGCGCTGCGCGATCTGAACATCGACAATCCCGAACTGCAATCGGCGCTGTCGGTCACGCTCACGGTCGGCGTGATGGACTTGATCGCAGCACAAAACGACGACGGCGGCTGGGGTTGGTTCGGCGGCATGGAGTCGAATACGCTGGTGACGGCGTATGCCCTGCTCGGCTTGGCAGAAGCGAAAATCGCGGGCTTCGATGTCGAAGCGGACACGACCGAAGCGGCATTCGAGTTCTTGCGCGCGGACTTCTCCGAAGTTGGCTTGGATACGCCCGACTATGTGCTGAATCGCTTGCCTGTGCTGTACTACGCTATCGCCCGCTGGCAGCAATCGCTCGATGGCAGCGGCGGGGGCAATAACGTCTTGTCCGACTCGCTTGATGCCTTGTTCGACTACCGCGATCAGTTGACCGTCGCGGCGCGCGCGTTCTTGCTCTTGGCGTATCACGAGGTGCAGCCGGACAGCGCCAACATCCCCGCGCTGATCACGGATGTAGCCGACGATGCGATCCTGTCCGCGACGGGCGCACAGTGGCAAGAGACGACGCTCGACTGGATTAATTGGGGCAGCGATACGCGCACGACCGCCATTTCGCTCTTGGCATTGGCACGGACGGATGCTGAAAACCCGCTGCTCCCCAACGCTGTCCGCTGGCTGATGAGCGCGCGGCGCGGCGATCATTGGGCGACGACGCAAGAAACGGCGTGGTCGGTCATGGCATTCAGCGAATGGATGCAGATCAGCGGCGAACTCGAAGGCGATTACGCATATACAGCGGCGCTCAACGCTGAAACGCTCGTCAGCGAAACCGTCACACCAGCGACGATCATCGCGCCAACGGAACTGCGCATCGCCGTCGCGGATTTGCTGACGGATGAAGCCAATACGCTGAACATCGCGCGTAGCGAGGGAACGGGCGCGCTGTACTACAACGCCTTCTTGGAGACGCGCCTCCCCGCCGACAGCGTGACCGCGCTCAATCGCGGCGTGAGCGTGACGCGCGAGTATTTCTTGGGCGCGAACCGGAACGAGCGCATCGATAGCGCGTCGGTTGGGGACACAATCACTGTGCGTTTGTCCGTCGTCCTGCCGCAAGATTTGTTCTTCTTCGCGCTGGAAGACCCACTGCCCGCCGGGATGGAGAGCATCGATCTGTCACTGCTTACATCAGACAGCGGCACCGCGTCGGCGCTCTACTCGGATGAAGCATCCCAACGGTTTTGGTTCTTCAATGGATGGGCATACGATCATATCGAACTGCGCGACCAAGCGACGTTCTTGTATGCCGACTTCTTGCCGCGCGGGACTTATGTCTACAGCTATCAACTGCGCGCAACATCACCCGGCACGTTCCAAATTCGCCCTGCGAACGGCTATGCGTTCTATCAGCCGGACGTGTTCGGGCGCACGGATGGCGGTACATTCACGGTGAACGCATCGGAATAAAAACCACCTCACCGCTGCCCCTCTCCAAGTAGAGGGGCTGAGGTGAATTCTTCAATTGAGACCTCGTATCTTGATGCAATAGACCTGGGGGGTGTAGTTGATTTCAGATGCGGATATAGCACCCCATCCTACCCCATTGATTGGCGTCCGCGCCCTAACCCCGTCTTGACCAAATAATCATAGCTGCGGCGCACCGCCGTCAGCATGTCCGTCGCACAGCGGTCGAGTTCCACGATTGCCCACGTTGCATGAGCCGCAGCCGGCAAGATCGCCGGATAATTTAGCGTCCCATCACCCACCGCCAGCATCGAATCCTCCACTTTAGCGGAGCCGTCTTTCACATGCACCAGCGGCACGCGCGCGCCAAGCCGATTGAGCGTCAGCACCGGATCAGCGCCGCCCGTCTTGACCCAATACAGATCGACCTCGAAGGCGACGGACGGATCGAGATGCTCCAACATCACATCGAGCGGCGTTCGGTCGCCTAGCACCTCGATCAACTCGACCTCCCACCAGTGATTGTGATAGCACAACGTCAGCCCGTTCGCCTTCGCGTTGGCGCTGCCCTCATTCATGCGCTCACAATGCGCCTTGATTTGATCGACGGTACGCAGTTCTTCGGCGGGCAACCACGCCAGCACGACGTACTGTACGCCCAACGTCGCCGCAGTATCGAGGACGCGGCTTTTGTCGTCGCCAATCGGCAGCGGCAGATGCGCGCTTGGCACGGTCAAGCCCAGTTCGCTGAATAGGCGCGCGGCGCTTTCGACGCTTTCGCCATACATACCCGCCGCCTCGACGCCTGCATAACCCATAGCCGCGATTTGACGAATCACCCCTTCGTAATCCGTTGCCAGCGCCTCGCGCACACTGTAAAGCTGCACGGCGATTGGAAGTGCCATATTCGATCATCCTTTTAAGCAATAAAAAAACGAATCCGAGATGAGGCTATCTCGGATTCGTTTGCGCTGCAACGATGAATGTCCCCGCCGCGTTCGACGAGGACATGGTTTAGAATTTATTCGCCTTCGCTGAAGGAGGTGCCGCCGCCCATATTGGCTTCGGTACTTGACCCCTCGAACGATCCGTTCGTCGCGGGACCAATTTCTTCCGGCGTGTACGGCGCGGCGTTGACCGTGAAGTCGACTTGCGGACTCCAAGGTCCCATGCCGTAAGCGTTCGACGTGCGGACGTAGAAACGATAGTTCCCGTTCGGCAGGACAATTGCAGGCGTCGCCGTGCAGATATCGTCGTCCGTGCAGACCGCCGCGCCCTCGGTGAACCATTCCATGTGAACCGTACCGCCGCCCGACTGTGCGATCCACAGCAGGTAATGGGTGGTGGTCTCTTCATGGTTCCAAGTGAACGTCGGTGACGCGCTCGCTACGGCACCCGTGGGGCTGATGCCCGTCGTGCCGCTCGGTGCGATGGTGACGGTGAAGTTCGTTTCGGCGCTCCACGCGCTCAATCCGCCTTGCGTGTTCCACGAGCGCACGAACCAAGCGTGCCAACCACCGCTTAGGCTCACGCCCAAATCAGCTTCGCACGAGGTCGCATCGCAAACAGCGCCCGTCTCGAACTGCTGTTGGGTAATGAATCCGCCGGGACCGCTCAACCAGACGAAGTAATGCGTTGCGCCCGGCACACGCGACCACTCAAACGGCGGATTGGTATTAGCACTCGTCCCTGTCGGTATCATCGGTACTGGAACAGCGGGGGCGATGTTCTCCGTGAAGTCGGTCGGCGTATTCCACGCCCCATAACCGCCTTCCGCGTTGAACGTGCGTACCCACCATTTGTAAGCGCCCCCCGACAGCGCCAAGAACGAGCCATCAACCGTACAAACATCCGTCGTGAAATTGCAAATACCCGTTGCCGGATACCATAGTTCGTGAACGAGCAAGCCCGTTGGCAGCGTCACATCGCTGACCCACAGGTGATACCAGCTCACACCCGGCAGCAGTTCCCATGTGAAGTCCGGTGACGTATCCACGATGCCGCCCGTTGGGCTGATCGGCGTCACGATTCCCGGCGCAACGGTCACACTGAAAACCGTCTCGTTGCTCCACGGGCCCTCGAGCGAGGCTTCGTTCCACGGCAGCACCCACCAACTATATGTGCCGCTCAACAGGCTGAAGTTTGGATCGTAGGTACAAGTCGTCACATCGCAAACCGCGACGGCTTCAACCCATTGTGATTCGACGAATTCGCTGCTCAAGCCGCTGACCCACACCAAGTACCAACCCGCACCCGGCACGCGCTCCCACACAAAACTGGGATCGGTGTTGGCGCTGGCACCCATGGGCGAAATCGTGACGGGCTGTCCCGGCGGCACATCGACTGAGAGCGTGGCGATGTTGTCGCTGCCATCGAGTTCAATCACGTCGCTGGTGAGCGTCGCCGTCGAGGCGATATCGCCTGCGAAACCGCCGTCCACCGTGGTGTTGATCGTCAGATGCGCGTTTTCGAGCGGCTGCTGCGCGAACATACAGTTCAGCGTGCCGCCGAACGGTTCGCCCGTGTGAACGCAGATCGAGGGCGTTCCTATCGTACCCGGATAATCTTCATCCAGTGTGTAACCCGTATACGACAGCGAATTGGGGAGCGTGACGGTCAGCGTCGAGTTGACCGAGACGCCATTGGTGAAGTTGAACGCCTTCACGTGGAGATCGAGCGGAGCGCCCGCGACGGCTGGATCAGGATCGGTGTAGAAATCAGTGATCCCAACGTTGGCTTCGTCCACATCCAGCGATACCACTTCGGCGCGGTTGAAGCCGTTCGCGCCCGCGACGTTGTGATGATGCAGCAGCAGCAGCGCGGGTGCAGGTATATCTGCCAACGGATAATCGCGCAGATCATAGGTGAATGGCACGTTGTTGTTCGGCAGGTCATTCCATGTCGGCGGGGTCGTCAGCGACAGCGTTGGATAATGCGTGTCGATGAACGGCTCTGCCATATCGAACTCGAATTCTGGCGACGCATCGACGATGAACCCACCAAATTGCGCCGTGACGAAAAAGCGGAACTTGGTCACGCCCGCGCCAAACATCGGGGAGAACTGATTGCCCGGCGTGGCGAAATCGTAATCGAACAACTGTCCCGGATTGATGCCGATGAACAACACGTTGTTTTCGTACAGATACGTGTTGAGCCCCGGCGAGAAGCTGTTGACGGGTCCAATCAAGGGTCCGCCGCCCTGATCCATGCGGAACGACAGCACATACGGAATATCCGACGGGCTGCCCTGAATCGTGTCGTTCGGGGTCTGCGTCTGCGCGAAATAGTCCGCGCTGTTAAACGTGAAACCGTTCGCGCCCGGATCGATCCAAACGCGGAAGGTCATCATGCTCGTCGTTGACCAATCGCCGCGCGTGGTGATCGCGAACCAAATACGGCTGTTCGCATTGGCGCTGCCCGCCGTATTGCCGCCTACGTTGTTGAAGTTGCTCGAAACGCCGATATGTTCGAGGTCATATTCCGGCGCGATGCCCATATCGGGGTCGGTATCGTTGAGATTGTCCGTTCCCATGAGCCGGAACGCCGTGACCGCGCTGGTGATATCGCCAGCACCGACACCCGTATCCACGCCCGTGCCAGCCAAATCGACGATGCCTGCGCCCGTCGCCGCGCCGCTCAGCAACACCGGATCATTTTCCGCGAAGCTGGTCGAGGCAGCGCGCGCATGTCCATACAGTGGCACCCGCAGCGACACATCCGAACCCGCCGTGGGCGTGAGAATCAGATTGCCGACTTCCGCCGAGAGATAATGGCGCGGCAGCGAGAAGGTTGCCGATAGGAAGTGGACTGGTGACAGTGTTGGGTCTGCCAAGTTCCATGGCGCTACGCCGCTGACGGGGATATCAACATCGAAGAAGACCTGCACATCTGCCGAACTGAACGCCGGGACGGTAATCGTGTCCTCATTCGTTGCGAAGCTCGAAATGTTATTGTCGGCGTTGGTGTCGATGGTAATGTCATACGTCACAGCCGATGCGCTGCGATTTTGGATGCGTACCGTGCGCTCCACGAAGGCGGTTTCACCCGGCACGACCCACAGATTGCCGAAGTTGACGCCGACGACATCAGGGCGCAGGAAGTTATACGCAATCACTTCGTTTTCGAAGGCGTCGAGGACATCGATCCGACCCGAACCGGCGCGGTTGTTCGGCAGAACAAAACCGAGATTCGTTGGCGAAAACACGTCATTGTTCGCCGTGTTCATGATCAACGCTTTGATCTGCGTCGGCGCCCACGAGCTATAGCGCGGATTGCTCAACAGGATCGCCGCCAAACCCGCGACATGCGGCGCAGCCATCGATGTACCACCGATGGAGTAGCCCGCCGAACCCGAACCCGACGAGACGCTGAGGATCCGATCACCGGGTGCCGCCACATCCGGCTTGATGCCCGCGCTGAAGCTGGCAGGACCGCGCGAACTGAACGTGGAAACCACATCGATCAGTTCAGGAACGGCGGCTGTCAATGCTGGATTGAAGGTGACGCGCACGGCGGGCTGGTTCGCCTGGATGAAATCGCGCGTGATCTTCAACAGCGACACGCATGGGATCGAGGGTGCAGCACCCGCGCAGCCCAAGTTCTGGAACGATGCCGTGTTGCTGACGATCAACAAACCGAGCGGACGATTGGGGGTTGCGCCTGCGGCAGCACCATACAAGCCACCCGACCCACACAGCCCCGTAAAGTTGACCATCGCCACATGCCCGGCAGGGAAGGTGTTATAGTCGGCGGCTTGACAGCCATCTTCTGCACCGAGATAGTAGATCGGGTACGGACCCGCAACGACTGACGGCGCGTTCGAGATCGCATTGCGCACGGCATATGTGCCGTTCGCTGTCGTTCCGGTCAGGCTGATGCCGTTCCATTCGACATCGTGTGCTATCGAAGCAACCGACAGCGCCGACGCGACCGCACCAGGCGAACCCGTGATGTAGTGCGTATCGGAGCTGTTGCCCGCCGATGCCACGATCAGCGTTCCAACCGAGGTCGCCGCGGGAATGACCGCGTTGTAGATGAAACGAATACCGTCATCGCGCCCATAACCGAAGTTACTGCCCAACGACATATTGACGACATCCGCCTGCACGCCGAAGCGCCCAGATGCCGCATCATCAATCGCTGCCGCCACGTTCGCGCTGGAGGTCGAGCCGAAGCAGCCGAAAACGCGCAGCGCCAACAGCGACGCATAGGGCGCAACGCCGGGACCGACCTTCAACGCGCCGAACGGCACGCTGTTATAGCCGCCCGCATACGTCGAACCATCGGCGTTGACGCCGAAGCCCGCGACTGTCCCGGCAACATGAGAGCCATGACCGACGGGCGTACCGCCCGGAATCACGGGGTATGGGGGGGACAACACCGTGCGATCCCGCGAGCAGTCAATCGGGTTGGGATCGGGCGTGGGGATCATGACAGACGCAATGCCGGGCGACTCGCTGGTGTTGCCACCGTTGTACAGATCGCCTACATAGTCCCAGCCGCCCCAGACTTTTTCGCCGGGTCCAAAATTAGCATCCAATGGCGCGGCAGTCCGCACTGCCGGATTGGTGGGCCACACACCGCTGCCGCCAAAGTTCGTGTGCGAGAAATCGATACCGCTGTCGATCACGGCGACGACTGTCCCCAGACCGAGCGATGATCCACCCGGATAGAGGGTATTCCACACCGTGGGAACCTCCAAGAACGGCACGCTGCGATACATATCGCGCTCAACCATCACATCGTAATACAGACGCGCGACGCCCGGCTGAGCGCGCAGCGCATCGATTTGTGCGGGGTTGATCGCAACCGTGACCGTGTTGGCGAGGAAGCCCGTGCTGGTGATCGGCTGGACGCTGATCCCGGCACCTGACAAGCGGCTGAGGAACGACGATTGCGCCGCTCGCACGACCGCCAGTTCCGATTGTCCCGCTGAAAGTGCGCCTGCCGCCTCTTTGCCGCCCGCGTTCAGGAACGCATGGTAGGCAGCGGGCTGCGTCAGTTCGACGATGATCTGCACACGCCCATCGGGGTAGGTATAGACGTTTTGCGGCACTTCCATCGTGATGGATGCCAACGAGGACGAATCCACCAATGCCGCCTCAGAGGCGAATGGAACCGCGTTCACGCCTGCAAGGGGATCGCTCGATTGACCTTGCGCTCCACCTTGTTGCGCTCCCCCTTCTTGCGCGCTGCCTTCTTGCGCCATACTGACAAAGGGCGCGCCCAGAATCACAACGATCAACGCCAAAAGCGGCAGCAGCCACCGTTGGGATCGTCGTCCTTTCCGTCTTAATTGCATGTAACTCCCTCCAGAAATGAAAAATTTGTCATTGTCCAATCCCCAGGTGAAACCCCACGCTGCTGTCTCCTCAGAAGCCGCGCAAGTTTATACCCACGTTAATCAAATTATAACCAGAAACCAAAGACAACACCATTATTCAACATCTTGCAAAATCGTTTGAGCGGGTGCGGGCGGCGCAAAGGCGGCGTGCCAGCGCGTCTGAAGCATGAAGCGCAAATGCCGCCAGCCATCGCGCCATGTGCGCAAATGCGGTCGGCGGCTGCGTCCATCAGGATGATAGGCAATTGGGATTTCGGTCATGGGCAGCCGCTGGAGCGCCACTTTCGTTACCATCTCGGACGCGAACTCCATGCCCGGCGTGCGCAAATCGAGCGCGCGAATATGGGTGCGGTCGAAACCGCGTAATCCGCAGTGATAATCGCTGATTTGGGTGCGAAACAGCACGTTCCCAATTGCCGTCAAGCCGGGGTTGCCCAACCAACGATGCAAATGGGGCATCGCGCCGGGCAAAATCGTCCCGCGCAAGCGCGTCCCCATGACCAAGACGTAGCCTGCACGCAGTTTGGCGACAAAGGGCGCGATCTCGGTAAAGTCGTAGCTGTCATCGGCATCGCCCATGATCACATATTTGCCGCACGCCGCTTCAATGCCGCCGCTCAATGCCGCGCCATAGCCGCGCTGAACGACGTTAACAACGCGCGCACCTGCCGCCACCGCCAATGCCGCTGACTGGTCGGTACTGCCATTATCCACGACGATAACTTCGCCACACACACCCGCTATCACAATGCCTTGCAGCGCCTTACGCACGCAAATCGTGATCGTTTCTGCCTCGTTCAAGCACGGAATCACGATGGAGAGTTCGATATTGTCTAACGCTGATAGACGCGCTTCGGGTTGAAGCGGCGGCGTTTTCATCATCATAAGGTTCAAACCACGCGGTCGCTATGATTGGATGCGCGCCATCGCCGCGCCTACAATCCCGGCATCATTTTGTAATTCGGCTGGCACGACACGCGCGCGAACCGTCAGTCGATAGCTAAATTTGCTGAAATATTTGCTGACCCCACCGCCGATGATGAACATATCGGGCCAAAATAAATTGTCAAGATACACCAAGTATTCGTTGAAGCGGCGCGCCCACGATTTCCATGATAATTCTTTCTCGACGCGCACCTTTTCCGATGCACGCTGTTCCGCGTCCTTGCCGCGAATGAGCAGGTGTCCCAGTTCGGTGTTGGGAACAAGCTGCCCGTTAACGAACAATGCGGTTCCAATGCCCGTCCCGACTGTGAGCATGAACACGGTATTTAACTGTCCGCGTCCCGCGCCAAAACGCATCTCCGCTAAACCCGCCGCGTCCGCATCGTTGACCAGTGAGACCGGACAGCCGGTCACATGCTCTAGCAGCGCCGAAGCGTGCGCGCCAATCCAACCGGGATCGACATTGGCAGCGGTCAGCGTATAGCCATCCTTGACTACGCCGGGATAGCCCGCGCCGATCTCGCCGCGCCAATTGAAATATTCGACGATGTGCGCGACCGACTCCGCGACTGCTTCTGGCGTCGCGGGCTGCGGCGTCAAGACGCGGAATCGCTCTGTCAACATCGTGCCTTGCTCTGTATCGACGGGCGCGCCTTTGATGCCAGTGCCGCCGATATCGATTCCCAAAATCTCCATAGCCCGCCTCGACTAGATGATGGTTAAATAAGGTTGGGTTGAAACCCGACACAAACTTAATCTTAGCATTTGAGCGGCGTGGGGACAAATGTTGACATCTGATCGGCGTTGCATTACCATCGCAAGCGTTAAACTCATCAATTTTGAGAGAAAATGAAGATGTTCAAACGTTCCTTTGTCTGCGGCTTCATCCTACTGCTCTCGACCGTGCTGGCGCTGCCCCTTGCCTCTGCGTCACAGTATCCGCCGCAAACCACGCTGCAAGATTTGATCGACGCCGAACGCGCCAGTCGAACAACGTTGGCAGTCGAACTGACGATCAACAACCTGGCGCAAAACGTCCTCAACATCGGCAAAAGCCCGACGGGCAATACAGATCGACGCGGTTTCAACATTGTCGCCATCGATGACGATCAGGTACAACTTCCGATTGTAGGCAGTTTTCCGGTCGGACTGTTCGATAGAATCACGGTGTCACTGGAAGGCACGGATTTCGCGTGGGATGTTCTGGTCGATGCCAATGGCGTCTTTCTGACCGACTTTCCGCTGTCGGCGTTCCCCGCTGGACAATACTATCTGACGCTTGAGGGGATTCGCGTGCTGCGCGTGATCGTGCCGGAGGCAGTTACGACCGCCTGAGCGACGCGCGTCCGCGCAGCGTTCAATCGCTCATGTCCAGCGCCCCGTCGCCCCTCGACCGCCGCAGCATTGCATGGCTGATTCCCTTGCTGTTGGCGGTCATTTTCTTGCGTGGATTCGCCTATTGGGGACGCGACTATCCCTCTGGCGCCGACTATGGACACCATCTTTTCTACGCCGAACAACTCTTAGAAGCCGGGCGCTTGCCCGATACCCTCCCCTATTTTCACATGGGTGCGACGCGCTGGTCAGTCTTGCCCGGCGGATCGCTAATGTACGCGCTGACAGCGGCGTTTTCTGGCACGCCCATCATTCGCATCGGAGCGATCACGCTGATTTTCGGCGTAATCGAGACGGTCGGTGTATATCTGTTGGCATGGCGCATCTTCCGGCGGCATGACTCAGCCTGGATTGCGGCGGCGGTGACGGCGCTCAACCCGGCGGGCGCGGAAATGGTCGCATGGTCGGGCTATCCGAACGCGATTGCGATTGCGCTGATTCCGTTCGTGCTGGTCGTGCTGTTGGATTATTGGCGCGCGCCGAACGCGCGAACGCTGGTGATCGCGGCGCTCATCACGGGCGGCATGATGAGCGTGCATCATCTATCGACGTTATGGATGGGCTTGACGTTGGGTCTGTTCGGCGCGGCGCACATCATGATTCAACCGCTGCGCAGTCTGCGCAAACTGATTCCGCTGGCAGTCGTGGGCGTGCTGATCGGGCTGCCCATCCTCGCCAAGCTGATCGAAGTCAGCACCGCCAATCGCATGACGGATGTGCTGTTGAGCGGCGACCGCTACGCCGAGACGCGCTTGAATTGGAGCTTGTGGGCGGAGACCGCCTCCGCGCCAATGCTGGTCTTGGCGACGGGCGGCGCGCTGCTGCTGTTCCGACGACACGACCTTGACCGAACCACGAAAATCTTGCTCGGCGCGTATGCGGTCGTGTGTCTGGCGTTCGCGTTCGGCTGGCTATACGGGCTGAACTTCGCTTATATCCGCGCGACCTTCTTCATCATCCTGCTCGGCGCATTGGGCGCGGCGGCACTGGCATCGATGTGGCAGAGTCGCGGCGTTCGCATCGGCATCACGGCGCTGCTGCTGACCGTGATCGGCATGGGAACGCTGATCCGCGCACAGCCGCTGACCGATTATTTCGCCGCGCTCACGCCGCGCGTCGTCGAAGGTGCGCGCTGGCTGCATGAACACAGCGAACCCGACGATGTGGTCGTGGTTGGGACATATTTTGGCTATCACATGACGCGCTTGCTGGAACGTCCAACGCTCGTCGCCCATGCGCCTGATCTCGTTGGCAACCCCGACGAAGCGCCGTTCGCGGAGGATGGCTTCGCTATTCTGATGGGCTTACAGGGCATGGACGACGCGCTGCAACGGCGCGCTGTACGCTACATTATTGTGAAAGCACGCGCGCCCGACATCCCCGATCCGGCGCGTTCGATGGCTGTATTGGACGCGCATCCCGCCATGCGGCTGTTATTTCGCAACAGCGACATGCTGATTTATGGTGTGGAGGAGGCATCCTGAAACAACTGATTTCCGTGTTAATCGCCGCCGCAGCGCTCATATTGATCACCGTCATCACCAGCGCATCCGGCGCGTGGCTTGGGACGCGCTGGCTGACACCGAGCGTCGCGCTGACGATCAGCGCGACTCAGATCGGCGCGGATGGCGTGACGATCACGGTGTTCAATCAACGATTGTGGAGCATCAGCGGCGACGTGAGCTATGACTTGCTCGACGCGAACGGCGTAACGCTGTTCACAGCGGTGCCGCTGGTGTTCACCGAACTCCCCGCGCGAATGACGCGCACGCTGACTTTGCCCGCGCCGCCAGAAGACTTGCTCGATGCTTCAGCGCGCGTTCGTCCGCATGTCCGCGAACGAATCGCCTATGTCGATGCTGCACCCGCAGCATCGGCGCTGTTGGCGCGCATCGGCGTGATCGAGCCGGATCAACCCGCGCGCATTTTGTCGGCTTCTCTGACTCGCGCGGACGACGGGACAGCGCAGTTGACGGCGGATATCGTACTGGTGGAAACGAGCGCCGATGCGTGGCGCTACCGTTATGCACTCACCGTCGGGCGCGCCGAACAAACGGCAGACGATGCGATCCAAATCTTTGAACGCGCTTACTTGAGCGATTTCATGCTGATCACGCTGCAACCGGACGAACCCATCGGCGCAACGCTGACCGAATCGCTGACGCTCCCCGATGGCGATTACGCAATCTCGCTCTGGTTGCAAGCGGACGTGGGCGACGGCAGCTACGAACATTACGCGCAAGTCACCTATCCACAGGTGTTCAAACTCGGATGAACGCGCGCCTCGCCCATACGCTGTCGATGATCGTTGGCGCGCTGTTGGCGTGTGCCAGCGTGCTGCTGATCATCGGCTACGCGACGGATGCGCCGCGTGTCGATTTCATTTTCGTGTTGGGAGACAATTTTTTCGCCGCCGCCGCTGTCCTC
Organism: Anaerolineae bacterium; assembly: GCA_034437055.1. Classification (GTDB taxonomy): domain Bacteria; phylum Chloroflexota; class Anaerolineae; order Aggregatilineales; family Phototrophicaceae; genus Flexifilum. Next base: position 42,328 of record DAOTUQ010000014.1, read on the forward strand.
GTGTGCATCTGGGCGCTAATGCGGCGCAATTTGGCATTGAACAGTGAAGCGGGCGAAGTAAATGCGCCAACGCCGCGCGAATCGGCATGGTTTTACGCGCTGATCGCGGTTGTGCATGTCGGCGGCGTGCTGCTGCGGCTGATCGCGCCGGGAATGAGCGTCTTGACGTGGATCGTCGCGCCGATCTGGATATTCGTCGCGCCGGGCTGGTGTTGGGCGCGCTGGCTGATGCCGGGCGCGGGATGGGCGGCACAATTCGCGTTCGCGCCGCCGCTGTCCATCAGCTTGCAAGTGATCGGCGTCATGTGGCTGGCGTGGCTGAATGTGCCGATCACAATTCCGATTCTCATCGCGCTCAATGGGGTGTTGACGTTGAGTGGGCTGCTGATTGCAATCGTGAAACCTCACCCCCTGCCCTCCTCTCCAAGTGGCGCAGGGGAGTCGAACAGCATCAGATAACGTGCCGCCGTAATGCGCCAATCGTATTCGCGCACCGCCCACGCGCGCGCCGCCGCGCCCATTGCCAGCCGCCGCGCATCATCCGTCAGCAGCGCATCGAGCGCCGCACGGATTGCGTCCGCGGCGCGCGCGACCAAGACGGCGACCGACTCATCCAGATATTCGCGGTTGACCGCGTTATCGGTCACGATGACGGGCAGTCCACACGCCAGCGCCTCTTGTACAACCAGCGGAAAACCTTCGCTCTCCGACGGCAAGATCAGCGCGTCCGCCGCGCCGTACAGCGATGGGAGCGCCGCTTGATCGATCCCGCCGAGTCCGCGCACGTTCGGATGCGCGCCATCGAGGCGCTCGGTGTCTTTGCCGCACAGCACATAATCGACAGTCTGATGCTGTGCCGCCGCATCCAAGACGATATCCGCTCCCTTTTTGCTCACGAGCCGCCCAACGAACAGCGCCGTTGGGCGCGTGAACTGCCAGCGCGCGCGATAGGCGGCGCGTTCGTTGGCGTTCGGCGGACTAAACGCGCGCGTATCGACGCCGTTAGCGATTTTGAGTGGTTCGGCGGCGCGGCGCATCAACGAACGCATTTCGGCAACCACGCGCGCATTCAGCACGACAACGGCATCGCTGTTGCGGCACGTCAGCCGTCCCAACGTCGCAATGGCGAGCGATTGCGCTGCGTTGATCGCTGGATTGTGATAATCGACCGCGCCGACGTGTTCCGTCAGCACAACGGGGATGCCGCGCCGCCGCGCCATGATCGCCGCCGCCACCGAACTGAGGTACAACATACCGTGTGCGTGAACGGCATCGACCGCTTCAATGTCGAACAAACGGCGCAGCGCCCGCCGCAAGGCGAACGGCGCGAACACGGGGAAGGGAATTCCTGCGCGCTCCATGCCGTTCCACGCCGGGACGCGCACGATCTGCGCGTCGGGATGCCCAGACTCGCCCACGTCGGACGCCAAAATCGTCACGCGATGTCCGGCGGCGGCATATTCGCACGCCAATGCGCCAACGACGAATTGAATTCCCCCTTGATATGGCGGGGCGTAATGCGATACAAGCAAGATGTGCATGATTGGACAAGCGGCGCGTGAAAACCAGCAGCGTACTCTAGCCGATGCGCGCGCTGAATACAATTCGCTCACGGATAACCATCGGAGGGCATCGATGAAACAAATTTTGACCATCATCGTATTGTTGTACGCGGCTGCGACATTGGCGTTACCCGCCCGCGCCCAAGAGCCGACGGGACTCGCGCCGACCAATACGCCGATCCCGCTGCCGCCGCGCACGCTGGAGGCGACGCCGACGGAGAAGCCGCTCGCGGAGGCGCCGCCGCCCTTCCCAACACCATCGGGGACAACGCCCATTACGCTCGATGTGGGCAACCGCGCGCTGTGGGATGGGCAGGTGTTCCAAATCGAACAAATCGAGATCGATTGGACACCGCACGCGCTGAATGCGGTCGCGCTGACGGTGCGCAATGCCACCGACGAGACGCGGCGCGGACTCGTGTGGTATCTGCTCGCGCCACCGGACGCCGCCGCGCCGTGGCAGCGCGCGGTCTATGCCGCTGTCGAACAGCCGCTCGAACTCGCGCCCGACGAGTCGATCCGGATCACATTTCCCGCGCCGCCGGACGATCTCATCGGTGAATGGGCGCTGTCCGTATGGGTGCATCAATTCGATGCAGATGGCGCACGCCAGCACAGTGATGGCGTCGTTTATGATGTGCCGCTGATCGTTGGATCGCCGTTCTTCATGACCGTCGATCAGGTCGAAGCGTTCCCCGATGGACTTGGCGGCAGTCTGCTGTTCGTCACATTCACGTTTCGCAACGACTCCGACGCCGTAATCGCCGTTGGCTATTCATACAGCGTCAGCGCGCCCGATGATCTCACGCCGTGGGAAACGGGCGCGTACAATTTGCCATTTCAGCCGCTGCTGCTGCCGCCGCGCTCAACGCTATCCATTACCTCGCGGGCGGTCGTCGATCTGCCATCCGGTGGGTATCGCGTCACCGGCTGGCTGCAAGAGTCGGTCGATGGCGCGCTGCAATTCCACAACAGCAGCGTCTACACTGAACCGCTGCAAATCCCATAGCAGCGGATCGCACCCATTACGCGCCCGCTGGCGGATCGACCGGAACGCCGCCTGGGTTGATCGGCGTAGGCGATGGATTGGTCACAATCGGCGGATCACCTGCGACGGGCGTATTCAGTGGTTGCCCGGTCACGCCCGGCGGCGGATCCGACTCACCCGGCGCGCCGCCGATGGGTGTCGAGGGCGTCAGGTTCTGCCCGCCTCCCACGGTTGGCGGCACATTCGATGTGGGCGTGCGCGTAAAAGTCGGCGTCGGCGTGAGCGACGGCGGGCGCGTGCCGACGAACGTTCCCGCTGGAACGCTGACGGGCATCGTCGGCACGATCATCCCGCCGCCGCTCGCCAATGTCGCCTCATCGCCGCCCGTTTCGGACGTGAAAATCGTTGAAACGGGTGTATGTGTGATCGTCGCCGGAAGCATGACCGTCGGGAATGGCGTGCGCGTCGTCGTTGCAGTCGGCGTCTGTGTCCGCGTGCGCGTCATGGTCGCAGTTTGTGTGCGCGTCGCTGTTCCAGTGCGCGTCAGTGTGGGCGTCCGCGTTCGCGTGGCGGTATTTGTTAGCGTTGTCGTCGCGCTGGCAGACGGAATTTCATCCGCGCCCGCCGCTCCGCCGTCCATCGCGGAGTCGAGGGTGGTTTCCGCTGTGGGCAGGATAAGCACCGTCGCCGTTGCCAATATCAGCGTGGCAGTCGGCGGCAGTTCCGTCGCTGTCGGTTCAAGCGTGGGGGCGTTCATGGGCGTCAACGACGGCGCAAGCGTCTCGGTAGCAGTCGGGGTCAGCGATGGCAAGACCATCAAGGTCGGAATGACAATATTATCTTGAGCAGGTTGGCACGCGCCAGTCGTGACGACACCAATTAGGGCAGCCGCCAGTATCATCCATTTTCGCAACCCCATCGAGTCTGGTTCATCCTTTAATCTGCCGTTCATATCTCGTCGGGGATACTAGCAGCAAAATTCGGCTTGCAACAGTGCATATCCGCGCTATGCTCTCCCGTATGAACGCTCATGTACCACCTTCGTTACACCAGCGCGCGCCGCTGATCGTCAGCGCGGCGCTGGTGGCGCTGTCGGCGCTGATCGCATTGGCATTCGTCTCCCCCGCCCCGCCGATTGAGCAAGATCGACGGGTCGCTGTCGAGTACGCCTATCCGCCACAAATCGAGGTGGGATACACCGACTATCTCAATACGGAATGGGTCGAATCCAATTTTGTCACCGAGACTTATCCGAGCGAGGCAAACGGCGGCGCGCTGCAAATCGCGCGCATCGAACTGACGCAGACGCGCACGGATCAGCTATCGGCATCCGTGACGATTGACAACACCGCCGCCGAACCGATTTCGGGCGTCGTCTGGTTGATCCTTGCGCCGCCGGACAGCGCCCAACCGTGGACGAACGCGATTTACACGACGCCAGAACGCACGCTGCAAATCCCCGCCGCATCGAACGACACCTTGATTTTTGCGATCACAGATGCGCCGCCGGGCGATTATGATTTGTCAGTATGGGTACATACCATCGATGCCGACGGAACGCGCACACACAGCGACGGACAAGGCATCCGCGCGCCGATTTATTTGGGCGATCCATATGAATTGGAGATCGTGCTGGATGGCAGGACGTTGACCACGACTGCCAGCAATCACGCGCTGGCACGAGGGACATTCAGCCTATCAATCAGCGTCACAACGCCGGATGATCCTGCGCCGCAGCTTGTGCCGCCCATCGAGCGCGCGATTTTCGATTTGGCGCGCAACGAAACCATAACGCGCTCGTCTACCATCGCATCGCCCAATCGCATCGTCGTTTGGCTGCACAGCCTACAAGGCGATAACTTCCGCTTGGTCGCGGCGCGCGCTGTCGATGTTACGTCGTGAGGGATTCGGCGGCGCGCTCCAATGCGCCGATGATCGTTTCGACGCTCGCGGGGACGCCGCCACCTTGCGCCAGATTGGGCTGTCCACCACCGCGCCCACCGAAGGTCGCCAATGCCACTTTGAGCAGTGCGTTCATATCGTGCGTTAAATTCGCGCTCCGAGCAAAGACCAACAGCGATTTGTCGCCTACCAAGCCCAACAGCCCGATCACGCCTTCTGCTGCGACAAGGTACGACGCCAACAGTTTGAGATCGCCCGCATCGCGTTCGCGGTAGACGTGTTTGACGATGCGCACGCCATCTATAACGGGCGTTTCGAGCAAGATTTTATGCGCTTCCGCTTCGATCAACTGTGTAGACGCCGTTTTCAATGCGCGTCCAATCGTCTTATATTCGTCTTGCAGCCGGATCACGGCGTCGGCGGTATCTGCTGTGCCGACGGTCAGCGCAGCGGCGATGCGCGTCAGCACATCGGTCTTGAGCCGATAATCACGCAGCGCGCGTCCGCCACATTTGAACTCGATGCGCGCTTTATCGCCGCGCTTCTCAACGCGGACGACCTTAATCATGCCGATTTCGCCCGTCGTGCGGACGTGTGTTCCACCGCACGCGGTCACATCGTAGCCGTCGATATCGATGATGCGCAGCCCCGCCGTGAGCAGTTTTTCGGGGATGCGCCGCGCGCGCACGCCGTCCATATCGCTGCGGTCGATGATGCGCGCCATCACAGGATGATTTTCGACGACGATTCGATTGGCTTCATCTTCAGCCGCAGCAATTTGCGCGTCGCTCAAGCCAATTTTGTCGAGATCGATAGTCACCGTATCGACACTGAGGTGAAAGCCGACCGTTTGTGCGTTCACCGTCTGAACGAACGCTTGGGTCAGGATGTGCTGTCCGGTGTGATGCTGCATATAATCGAAGCGTCGCGCCCAATTAATCTCGCAGACGGGATCATCGGACGCGATGTCGCGCTCTAACACATGGACGACCGCTTTATCGCCCTCGCGTGCCAGCACATCCACCACTGCCGCGCCGTCAATTAGCCCCAAATCGTTGGGCTGTCCGCCGCCCGTCGGATAGAAATAGGTGCGATCCAACACAACGGCGGGGCGTCCCGCATGGGTGAACCGTTCAAGGATGCGCGCGGTGAAGCGTGCGGTATACGAGTCGTCGTAATAGGCGCGATCCGAACCAGCCATCATTTTCCCTTTAACCGGATATAACCGACGCTATCGCCACCGTATCGTCCTGATTGCTCATGTTAATCAAATACCAGCCTAAGAAGATGAGCAGGGATGGCGCTTTTTCGCTGTCCTGATCCGGATCGATGCTGATCTCCGCGTTCATCTGGAGTGCGCCACCCGTTTGGAAGCCGACGATAGGGTCGCCATTTGGCGTCGCCCAGAAATCACCTTGTTTCCAAAAAAAGACGCGCCCATCTGCGTATTCCAGCCGCCCGCCCGCGCTCTGATAGTGAAAAATCGCAGGTTCACCGCCCGTCCCCACGGACCGAATTTCGATGCGCTGCCGAAATATGCCTTTGCGTTCAAACGTCCAACGGTTGCCGGGCGCGTCTACCTCGAACAATGAATAATTGTAACTACTCAGCCATCACGACTTTTTGGCTCATAACGGTTGACAATAGACCACTTTGTAGTGGATTTTGGTCGTGATCTTCGTGCCACGAAGTTCTTTATGGACATCTAAGGCT
>DAOTUQ010000015.1:0-19949 GCA_034437055.1 Anaerolineae bacterium
AAGCTCAAAATCCACAAATTTGAACCCAAGAAACACATAATGAACCCAATAGGACTGGGGCAAAATGCGGTCTGCACGGGTAGGTGAATAAATACCCACGCTGTGGAGAGGGGGAGCAGAACAGGTCACAACGGGTTTGAAAGCCCCCTCTCCATGCAATGGAGAGGGGAGGACATGTTTGAGTTTCTCCCTCATTAACCTCACCCCCCAACCCCCTCTCCGTACCGGAGAGGGGGTTGGGGGTGAGGTTGCTTTTATGTACTGTCTTGACGGACTACTAGCGCAACCTTATTCGCCCGAAGTCAGCATCGTCGCGGGCCACAATTCATCGATCTGCGCATACTGGATCGTCAGCGTTTCTTCGATGAGTTCGCTCGATCCGGTATCGAACTTGGAATAGGCGATTTCGCTGATCCATGCGCCCTTGATCGTCCAACGGCGCGTTTCGATACCCTCATCCAGCGCCACAATTGCCAGCGTGCGCTGTGGGCGGACGATATCATCGCGCGCGCCGGTCGATTCGCGGATCCAGACGTTGAACGGCTGTGCGGCGTCGTGCTGTACCAGCTTGCCAATCTTGAACGTCGGGCGTTCTAACTTGGTCAAGGATGGCTTCACGTCGAGTTTGAACGTGATCAAGCCGGTCACATTCAAAATCGCGTTCGCGCGCTGCCCTTCGATTTCGACGGCAAATTCATTCGCGCTCAGGCTGTCGATCAGCGATTTATGTTCGTCCGCCATGCTCGTTTGCTCCCTATCTTTCGCGTTGTTGATTTACAAACATCATATCCCATTCGCCGTTGGACGGCGATTCCTCTATAATGCGGGGGAGTACGCGCGGGCGTGCCAGCGGCGCGCCCCTACGATAGTGATGGGAATGTGATGAACCGGATCGGCGGATTGATAGCAATATTCGTGTGCGGCGCGGCGCTGATCGGGGCGGCGGGCTGTGCGCCAACGCGGACGGCGGCGATCCCGATCCCGACGCTGGCGCTGCTGCCGTCCAATTATCTGCTGGAGGACGCCGAACGCGCCGCGCGCCGCTTCTTGGACGAATGGGGGGCAAGCGCCTACGACGCGATGTACGACCGCCTGAGCTTCAACAGCCAAGAGGCGACCCCGCGCGAACAGTTCGTGGCGTTCTACGCGGACGCGGCGGCGACGATGACGTTGGAGTCGCTGACGTACACCGCCAACACGCTCTCACGCGAGCGCGAAGGCTTGGCGACCTTCAATTATGATGTGACTTTCAGCACGGCGCGGCTCGGATCGTTCGTGGATGCGGGGCGCAATCTGCAAGTGGTGGTCGATGAGCGCGCGCGCGAATGGCGCATCGCGTGGACGCCCGCCGATATTTTCGCCCAGATGAACGGCGGCGGACGCTTGCGCCTCGATGCCATCCAACCCAACCGCGCCAACATCTACGACCGTGACGGCATGACGTTGGCAGATCAGAATGGGCGGATCGTGATCGTCAATGTGGCGCGCGTGCGCATCCCCGACTATCCCAACTGCCTGAATGCGCTCTCGGCGGCGCTTGCGGAACCTGTCGCGGACATTCAAGCCGAATTGGAGTCGAATCCCGCCGATTGGCTGCTCGATATCGGCTCCATCGATGCCACAACCTATCTGCAAGCCTCCGAGTCGCTGGAAACGACGTGCGCCGCCACCTTTGATGATCGTCCGACGCGCCGCTATCCGCGTGGGCTGGTGATGCCGCATCTGCTCGGCTATGTTGGTTTGCCGGACGAGTCACAAGTCGCTGCGCTCGAAGCGGCGGGCTTCCGCTCCGATTCGATCATCGGGCGTGCGGGCATCGAAGCGTCATGGGACGAGACGCTGCGCGGCATCCCGGCGGCGCGGCTGGTGATCGCGTCGCCGTCGGGCAGCACGGGACGCGAATTGGCAACCGCGCCGGCGCGTCCCGGCGAAAGTCTATGGCTGACTATCGACGCCGATTTTCAAGCCCAAGTCGAATTAATCGTCGCGGATGCCTTCACACAAGCAAAGGACAGTTGGGCGCCCACCTCCGACGGCGCGTCCGTTGTGGTGATCAACGTGGAAACGGGCGCGATCTTGGCGATGGTCAGCTATCCGTCGTTCGACAACAACGCCTATACGCCGTACCCGATGATCGGGCAAGCGGTCGCGCAAGCGCAGATCGAGGAAAACAGCACCGATCCGCGTCGCCCAGAACTCAATCGCCCGGCGCAAGGCGTGTATGCGCTCGGTTCGGTCATGAAAACGGTGTCGGCGGCGGCGGTCGCGGACAGCGGACTGTACGCGCTCGATGAACGGTATACGTGCAGCGGCATTTGGAGCCGCGATATCACCCGCTACGACTGGTTTCCGCCCGGACACGGCACGCTCGATCTGGCGGGCGCGCTGACCAACTCGTGCAACCCCTATTTCTACGAAGTCGGCTACGTCTTGGGGACGAACGACCCCTTTCTGTTCACCGAATACGCCAATCGACTCGGTTTCGGGGTTCCAACGGGCATCGGGGATATCGCGGAGGACGCGGGCTTGATTGGCGACCCCGATTGGCTGCGCGAAACCTACGGGGGAACATGGACCTATTCCGAGAACGTGAACATGTCCATCGGGCAGGGCTATGTGCAGGTCACGCCGCTGCAAGTGGCACGCTGGTTCGCCGCGCTTGGCAACGGCGGGGACTTGCCGACGCCGTATCTGGTCGAGCGTGCGGGCTTGATCGGCGACGATCTGCGCCTCGTGCGCGCGCCCGAAATGACGCCGACCGAGCTTGACCCCGCCGTGATCGCAACCATTCAAGCAGGCATCTGCGCCGTCACGACCGAAAGCTACGGCACGGCGGAATTTGTGTTCCGCGACTCGCCGCTGCAAGCGTTGGGCGTGTGCGGCAAGACGGGGACGGCGCAAGACCTCCCGCGCGGGACGCACGCTTGGTTCGCGGGTTACGCGCCGCGGTCTGTGCCAGAAATCGCCGTCGTGGCGATGGTCGAAAACGCGGGCGAAGGCTCGGCAGTCGCCGCGCCCATCGTGCGCGATGTGATGGAGGCGTATTTCGATCTGGATTGATGTAGGCGGGCGTTCAAACGGCTGTAGGGGCGAGATATATCTCGCACGTCGCACTTTTGGCGTGAGTTTGGCACGCCAAACCTCTACATCGATTTATGTTGATCGAGGAAGATCATGTCCAAAGAAACGCTACTGAAAACGCGCGCGCTGCTCGAAAATGCGCTGCCCTATCCGCCGTCGGAAGTCGATATCCAGTTCAAATACATGTTCGGCGGCATGGGTGCGTTCGCCAAAGGGCGGATGTTCGCGGCGATCATGGGCGACAACGAGGTTTCGTTCAAGCTGCCGCCCGATGCGTTGGATGAAGCCTATCAAGCGGGCGGCAAACAGTGGGTCTACGAGGACAAGGGTAAGGAAGTCAAGATGAGTACCTATACCATCTTTCCGCCTGACGTGATCGTGGACGCCGAACGCTGCGAAGGCTGGATGCGCCTCGCCATCGATTATGTGCTGACGCTCCCCGCCAAGAAGCCGCGCGCGTCGAAGCGCAAGCCGAAAACAGCGTAGGGGCGTGCCGCTGCCCTCAGCCCTTGCTTAACGCCACACGCGGAAATCCCGATACGCCGTCACTTCGCCCGCGATTTCGTGTCCGCTGACGATGCCCGTCCCGACTGAAATGGGACCCGCCGCGCGGCTGGCAGACAGATCGAGTTCGCTGATGAACGCGCCGTTGAGCAGCGCCACGCCGCGATCCCCTAATGCGATCAGCGTCAGCGTGTTCGACTGTGCCGCGCCCGTGCGCAGGTTCGTGACCCTCCCGCGCTGGGCGGGCGTGTTAAGGTTGCCGGGTTCGTAGAACAGCCACTCCGCGTCCGATTCGACGATCAGGCGATATTCGTCATTGCCCACCAAATCGCGGAACAAGAAGCCGATATCCCATAACCCCGCCGTGTACGGCACATCGAAAGTCGCGTGCGTGACGAAATCGGCGAAATCGATGCTCGTCTCCGCCACTTCCACCGCCTGATCGTCCTCATGCAGCAGCCGTCCGCTGTCGGGTCCGAACGCCGACTCCAATTCCCAGATCGAGAAGTCGCTGAACGCGGTTGTTCCAAGCGTGCCGTCGCTGTTGGAATAGATATCGATGGCGAAGCGCACATCGCCCGACGTTCCCCGCGCCGACAAATCGAGGGTCGTCAAGAATTCGTCATCCCAGAACACCACACCGAGATCATCCAGCGCAATCAATTGCAGCGAGATCGTCCGCCCCGTCGGGCGCGTCATCGTGCCGCTGCTGATGGCGGTCGATTCACTCCCCACGCGATTGCGCAGTTCCCACGTCATATTCACACCCGACCCACTGAAGATGAGGCGGTATTGATTGTCGGTCGTGCTATCGCGGAATAACAAGCCAAACGTCCAATTGGTGGGGATGCTCGCCGGAATTTGCACATCGATCTGCACCGCGAAATCGCGCATATCGACGTTGAGATTGTAAACCTCAAGGCTGCTGTCCGCTTCGCTGACCAGCCGCCCGCTGAGGGGACCCAAATCCGCCACGCCGAGTCCTGCCAGCGCCAGCCCGCCGATATTCAAGTTGTTGGAGATGTTGAACGCCGTCGCAGAGGGCGCGGACGTGGACAAGCGCACGCGCGTGTTGGTCGCCGTTGGTAGACGCGGGGTATTGGTCGGAACGCGCGTGTCCACTGGCGTTTGGCTATGGGTGAGGGTTGGCAAGCGCGTAAGGCTCGGCAAGGGGGTTATCGTCGGTAGGATCAGCGTCGTCGCCGTCGGCAGCACGTTTAGCACGATCACGCGCCCACCCGTCACGCCCGGCGTCAGCGGCACGGGCGGCATCGACAGATCACCGAACTCGGCGCGCTTCGGCGTGAACAAGGTCGTACCAAATCGTTGTCCGACCACCGTCAAGCGGAACAACGGTTCACCCGTGATCGCCGGCGGCGTCCCCAACGCGACGGCAGCGAGGCGCACTTCGCCATTGGTGTTGTCGATGACGTTTTCCGCTACGAGCGCGCCACCGCCGACGATGCTGCCCAAATAATTGCCGAATTCGACGCTGATCACCCGCACCAGACTGGGATCGTAAGTCAACGTGAGCGCGAACAAGCTGCATTGCGGGACGCATTCCAGCCGCGCCGTCACAACGCCCGTCGCGCCCACATCCAACGTGAGATCGTCCAGCGTGAGCCGCGCGTTTTGGGCGCGCACGCCCGCGCCCCGCGCCAACAGTCCGAGCAGCGCGATAACGATGATCCAGCGAAAGCGACGCATGGGCAATCATCCAGTTTGTGTGATCGTCATTGATGATTATAGTGGCGCATTGTTATTCTATGCAATAAAATCAGTGTTCTTGCTGACTTGAATGCAGCGTAAACGGCGCATGAACTTCACGAATCTATCCGGTCAGCGGTTGGGGCAGTATCAACTCCGCGAGATGCTCGGCGTCGGCGGGATGGGTGTCGTTTATCGCGCCTACGATATCAACTTGCGCCGTGATGTGGCGTTAAAAGTCTTGTCCCCGTCGTTCGCCGCACAATCGGGCTATTTGGAACGCTTCTACCGCGAAGCGGAGATCGTCGCGCGGCTGGAACATACCAACGTCGTCCCAATCTACAATTATGGCGTCGAAGCGGGGACAAGCTACCTCGCCATGCGTCTGTTGACGGGTGGATCGCTGGCGCTCCGGATGGAACAGCGCCGCCGCGACGGACAACCGCTGCCCTCACTGGGCGAGGTGGCGACGATCTTACGTGCGCTGGGCAGCGCGCTCGATTACGCGCACAGCATGAAGGTCATTCACCGCGATATCAAGACCAGCAACGTGATGTTCGACAATCAGGGTAACGCCTTCTTGGTCGATTTCGGCATCGCGCGCATCAGCGAGGCGACCCACTCGCTGACCGGATCGGGCATGTTGATTGGCACGCCCTCATACATCGCGCCGGAACAGTGGCGCGGCGAGGATGCCCAACCTGCCAGCGATCAATACGCCGTCGGCATCCTGATGTACGCGCTGCTGACCGGGCAAATGCCGTTCGAGGCGACCACGCCCTACGGGTTGATGCACAAGCATCTCTACGACACACCGACGCCGATCAAATCGATGCGCGGCTATCTCTCGGATGCGGTGGATCGGGCGCTCAATCGGGCGCTGGCAAAGCTGCCGGCGGATCGTTATCCGTCGCTGACGGCGTTCGCGGTTGCTTTCGACGCGGCAATCGAAGGCAGCAAAGGCGAACCGACCAACTTTACCACCTTCAAACTGCCCGTGCCGACACCGAGCGCATTCCCCATGCCGCAGCCGCTCGGACGCACACCGACGCCGGGCGGTACGATGCCGCCAAGCGGGTTTCCAACCCCATCGGGTACCACTCCTCCACCGTCGACCCCATCCGGCACGATCCCGCCCAGTGCGACGCCGGGCGCATCCCGTCTCATCGGTGCGACGCCGCCGCCAAGCAGCCCGCGCACGCCCACACCGGGCATATTTCCGCCGTCCGCGTCGGGATCGGGCGCGTTTCCCGTGCGTCCGCGCCTCTCCAATGAGATGATCATCGCGGGCGTGGTGGCTGCCATCGTGCTGATCATCGTGCTGCTGCTGATTGTCGCTTCACGTCGTGACGATCCGCTGGACGGCACGCTGACGCGCCGCCAAACTGCTGTTGCACTCAACTTGACCGAGACGGCGATGGGCGGGCTTGTCGTACCCTCTCCAACCTTGACGGTTGATGCGCTGACCACCGCGCCCACGACGGCACTGCCGATCATCGAAATCACGGACGAGCCAACGCCCATCCCTCCGACGCTAACGGAGATGCCGCCCCCGTCGTTCACCCCGACGCCGACAGACACGGCGACAGACGCGCCGATTGATACGCCCACACCGTCGAACACGCCGCTATTGGCTGCTGCAATCGTGGAGACGGATACGCCAACTGACACACCGACAAACACACACACAGCGACGGAACGCTTCACGTCCACAGCGACAAATACACGCACGTCTGTGCCAACCGAGACATTGACGCCGACGAATACACGCACAGCCACGCGGACGGATACGCCCGAACCGACGCCGACAAATACACGCACAGCCACGCCGACGCCGACGGACACGCCCACGCCGACGAATACACGCACAGCCACGCCGACAAATACACGCACGCCCGAACCGACGCCGACGGACACGCCCACGCCCGAACCGACGCCGACGGACACGCCCACGCCCGAACCGACGCCGACGGATACGCCCACACCCGAACCGACGCCGACGGACACGCCCACGCCCGAACCGACGCCAACGGATACGCCCACACCCGAACCGACGCCGACGGATACGCCCACGCCCGAACCGACGCCGACGGATACGCTTACACCGAAACCGTCGCCGACACCCACACCGACGTCCACTCCGTCCGCGTGCCAACGCGCCGATTTGAACGCCAGCGGCAGCGTCGATATCTTCGATGTACGCGCGGTCGCCGGGCGTATCGGCGCGATCCGCACGAGCGCCAATTACGACGTGGCATCGGACATCGACAGCGATGGCGATATCGACATCTTCGATTTGCGCGGCGTTTCCGGCTTGTATGGCACAGCGTGTCCGTAGGGGCGCGCCGCTGGCACGCGCGCCCAATCGAGCGACACCTATAACGGGCATCCTAGCAGGACGCCCCTACAATCCATGCCGCGACTCCGATACAATCGGGCGTATGATGATTGACCGCCTGTGAAGGATGATCCCCCATGTTTACCCTGAATGCGTTTGGCGCGATCTTGACCTACGCGATTGATTTGGAGGCGCGCTTGCGTGATTACTATCACGCCGCCGGACACACCGACCGCGCGGCTGCCGCTGACAAGCGCCGCGCCACTTTGGAGCGCGTCCGCCGCGAGAACGTGACCGAGATCAAGCTCGAACCCATCGAGGGCTTAAGCGAAGCCGATTACACGCTCAACTGGGATGATCCCTCTGCCGACGGACAGCGCGCCCTCGAACAGACCGCCGCGCGCTTTTACGTCGAGGTCGCCCCGAAAATCAACGTGCGCGAGGCACAGCGCGCGCTGGAACGTGCGGGCAAAGAACACGCCGCCAATGCCGTTTAAGGGGCGGGTTAGCGAAGCGAATACGGTTTCAACTTCAATATCGACCTGACCGCGTGTTCCCGCTCCAAATGGCTGAGGGGACAAGCAGCGCTCGTCTTGGGGCGAGGTGAATGAAGCGTTGTATCCTCGTGCGCTAACCCGACTCCCTCCGATTGCACCCTACGCGCGGCGCGTCAGGTTGGGATACAATCATGAGCATGGTACACCTACTGATGATCAGTATTGATGCGGAATTGGCACAACCGGGCAGCGATACCGCCGCGCGGCATATGCGCTATGCTGATGCGTTGGTACGGCAAACGGAGGGCGACGGTCACATCACCATCATCACCAAGACGCGCCCGCACGCCAATACGCCCGCCGTGATCGCTCACGCGCCCCATTTGACGGTGATCCCGACGCACAGTCGCAGCAACGTCGCGTTCATCGCGGACGCCATCCGATTGGCGGGGCAAGTGGCGCGTCCGGTTGATCTGGTCGCGTCGCAAGACCCCTTCGCGTCGGGCGTGGCAGCGTATTGGATCGCACGCGGACGGCGCGCGCCCTATTTACTGCAAAATTTCAGCACGTTTTACGATAATCCCGCGTGGCTGAACGAAAATCCAACGCGCAACCGTGCCTTGATGATCGTCGGGCGGTTTTTGCGTGCGCGGGCGGACTTCTACCGCGTCAGCAATCGCCCCGAATACGATTCGTACCTGCGCGCGGGCGGCGATCCGGCACGCTGCGCGATTTTGCCCGTCAGCACCGCTTCAGAGGCGTTCGCTGCGCCGCCCGATGCCAGCGCGATTGACGCGGCGCGCGCCGATTTGGGCGTCTCGATGGATACCCCATTGGTGCTGTGGGTAGGGCATCCGGTCAACTTCAAGCGTATCCCGCTGTTATTTCAGATTTTTCGGCGCGTCGTGGATGCCATGCCGAACGCGCGCCTCGCGTTGATCGGTGATTTATCGCGTTCGTCGGATGATTTACCGGCGTTGGCGCGGGAAAACGGCATTGCGGACGCCCTGCAACTGCATGGTGTCGTCGCTCATGGGCAACTGCCCGCCTATTACGCGCTCGGCACGGTCTATGTGCATACCTCGTCCTATGAAGGCGTGCCGCGCGTGCTGCAAGAGGCGGCGTCGGTTGGGCTGCCGCTGATCGGGATCGCCGCGCCGGGCGTCGATCCGATTCTGCATGACGGCGTGAATGGCTATCTGATCCCGGAAGATGGCGCGCACATCGAGACGATGGCGGCGCGCATCGTTGCGCTTTTGCGCGATCCTGCCACTGCGCGGCGCATGGGCGACGCTGGACGCCAGATTGCCCGGACACAGTTCAATACCGAGACCTACACCGCTGCGTTGGTCGCGCTGTGGCGGCAAGCGATTAGGCTTGGACGGCGCACGACGCCAACTCCCTCCGTTCGTATAGCGAGTCCTTAAGCTGATGATCACGACGCGCGCGCTCGATACGCTGTTGGTGTTCAACCTCGCAACCGACGCTGATGACCCGATTCTGGGCTTTACCACGAACTGGATCAATCGATTGGCGACACACGTCAGGGCGCTGGACGTGATCACGATGCGCGCGGGACGGCTGGAGGTGGCGGACAACGTGCGCGTGTTCTCGGTCGGTAAAGAAGATGATTTAAGCGAATCGCAGCGCGCCGTCGTTTTCTATCAACTGCTGTCGACGTGCGTGCGCGAACGCACGCGCGAGAACGGGCGCGGTTACGATGCGTGCTTTGCCCACATGATGCCGCTGTTCGCGGCGATGAGTGCGCCGCTGTTGATCCCGCGCCGCATCCCCATCACGCTGTGGTATACCCATCGCCAGATCAGCCGCACGCTGCAAATTGCGACGCGCGTCAGCCATCGCATCGTGACCGCCGTTCCCGACAGCTTCCCGATCCCGACGCCGAAAAAACGCGCGATTGGACACGGTATCGATACCGAGTTCTTCGCGCCCAAGACGGCATTTGACTCGATTGGCGCGATGTCGCCGCGCGCCGAGATCATCCATGTGGCACGCTTATCCCCGATCAAGCATCAGGCGACGCTGATCCGCGCGATAGCGACCATCCCCAACAGTCGCGCCCTGCTGATTGGCGAGGCGCTGGGTGTGGAAGGGGTGAATTATCGGCGTTCGCTCGAACAACTGGCGCGCAGCGCGGGCGTGACGGATCGGATCACATTCGCGGGCGCACAAAACGCCGACGGCGTGCGCGCTGCCTTCCGCACCGGCACGATAGCGGTCAATCTCAGTCCGCCCGGCTTGTTCGACAAGGCGGCGCTAGAAAGCATGGCGGTGACGACGCCGACGTTGGTCACGAGCGCCGCCTTCGATGATTTGTTGGGCGAGTATGTGCCGCTCTTGCGGATCGATGCGCCCGACGATGTGATGGCGCTGGCATCGCGCTTGCGTGAGCTGATCGCGCTGCCATTGGATGCGCGCAAACGGATCGGGCGGGCGCTGCGCGAACGTGTCGTCGCGGCGCACAGCTTGGATCGGCTGATCGAGCGGCTGATCAGCGTGCTGCGCACGGGCGAAACCCCTGATGATCCGGTTTCGTAGGGGGTGGTGCGCCAGCGGCGTGTCCCGACGAAACGATATGCGATGAAACTGCTCTACATCGCCAACGCGCGCATCCCAACCGAGAAGGCGCATGGACTCCAGATTATGCAGAACTGCGAGGCGTTCGCGGACGCGGGCGCGGACGTAACGCTGTGGGCGGCGGCGCGGCACAATACGCCTGAACTGCGCAGCGTGCGCGATTCGTTCGCACATTATGGCGTGCAGCCGAAGTTCCGATTACTGCGCTTGCCGTGCATCGATCTGATGCCATTTGTGCCGGATCGCGCGGATGCGCTGGCGCGGCTGATTTTCTGGCTGCAAATGGCGACCTTTGCGCTGTCGGCGCTGATCGCATCCCGCTTCGCGCGCGCTGATGTGATTTACAGCCGGGATGCGGCGGTCTTGCTGTTATTGAGCGTGGTTACGCCGCGCCGCAAGCTGGCATACGAGGCGCACACATGGAACGGCGGCATCTTGGAGCGGCACGCGCTGCGGCGGGTCGGCTCGATCTTCACCACGACGCGAAAACTGGCGGATGATGCCATCGCGGCGGGCGCGGACGCGGCGCGCGTGCAGGTCGCGCATGACGGGATTCGCGCGGGACGCTTCGCCAATTTGCCAGATCGAGACGCGGCGCGGCGCGAAATTGGCTGGACGACGCAAAAATTTGTCGTCGGCTACGTTGGGCGGCTGCACACGATGGGCATGGATAAAGGCGTCGGGCTGCTGGTCGAAGCCATCGCGCAGCCATCAGGGTTCGCGCTGGCACTCGTGGGGGGGCCCGACGACATGGCGGCGGCGCTGCGCGAACAATGGCGCGCGCGGGGCGGCGCGGACGCCGATTTCCTGTACGCCGGACATATCCCTGCCGAGCGCGTGCCGCTGTACCTGCGCGCGTTCGATGTGTGCGCGATGCCGCTGCCGTACACCGAACATTTCGCGCATTACGCCTCTCCAATGAAGCTGTTCGAGTATATGGCGGCGGCGCGCCCACTGGTGGCGTCGGATTTGCCCTCGACGCGCGAGGTTGTGACCGACGGCGATACGGCGCTGTTATATCCGGCGGGCGACGCGGCGGCGCTGCGAATCGCGCTGGATCGACTGCGCGTCGATCCGGTGCTGCGCGGCGAATTGGCGGCGCACGCCCGCGCGCTGGCGTTCGAGCGGTATACGTGGGATGCGCGCGCGGCAATGATCATGAAAGTGCTGCGTGCCGCGTGCTGAGCAGGACGCCATGACTCAGCAGGCAGCAGGCAGCACGCAGCACTTAAAAATCGGCTTGCTCGCCGCCGATTTGACGCACAAACACGGTTGGGCGCACGTTAGCACGAGCGTGATCGCGGCATTGAGTCGCGCGGGCGTCGAATGTGTCGTGTTGACCACGCGCGACAGTCCATCGCTCGACGGAGTTGAGACGCACGCAATTTTACCGCCCGTCGATCCGATGGCGCGCGGGCTGTTGGCGTCGCTCGTGCGCGCTTATCCGGCGGCGCGGCGCATGTTGGCGGATTGTGATGCGATTCACGCCCTGATCGAGCCGTTCGCGCCGTTGGGGGGATGGATCGCGGGGGCGCGTCCGTTCTACGTGACCGGACACGGGAGCTATGTTCGCGTCGATCAAGCGTACTCGCGGATCGCGCGCCCTTTCTACGTGCAAGCGTTTCGGCGCGCGACCCTAATTTGTGTCAGCCGCTACACTGCGGACGCCGCGCAAACGGCGCTGCCCGGCGCGCGCACCGTGATCGTGCCGAACGGCGTGGAGATGGAACGCTTCGCGGCGCTTCAGCGGGATAAGGCTGACCGTTTCGCGCGCACGCCGACGATCCTCAGCGTGGGCGCGGTCAAGCGGCGGAAAGGGACGCTGGAACTTGTCGAGGCGTTCGCGCGCGTCCGCCCGCAGATACCGGGCGCGCGGCTGCACATCGTCGGATCGCTGACGCTCGAACCCGCGTATGTGGAACGTGTGCGCGCCGCGATCCAACAGCATGATCTGGGCGCGGCGGTGACATTGGCGGGGAGGATATCGGACGCCGATTTGATGCGTGCCTACGCCGATGCGGACGTGTTCGCGCTGCCGTCGCTCAACGATGGCTGGAAATTCGAGGGCTTCGGCTTGTCGTTGTTGGAGGCATCGGCGGCGGGGCTGCCTGTGATCGGGACACAAGACTGCGGCGCGGCGGACGCGGTGCAGGACGGCGTGACCGGGCTGCTCGTGCCGCAAGATGGATTGGTAGCGCATCTGTCGGACGCGCTCATGGCAGTGTTGCGCGATGCTGAGATGGCGCGGCGCATGGGCGCGGCGGGGCGCATGGTTGCGGCAGCGCAAACGTGGGACGTGGCGGCGGGCAAGCTGCTTGATGTGTATGGGGTCAAAAGATCGAACACAGAGGCAAGATGAATAAAATCTCTCTGTGGCTCCATGCCTCTGTGGTTCAGTCTTTTTTGGGGCGCAAGTTCGTGCGCGACACCCTCAAGCTCGGCGCGGGCAAGATCATGGTCACAGGACTCGGCGCGATCACGGCAATCGCCGTCTATCGGCTGATGGGTCCCGTCGCATTCGGCGTGTACGGCTTGGCGGGATCGCTGGTGGCGGTGTTCGCCGCGCTCGATCTGACGGGCATCGGCATCAGCACCAACACGCGCTTGGCACAAGCGGTCGGCGCGCGCGACGAAGGCGAAATCCTCGATTTGCTGGCAGCGCATGTCAAGATCGCGCTGGCACTGGCGCTCGTCTTGACGCTGTTGATCGCGGTGGTTGGCGTCCCCGTAGCGCGCTTATTGCACGAGGACGCGACGGCAGTTCAGATTGGACAGTTGGCATTCTGGCTCGGCGTGGCGCGCATCGCGGACAGCCTATACCTCGTGCCATACAACGCGCTGCAAAGTCGGCGCGCGATGGGCGCGTTCGCCGCGTTGGGGACGCTGAATCAAACGGTGATGGCGGCATGTACGATCCTCGCTGCCGCGTTCAGTCAGACGGCGGAAAGTCTGGTCGTCGGGCGCTTGGTCTATTCGTCCAGCACGCTGATCTTGGCGTGGATGCTGTATCGTCGCTATCGCGCGGTGGGCGACGCGCCACCGTATCCACCCATCCGCGCGATTTTGCGGCGCGCGTGGACGCTGACGTTTGCGGCGTATCGACGGCGCTATCTCGGATACGGTATGTTAATCGCGTTCGACAAGAATCTAGCCAATCTATATATCCAAATTCCGATGCAAATCGCCGGATCGTTGGGCGGCACGGCGGCGGCGGGATATCTGGACTTGGCATTGAGCGCGATCAGCTATGCGGGCGTGATCACGTCGGCGCTGTTGGATAATTTGGCAGCAGTCGTGCCGCAAGCCGTTGGGCGCGGCGATTATTCGGCGCTGTGGCGCAATTTTCGGCGGATTGTATTGGGATTGACGGCGGGCGGACTCGTCGTGTTCGGCGCGGCGGCGCTACTGGCACCGATCTTCATCCCGCCGTTGTTGGGCGACGAATGGACGCCCGCGCTGCCAGCATTAACGGTTCTGATGCTGTACGGGGTGATTACGACGACTGGCGGTGTGTTCGGGTCGCTGTACCGCGCCTTGAATCTGCTCGGACGGGCGATTGCCGCCAAGCTGATCGCGCTCAGCGTCGTGGGGATCATGGCGGTGGTATGGGTGGCGGGCGGTGCGTTCGCTGCGACGGATGCGGCGGTTGTCGGTGCGTGGCTGATCGTCGGCTTTTACGCGGTGTCGGTGGCGCTGATGGCGTGGTGGACGTTGCGCGCGCTGCGGTGGCGCGCTGCATCTGCGCCGCGTTAAATGGAGAGCGGCAAAAGACTTCAACGCAGAGAAAAGCACAGCGGCGTGCCGCGCCCCTACGCATGACGCGGTGATCGGGCATGGCGTGCCATGCCCGATCACCGTATTTATCGCTTGCCGCTCAACAGGCGCGCGCCCAACAGCACGACCGCCGCGCCGACCACGCCAACGATGATTGTGCCGATCAAGCCACCGCCGACGCCAACCCCCAACAGGCTGAACAAGAAGCCGCCGACCACGCCGCCGATCAAGCCGAGCAAGATGTTGCTCAGTACGCCGTTGCCCTCTCCACGCACCAAGTTGCCCGCCAACCAACCGATCACCGCCCAGATCACGAGCGCAATGATCAGATCGATTGCGCCTGATGCGATTGAAAAAACGATCCAAATGACGACGACGAGTACGATCAACGCGAGAATGCCCATTTTTGTCTGCTCCTGTGTTCGAATACGCTGCTATTGAATACGATATTATGCTGATTTGGGTTGCGTCGGATCGCCCGAATGGGCGCTATACTTATCCCCCAAATGGATGAGTTTGCTTGTGAGGGGATATGCGCCCGAATCGCGCCGCCAATCGCGCGTCAATTTACGAAAGCGCGCCGCTCGAAGAACTGCTCGGCGTCCTGCTGCGTCAGTATCGCCGCCCGTTGGCGACGCACGGCGTGGACATGACCGACACCGACGCTGTGAATCTGATGAAGGCGTTGATCGACAAGACGCTGGATGCGCCGATGGAGGAACGCGCTGCTGCCATTCGCGCCGCGCTGGTGGAGTTGGTCGCGGAGAGCGTCGCGGTGCTTGCCGATTGGAAATTGACGTTTGCGCAGGCGCTCGATACGCCGATGGATGCGCTGCCCGGTTGGGAGACGACGGGCGAATTTCTGGCGCTGGCAGAGGCAAAGAGCAACGCCGAACTGCGGATCGCGCTTGGCGCAATCTTGCTCTACGCGCTTGGGGACGCGCGGCATATCGAGATCATGCGCGTTTTGGCGGCGCGCGCCGAGATGCCCGATGGCGTCGATATTGATACCGTTCTCGCGCGGCGGCTGCTGGCAGGATAGGGCAACCGCATCAAAGTTCGTTGGGTCGCCCGCGCATGACGGGCGCGGCACGTCGCGCCCCTACCGCCGATCATCATCCGCGTTGACCCAAAACCTTATTTTGACGCGAAACCAGCTTGCTCTTGTACAAGCCATGCCGCGCGCGGTATCATTAAAAACGCTTGTTCTATAGGTGAATCATGCCGAAAACGCGCAGCAATTTCGTCTGCCAAAACTGCGGACGGCGCACGCCCAAATTAATGGGGCGCTGTCCATCGTGCGGCGAGTTCAACACGATGATCGAAGAGGTGACGGAGGTCGTCAAGGCGAGTGACCGCCGCGCCGCCGTCAAAATGCCGCCGAAGTCGAAGCCGCAGCGCCTGACCGAGATCAGCAACGAAGCGACGCCGCGCCTGCGCGTCCCGATTGCCGAGTTCAACCGCGTGTTGGGCGGGGGCATCGTGCCGGGCAGCATCACGCTGATTGGTGGTGATCCGGGCGTCGGAAAATGTGTCACCGCCGATACACGCATCATCGATCCCGAAAGTGGTGCCTATCTGCCGATTGAATGTTGGAGCGAGACATTACGTCCGGCATTATCATTGAATGATTCTGATCAGCGCCTCAAGCCAACCTCGACTTTGATGTTTCATGCACAGGGAACCCGTCCAGTTGTGCAGGTGACGACGGAATTAGGACGCCGATTGCGTTGTACTGCGCATCATCCGGTGCTTACACCCCAAGGATGGCAAGCGGTTGAGCAGTTACAGGTTGGGGATCGCATCGCTTCGCCGCGTACATTGCCTTATTTTGGCAATGAAGCACTCCCTGAAGCGCATGTGAAGTTGATTGCCTATATCCTCTCTGATAGTTCGGCACAGTCACAAATCAGCGTGACGAATATGCTGCCTGAGGTCGAGAGCGATATGCACGCGATTGCAACTGCATTTGGTGTTCGGTTGAAGACGTATTCAAACCGTCAGAGTAAAGCTTATAATTATCGATTCGTTCAAGATCACTCGGTTCGCGGAATAAATCGCGCGCATTTTGCCGACAATCTTAAAGTTGTACAGCGAGAATTGAACATTTCATGGGCGGAATGGTCGCGGCGCGCCGATGTGTCATATGGGTTGTTGAATAACTGGCGACGCGGAACAACGGTTCCAACCGAGATCGATTTCGACAAACTATGTCGTGCCGTCGGCGTTGCGCCTGAGCGTCTGCTTGGGGATGAACGCCATCATGCCGATATGCTAACGTCCATCGCGCGATTTCTTGAAAGCGTTGGACTGCGGTATCTAAAAGCAGGCAATAAATTTATCCCCGCTTGTATCTTCACGCTCCCCCGCGAACAGATGGCAATGTTTTTGAAATGCCTCTTTTCGTGCGATGGCTCAATCTACATTCATAACACAGAGTCGGGCGGAATCTCTTACGCCACCATCAGCCGACAGTTGGCTGAAGATGTTCAACACCTGCTGCTGCGCTTCGGCTTTGTATTCAAGCTGTGTGAGCGAACACAGCGTGTCAACGGGCAACCGTATTGTTTTTATGAGTTAACGTTGTTCGGTATCAAAGATGCGCAGCGTTTCATCCAGACAATTGGGATTTTTGGACGCGAAGAAGCGGTACAAGCGATCACGGCGATGGACACACCTGAAAAGCCATCGACACAGCGCGATACGATTCCTGTCACAGAGGATTTCTGGCTGCGCTTGCGCGATGTAGCGGGGAGTAACTTTGCCGAAATCAGTCGTCAAGTCGGCGCAAAAGTGAAATACAGACCCCTTGACCGTCCGCTCACGCGCTGTTTGGTTCAGAAGATCGCTGCCGCCTATCCAGATGCTTACTTTGAAGCGTTAGCAAATGGCGATGTCTACTGGGATGAAATTACGCAAATCCTCCCTGACGGTGAAGCGCCTGTTTACGACATTACAGTCGCGCAAAATGCAAACTTCGTCGCCAATGATCTGATCGTTCATAACTCTACACTAATAACACAGGTATGCAATGCGATTGCAGCAGAAAATACGCGCGTCCTCTACGTGAGTGGCGAAGAAAGCGCGCAGCAGATCAAACTGCGCGCAGATCGGCTCGGACTCGCGGCGGATGAATTGTTCTTGCTGACCGAGACCAATCTCGGAGATATCATGGAACACGTCCGGCAGAATGATCCCACCGTCTTGGTGATCGACTCGATTCAAACCGTCTACAGCGATGAAAGCGAATCGTCGCCGGGCAGCGTCTCGCAGGTGCGCGAATGTGGATCGCGGCTGCAAAACTTGGCGAAAACGACGGGCGTGAGCGTGTTCCTGATCGGGCATGTGACCAAAGAGGGCAACATTGCCGGACCCCGGATGCTGGAACATCTCGTCGATACCGTGCTGTATCTCGAAGGCGATCCGTTCCAAGCGTATCGGCTGCTGCGCGGCGTCAAAAATCGCTTTGGCGCGACCAGCGAGGTCGGCGTATTCGAGATGTCGGGCGACGGCATGATCGAAGTGCCGAATCCGTCGGAGGCGTTCTTGGCGGAGCGCGTCGCCAACGCGGCGGGAACGGCGATTGCCGTCACGATGGAAGGCACGCGCCCCTTATTGGTGGAAGTGCAGGGCTTGACCAGCCCGACGACCTTTGGCAATCCGCGCCGCACGCCCAACGGCATCGACATGAACCGGCTGCTGTTGGTGAGCGCCGTGCTGACGAAACGCATGGGCTTGAAGCTGCACGAACAGGATATTTTCGTGAACGTCGTCGGCGGCTTGCGCGTGGAAGAACCCGCCGCCGATCTCGCCGTCGCGCTGGCAATTGCATCGAGCTACTACGACAAGGCGACGCCGCCGGACATGGCGATCATGGGCGAAATCGGCTTGTCGGGCGAACTGCGCGCCGTGTCACAGCTCCCCGCGCGGCTGTACGAGGCGGCGAAATTGGGCTTCAAGCGCGCGCTCGTGCCGAAATTACGGCGCAAGCTGCCCGATATCCCGGACGGGCTGAAGCTGGTCGAGGCGCGCAACATTGGCGAAGCCGTGGCGCTGGCGCTGCCGAAGGATTGATCCCACTCGCGCATATTTTCGTCCTATACTATGATAGACAAGAAAATTTATCATTGATGGAGGGTAACTACTCAGCCCTCATTTGAGGGAAGAATTGGCTGTTTTGATCATGGAACCTCAAATGTCTGAGGGAAAGACGATCCTAACCACTACCAGATTTGGCGCTCCGATTTGCCAAACTGAGGGAGAAAACGACCCCTGAGTAGTTACAACCCCCGGACAGCAATTACTCCACATTTATTCACCTAATGCCCGCCGATTCAGAGGAACTCGTCGCACAGTCCGACGGCGCTCCGGAACCTCTCATGCGTCCCACATTGACTTGGGCAGTTCCAAGCGAAACGCTGGTGAGTGATCCATTCATCCTCACGATTCCGTCTGATCTGCCCACCGGATCATATCGGCTTTTGATCGGCATTTATGATCCCTATGGCGGGCAGCGACTCACAATGGTTCAGGGAGATCAGTTTCTTCTCGCTGATCTGACCGTCACAAACTCACCATAATCGCGTCTATGCCTAGTTGCAACAAAGGCATATCTCCAAGCGCCTTTTAGCATTCCCTATTCAACTTGGATGACTCCAATGGGTACTAAGGTTTCTGCAGAGTTGTTTACGTCTAATCTGATGCCATCGCTTTGGCGATATACTGCAACATAGATTTGGTATATTCCGGGTGTTTCAAGCAGTGTAACCGTTCTTTCATCCTCTAATTGGTACAGAGGCGGCAGTGAATTTGTGAGCAACTGACCAGAAAGTGGCGGACTGTCGTTATTCGCTACATACTCACCAGTATCGCGATCAGCGGCAGTCTTTGCTTCCAAAACGTTGAGCGACGGAATCCCTGCCATAGGTTATGGATTCCGTATGCCGCCAGCGGAACCATGGCAGCGATGATAGGAGTGCGTATACGTGCTTCGACATAGATAAGCATCGTCATGAAAAACATGCCGCCGCATATCACGAAAAACGGGATCAGTAGCGCTCGTTTTTCCCGCCATAACGCCATAATCCCGAATGTCGTCAGCACGAACAACACACGAAAATCAAATGGGTTGAAACGCAGTATGGGCGAAATGATTTCACCTGCAAGCATATAATTGAGGTTATTACCCAGTTCGATGGCGGAAAAGAAAAGCCCTATTTTCCGAAGCACCAGTTCAACAAACCGAAGGGGTTCAAGCTGTATATTCAGTGCAAGAAAGTGATAATAATCGAAGCGCGTGGTGAAATCGGCGCGTGAAGTGAAAGCGATACCACTTCCGTCCCGATTAAAGCTTACGTAGATCGCCGTCGCTCCAACAGGCGTAATCATGTAATCTCCCCCACCCTGACGATTGTGGAGTGCGACAGGAGCAATGAACGCAATCACCACCA
>DAOTUQ010000016.1:0-53613 GCA_034437055.1 Anaerolineae bacterium
CGTGTCTCACGTCAGCGGCTAGATAAGCTGAGGAACGATGTTCACGAATCTGGTTAGAAAGTTTACGGGCGACCCCAAAGAGCGCCTCCTAAAGCGGTATCGGGATGTCGTCATCGAGATCAACGCCTTTGAACCCTCATTGCAACCGCTCTCCGATGACGCCTTGCGCGCCAAAACCGACGAATTCAAGCGCCGCCTGAGCGCGGGCGAGTCGTTGGACGACTTGCTGCCAGAGGCATTCGCAGTCGTGCGTGAGGCATCGCGCCGCTCGACCAAACTTCGTCATTTCGACGAGCAAATGATCGGCGGGGTGGTGCTGCACGAGGGCAAAATCGCCGAGGCAAAGACGGGCGAGGGCAAGACGCTGGTCGCCACATTGCCGCTGTATCTGAACGCGCTCACCGGACGCGGCGTGCATTTGGTCACGCCCAACGACTATCTGAGCAAGGTCGGCGTGCAGGTAATGGGTCCCATCTATCATTTTCTGGGCTTGTCTGCCGGTGTGATCCAAAACACGGCGGGCGATCCCAATTCCGGCTCGTATCTGTTCGATCCCAGTTTCCCCTCCAATGACGCGCGCGTTCAGAACTTGCGTCCTTGTTCGCGCCGCGAAGCGTATGCCGCCGATATCACCTATGGCACGAACAACGAGTTTGGCTTCGATTACCTGCGCGACAACATGGTGATCGATACGTCGCAGCTCGTTCAGCGCGAACTGAACTTCGCTATCGTGGACGAGGTAGACAACATCCTGATCGATGAGGCGCGCACGCCCCTGATCATCAGCGGGCAAGCCGACGAGCCATCGTCGTTGTACGCCAAATTCGCGCAAATCGTCAAGACGCTCAAGCCGAGCAGCGCGCAAAGCACCGAGGATAAAGAGCCGGACGGCGATTACGTCATCGATGAGAAGGATCGCGTTGTCTATCTGACCGAGCGCGGGACGGATAAAGTCGAGCGCGCGATGGGCTTGGAAGAAATCTACAGCCCCGAAAACTCGGAGCTGATCCCCTATTTGGACAATTCGCTGCGCGCATGGGCGCTGTATCACTTGGACAAGGAATATATCCTCCAAGATGATCAGGTGATCATCGTCGATGAGTTCACCGGACGCCTGATGTATGGGCGGCGTTTCAGCGAAGGCTTGCACCAAGCGATTGAAGCGAAAGAGGGCGTGAAGATTCGCCGCGAGAATCTGACGATGGCGACGATTACGTTCCAAAACTTCTTCCGCATGTACAACAAACTGGGCGGCATGACCGGGACGGCATCGACCGAAGCCGAAGAATTCGAGAAAATCTACGACCTCGAAGTCATGTCGATCCCGACGCATCGCCCGATGGTGCGCGCTGACTACGAAGATTTGGTCTACCCGACTGAAGAAGCAAAGTTCAAGGCGATTGTCGACGAAATCAAGGCGCGCCAAGAGACCCAGCAGCCTGTCCTCGTCGGCACGGTGGCGATTGAAACGTCCGAGCGACTGAGCAAGGCGCTCAAAAAGGCGGGCATCGATCATCAAGTGCTGAACGCCAAACAGCACGAGCGCGAAGCCGAAATCATCACGCAAGCCGGACGGCTCAACACCGTCACCATTGCCACCAACATGGCGGGGCGCGGCGTCGATATTTTGCTCGGCGGCAACCCCGAAGGCATGGCGCGCGAACAACTGCGGCGCGAGGGCGTCGATATGACGCAGTTGCAGCCGGATCAATGGGAGCTGGCACTCGAACAGGCGGGCGCTCAAGCGGAGCGTGACCGCAAAACCGTGGTCGAACTCGGCGGCTTGTTCGTACTCGGCACGGAGCGCCACGAGGCGCGGCGCATTGATAATCAGCTTCGCGGACGTTCTGGTCGTCAGGGCGATCCCGGCGAATCGCGCTTTTATCTCAGCTTAGAAGACGAGCTGATGAAGCGTTTCGGCGGCGACCGCGTGAAGAACGTGATGAACTGGGCGAAACTGCCAGAAGATGAACCCATCGAACATCCATGGGTATCGGGGGCAATTGGGCAGGCGCAAGTTCGCGTCGAGGGCTACAACTTCGATATTCGCAAGCGCGTTTTGGAATACGATGATGTCGTCAACAAACAGCGCGAGGTGATCTACCGCCAGCGCCGCGACGTGCTGGCACGCGAGGGGATGCGCGAAGAATACCTCACCCCACTCGAAGCCGAGATGGGAAGTCTGATCGATCAATTCTGTGAAGACGAGAGCGCGCCCGATACCTGGGATTTGGACGGACTGTATCGCGCGCTGTTGGCGTTGTTCCCAGTGCCAGAGTCGATTACGCCAGAGACGATGGCGGACAAGCCGCTTGATGATCTCGAAGAAATGCTGATTGACGGGCTGAACGAGGCATATGAGCGCAAAACCGTCGATTTAACGCCGACGATCATGCACCGCGCCGAACGCATCATTATGCTCAACGCGATGGACTCGCATTGGCGGCGGCATTTGACCGAGCTTGATGTGCTGCGTGAGGGCATCGGCTTGGTGGCGATTGCCCAGCGCGATCCGCTGGTCGAGTACAAGCGCGAAGCATTCGGCATGTGGGAAGCTTTGCAAACCGAAATCAAGACGACTGCCTCGCGCAATATCTTCCGTGTGCAGGTGAGCGCGCCGCAGACAACGATCCGCCGCGCTGCCGTCCCGACGTTGCAGCAGTTGTCACAAGCGCCGCAAATGCAAGCCGTGCGTCCCGCCGTTGCCGCTACAGCGATGGCTGCCGCGCCCGCAGCGGCACCCGCCCGTACCCAAGCCAGCGTCGGTGGGCAAGCCGCTGCGAAAGTCGAACCGACACGCAAAGTGGTCAGCATTGGGCGTAATGATCCATGCTGGTGTGGTAGCGGTAAGAAGTACAAACATTGTCACTTGAAATCGGATCAGGGTGGCACTGCCTGACCAAGGGGGGATGATGGTCAAGGGCACGAGTACGACGGCGATTAACACCGAGTCCGATTCCGACGCGCGCTTGCTGCGGTTTCTGCATCAGACGCTCAACACGTTCGTCAAATGGGATATCGCACGTTTCTTCCATGATAACCCCTATGCCGCCGACGCTGCTGAGAGCATTGCGCGCGGGATCGGGCGTGAGGGCGAAGAGATTGCGGGTTCGCTGCAAGAACTGGCGGCAAGCGGGGTCTTGCGCGTTAAAGGCGGGGGTGCCAATTCGGTCTACAGTTTGGTCGATGATGCCGAGATGCGCCGCCTCGTTGATGATTTCGTGGTCGCGTGCGACAACCGCGATTTTCGCTTGATCGCCATTCAACAGGTGATCGAAGGACTGCGTTAAGTTTATTCGGGGGCGGGCGTTGTCCGCCCCGGTTCGTCCACTGCTGAGTTCGCTGACTTGCATGACGCCACTCGCGCTCGCCCAACTCCTCTCGCTCTATACATGGTTTGCCTTGGCGGCGCTGCTGCTGATCGCACTCCTGATCGCGCGCTTTTATCAGCAGTTTTCGGGCGAAAAGACGCATTTTCGCTGGTTCTTCGTGCCGATAGTGCTGTTCGGCGCGTCGGTCTTGCGCTATAACAGCATTGATCGCATTGTGGGCGATCCGATAGGCGAGATTGCGGCAGGGCTGAGCGCGGCGATCTTGTTCATCTTGAGTCTGCGCTTGTATCGGCAAATGACGCATGGGCGACGCGGCGAACCCCCGTTGGGGGGCGGCGTATGATCATCTTTGATGCGCTCGGACTGCTGGAACCGCTTGCGCTGGCAGGGCTGCTGTTCATTTTGGGCGCACTGAGCCGTCGGATGGGCGAGGCATCGCACGCGCCCCCGCGCTATGCGGGTTTCTTTGTTGGCGCGGGGTCGATGGGTTTGAGCGCCTTAGCACGTGCGCTCAATTTCATCTTCGCCCTCGTCACGCCCGAACGGATGGGTGATGATCTGTTGTGGGTGTTGTTGATTCATGGGCTGCCCGCTGCCGCCGTGACGTTGGGCTTGGCGGGCGCGTGGCGCTATTGGAGTTGGCTTCTGGCAGAGCGCACCTGATCAGAGTAGAATGAAAATGAACCATCTCGATAGGATATCGCCGTTGTCAATCACGCCCACCGTGTTATCGAAAGGCGCAGCCCATTTGATCGATCAGGAATTGGCAGCCGCCGTGCGCGCGATGCCCAAGGTCGAACTGCATCGCCATCTCGAAGGGTCGCTGCGTTTAGAGACGCTGCTTTCGATTGCGCTCGAACACCATATCACCATGCCGCGCTTCGATGTCGAAGGACTGCGCCCGTTCGTCCAAATTATGCCGGGTGAAGCGCGGTCGATGAAGCATTTCCTCAATAAATTCTCCGTCTTGCGGATGTTTTATCGCTCCGAACACATCATCAAGCGTGTGACCGCCGAAGTTGTCGCGGACGCCGCGCATGATAACGTAAAATACATGGAACTGCGCTTTACACCGCAAGCCCTCAATAATTTGATCAAGTGTTCGTTCACTGATGTGGTCGGTTGGGTGTGCGAGGCGGTGAACGGCGCGGCGGCGGAACATGGTATCCAAGTCGGCTTGATTTTGTCGATGAATCGCCACGAAAGCCCAGAGATTGGCGACAGTGTGCTGCAAGCTGCCATTGCGCACGTCAATGATGGCGTCGTGGGCATCGATTTGGCGGGGCAAGAGCGCGATTTTAAAGCCGCCCCGTTCCGTCCGCTGTTCGAGCGCGCGCGCGAAGCCGGCTTGGGCGTGACCGTTCATGCGGGTGAATGGGCGGGCGCGGACAGCGTGCGCGAGGCGGTCTGCGATCTGTATGCCGAGCGCATTGGACACGGTATCCGCGCGGTTGAGGATGAAGATTTGTGCGAAATCCTCGCGGATTTGGGGACGGTGTTGGAAGTCTGCCCGACAAGCAATTATCACAGCGGGGTCGTAGACGATTACAATGTGCATCCGCTGCCCGAATTGGTGAAGCGGCGGCTGCTCACGACCATCAATACCGACGATCCGCTGATCAGTAACATCACGCTGTCGGACGAACTAATCAATGTCCTGAATTTCACCACGCTGACGCTGGATGACATCAAACGTCAGCAGATCACGGCGGCAGGCGCGGCGTTCCTTAAGCCAGAGGCGCGGGCTAAGTTGGTGACGCAGTTCCGCGAGTGGATGGCGCTGGCATGATCCAGATCGGGGATTTTCGCATCCATTTGATCAATGACAGCCAGATATTGAATGATGCGGGCGGCGTGTTTGGTTTAGTGCCGCGCGCGTTGTTCAAAGATCGCTACCCCGTCGATGCCAACAACTTCATGCCCATGCACCATCATTGTTTGTACGTCGAGGCGAACGGGCGCAAAATCATCGTCGATACGGGCTATGGCGACAAACTGACCGAAAAACAGCGCGGCTTCTTGCATCTGACGCCAGATCGCGGGCGCTTGCTAGATGCGCTGGCGCGGATCGGCGTTCGCCCCGACGAGATCGACCTGGTGATCGATACGCATTTGCATAACGACCACAGCGGGGGTAACACGATGCAGACCCCCGATGGACAAATCGTCCCGGTGTTCCCGAACGCCGAATACGTTGTGCAGCGCCGCGAATACGAGGACGCACTGCGTCCCAACGAGCGCACGCGCGCTACGTATATCGCCGCAAATTTTCAGCCGTTGGTCGAAGGTGGACAGATGCGCTTGCTCGATGGCGATACCGAACTCGCGCCGGGTATCGTCGGCATCGTCACGCCGGGACACACACCGGGACATATGAGCGTGCGCTTTGAGTCAGGCGGACAACAGGCGGCGTTCATCTGTGATCTTGCCAGCTACGCCATCCATTTCGAGCGGCTCGGCTGGATGACCGCCTATGATGTCGAACCCCTCATTACGCTGGAAACCAAGCGCGTTTGGCAAAAGTGGGCGCTCGAAACGGGCGCGCTCTTATTCTTCACGCATGAGCCGTATCATCCGGTCGGGCGCTTCACGCTCGACGCGGACGGCAAGCCGCGCGTTGTACCCGTTGACGTTGAAATCGTTTGACGGCGAACCGAAAAAGAGTCTAACGCAGAACGAACCTCTCCGCTTCGTAGCTGAGGAGAGGACAGGTTTGAGTTTCTCCCGCATTGACCTCACCCCCCAACCCCCTCTCCGCTTCGTAGTTGAGGAGAGGACAGGTTTGAGTTTCTCCCGCATTGACCTCACCCCCCAACCCCCTCAGCCGTACCGGAGAGGGGGAGTCTCAGTCGAGCGTTCCCCCTCTTGCAGAGGGGGCTAGGGGGTGAGGTTGTTCACTGGCGGCTCTGCCATTCCTCGATTGCGGACGCGATGAAGGTGCGCGTGGCGTCGTCGGTCACATCGCCCACTGCATCGTAAAAGCTGCCATCGACTTCGATCACGACGCCACCATGCGGCGCGGCTCGAATGTGGATACTGCGCCGCGCGAAGGGCGAATTGACCATTTTATGTTGTAAATAGGTCTCAATCGCGGCAGCAATGTTAATTTCCGGGATGGGTGTGCGATCCGGCGCGGTGCGGCGTCCTCGTTTGGGCGGCTCTGGCTTGTCCGGCATCCGAAATTTGGGCAGATCGCCGGGGACAGCGGGCAGCATCTCCGTCGCTGGCGCGCGCGCGATGGGCAGGGGCAGCGGCGCGGGCGGCGGCAGATCGAACAACTCTGGTTCGGGGAAATCGAGGTCGATTTCTGGTAAATCATCGGCATAGGCGGGTGTCTGTGCTGCAATCGGCGGCGCGCTGGTTGGCGTGATCGTGGGCGGCGCGTAGGCGGGCGGCGGCGCGCTGGTTGGCGTGATCATGGGCGGCGCGGCGGGAGTCGCTGGGTTTCCGGCGTTCAAATCGCGGAGCGCGTTGGTATAACGGCGCGTGAACTCGGCATCTGCGCGCGTCGCGGGATGGCGATACGCTTTGTCGCCAATCTGGATGATCAGACCGCCGTCCGCGACATCGCGCAGCACGGACAGCACCTCCGCGACTTCCACAGCGCCGCCGTCAGAAAGCGCCACCGTGAATGTGCCGCTGTGCGGCTTGTGGATCGGCGTGGACGTGAGCAAATCATCCAGATCGGGGAAGTCGCCCATGTCCATCTGAGCGGCGGGCGCGTTGGCATAGGGGGATGCTTCAGCGGCGAAGCGTTGTCCCGTCGCGCTGGCATTTGGGTTCGCCCCCGCTTTGAGACGCCGATTGACGATCAGATAGACAACAACACCGAGCAGAGCAGCGCCCGATCCGCAAAAGATGAGGATAAAAATCGATGGGAGTTGTCCAAAGAAATCGTTGAAGCCGCTGTCCATCCGATCATCCTTTCAATAGCGTGGGTGTGGGCTGACAGACGGGACAATAATGCGTCCCGCGCTGTGCGACGCGGATTTTCTCGATGGGCGTCCCACAAGTGAGACACGGTTCGCCCGCGCGGTCGTAGACGTGGAAGTACTGCTGTGCCTTGCCGCTCGTGCCGTCGGGCTTGCGATACCAATTCACGCTCGCGCCCTCACGCTCGATGCCATCGGTCAGCGCGCGCCGGATGGCGGCGTGCAAATGCGCGATTTCATCATCGTTGAGGCTGTCCGAGGCGCGCAGCGGGTGAATCTTCGCATCGTGCAGCGACTCGTCAGCGTAGATGTTGCCGACTCCGGCGACGAACGCTTGATCGAGCAGCAGCGCCTTGATCGCCTTGCGGTGTCCGTGCAAGCCTGCGCGCAGTGCCTCGATGTTATACGTATCCGCCAGTGGTTCGGGACCTAACGCGGGCGCGAGGCGGCTGAAATCGTCGGTGAGCGCGACGAAGCCGAACTTGCGCGCGTCCGAGAAGCGCAGTTGGACGCCGCCGTCGAGCTGCACGCGAAAATGCACCCAGCGATCCGCGTCATGGATCGCGTCGTCCGGCGTGACGTATAAGCGTCCGGTCATTTTCAGATGCACCACCAAGATATCATCGTCCAAGTGGCACAGGATGTACTTGGCGCGGCGCTCGATGGCGCGGAACGTTTGTCCGGCGATGCGCGCGGCGAAGTGCGCCGGATCGGGCGCGATGGGCGTGGGGCGAATCGTGCGCGCCCAATCGTGCCAAATGTCGCGCGCGGTGCGCCCGATCAGCGGTGTGCGCAAGCCGCGCACGACGGTTTCGACTTCAGGAAGTTCTGGCATATCAGATACAATACAATCCTCATTCACGTCAACTAGTATATGACAGAATTTATGGCAGGCATATCCAACCAACGTCCATCCGCACGCTTTTTGGTCGTCATGACCGCGCTGATCCTGCTGTTGACCGGCTTGGCGGCGGCGCGACTGCGGCTGCCGCTGTGGGCGGACGAGATCGTGACGGTGCAGCAGATCGGCGCGCCGCCCCAATATGGGACGATCTCGCTGTCCGAGTCGCTGAGTCGCGTCCAAGAAAATGTGTGGCATCCGCCCGGCTATCACGTCCTGCTCTACTTCTGGGGTTACGCCGTCGGCTGGACGCCGTTCGCGCTCCGTGCCATGTCGCTGTTCGCCGGATTGTTGGCGGTGGCACTGGTCGCACAGTTGGCGCGGCGGCATTTTTCCGCGCGGGTGGCGGTCTACGCGGCGTTCACGATGGGTGTGAGCGCGTTTTTCATCAACTACTTATACGATATGCGCCCCTACAGCTTACTCGTCCTAACGACGCTGCTGATGCTGTGGACATACGAACGCGCCGCCATTCGCGTACAGCCGACGTTTTGGGCTTACGCCGCCTTCGCGTTGAGCGTTGCCGCCGTGATTTACACGCATTATTTTGCGGCGTTGGGCGTGGCGGCGCTCGGCACGATCCATCTGGCGTTTCGCTTTCGTCGCCCGCAGTCTGGGCGCGTGATCGTCGCTTTCGCCGTCGGTGGGCTGCTGTTTCTGCCGTGGGCGGGCGTTTTCGTTGCGGGACTCGATTTGTCTGCGACCAACGTGCGCGCGGTGTTCAACTTCACGCCGTCGCAAATGCTCTACACGTTGTTGACGATGTTTTCGAGCGGCGCGGCGGCGTTGGTCGTCGTGCTGGCAGTCGTTGGGGCGCGCGAACGCGGAAGGACGGCGCGCTTCGTGTGGCTGTGGCTGATCGCGTGCCTCGCGCTGATCGTGATTGCCAGCCGCGTGTTTCCGTCGCTGTTCGCCGTGCGCTATCTGATCTTCGTCTTTCCGGCGCTGGCGGTCGTCAGCGCGTTGGGCATCGAAGCGTTACGCCGCGTTGGGGTTTCGCCAGTCGTGATTTTGACCGTATGGCTGGCGGCGTGCCTGTGGAATTACACGGACTCAGAGGCGCAGGACGCGATTTTGTGGCGGCATTTTCGTCCGCCGTTCGATGCGTTGCGCGCGGGCGTGATCGGGCGGACGCTGCCCGACGACGCGCTGTTGTACGCGCTGCCATCGCAAGCGCCCAACGAACTGACGACGGGGTATCTGTTCGACCATTACGTCTATGGGCTGCCATTGGCGCGCGCGACGCTGCTGCAAGACTTGGAGGCGACAACCGATGCCCAGTACGCCAACGATGTGCGCGCGGGCATCGCGGAGACGCGCCGCGTCTGGCTCACGTATCCGGCGGCGGAACGCAATTGGCGCGTCGGGACGATCACCGAAATGAATTTGCCCGAAGCAGGCTATCAACATTGTGGTGTCGTGTCTGCGCCGGATGCGCGGATTCACGTCGAATTATGGAGTCGTGCGGGAGCGCCGACGGACGTTCATCCGTTCCGCGTCCCCAATGAAGGCAACATTACGCTCGACGTGATGCAGCCGCCCATCCTGTTGGATCGGGATCGACTGTTCTTCGCGCTCGGTTGGGCGCACGCTGAGCGCGTCGGGCATGGTCGGCACTCGTTCGCGCTGCATGTGTTCGATGCGGCGGGCGCGCTGGTGGCGCAGTTGGATCGCGGACTCGAACCGGGCGGCGGCGGCTGTTACGCGGGGGAACTGGCGCTCGATTCGCTCCCGCCGGGACGCTACGATGTGCGCCTTGGGGTGTATAATTGGCAGACAGGGGAACGCCTGTTCGGTGAATCCGACACATGGCGTTCGATTGCGACGGTTGATCGCCACGAATAGCGATGAGGTTGAGGGCAGTTTGCATGTCCGATCAGAAATTTGTCCATTTGCACGTCCACACCGAATACTCGCTGTTGGACGGGTTGAGCAGCATCAAGAAGCTGGTCAAGCAAGCCAAAACCTTGGGGATGGAATCGCTCGCCATCACCGATCACGGCACCATGTTCGGCGTGATCGAATTCTACCGTGAGTGCAAGAGCGCGGGCATTCAGCCGATCATCGGCTGCGAGATGTATCTCGCGCCGCAGGATATGTATTTGCGTGACACGCGCGAAAACTTCCACCTGCTGCTGTTGGCACGCAACGAGACGGGCTACAGAAATTTGCTCAAGATCGCCAGCGATGGGCAGTTGCAAGGCTACTACTATCGCCCGCGCGTCGATCTGGCGTATTTGGAGCGGCTGAAAAGCGTGACGGGCGATCTCGGCTTGGTTGCGACGAGCGGCTGTTTGGGCGCGCAAATTCCGGGTTTGATTATGCAGGGACTTGACCAGCGCGCCCGCGATATGATCGACCGCTACCGCGAGGTTTTTGGGCGCGAAAACTTCTTCTTGGAGCTGCAACCGCACAATATCGATGAACTGCGCACGGTCAACAAGTGGCTGTTGGAGACGGGCAACCGTGACGAACTTCAGTTCGTCGCCACCAACGACGTGCATTACGTCCTTTCCAGCGACTACGACCCGCATGATACGCTGTTGTGCATTCAGAGCAGCGCGCTCAAAAAAGATGTGAAGCGCCTGCGCATGAGCGGTGGCAATACCTACTACCTCAAAGATTATAACGAGATGTGGAGCGCGTTCGGAGATTTGACGGGTGGCAGCGCGATCACCAACACGCTCAAAATTGCGGAGATGTGCCAGCTTTCGCTCGATACGAAGGGCTATCATCTGCCCGTATTCCCCGTGCCGGAGGGCTATGAGGCGGGCGGTTATCTGCGTCATTTGTGCGAGAAAGGCTTGCGCTGGCGTTTCGGCGCGAGCGCGGACGAGGCGCACATCCGCGAACGACTGGATTACGAACTCAGCATCATCGTGAAGATGGGGTTTGCGACCTACTTTTTGATCGTCTGGGACTTGTGCGAGTTCGCGCGCAGCGCCGATATTTGGTGGAACGTGCGCGGATCGGGCGCGGGCAGCCTCGCCGCGTACTGTTTGGGCATTACCAACATCGACCCGATTCAGAACAATCTGCTGTTCGAGCGGTTTCTCAATCCGGGTCGCGTCAGTATGCCCGATATCGATCTCGATTATCCCGACGATCAGCGCGGCAAGATGATCGAGTACGCCGTGCAAAAGTACGGCGAAGATCGCGTCGCGGCGATCATCACGTTCGGGACGCTCGGCGCGAAGGCGGCGATCCGCGATGTCGGGCGCGCGCTCGATGTCGATCCGGCGCTCGTCACCCAAGCGGCGCGGCTGATCCCGACCGAGCCGAAGCCGAAAAAAGTCAAAGAGTACATCGATGAAATTCCCGACTTGAAAAAACTGGTCGAGTCGTCGTCCCAACTGCAAGAAGTCACCAAGATCGCGGGCGAATTGCAAGGTGTTAGCCGCCATGCGTCCACGCACGCGGCGGGCGTGATCATCTCGGATCGTCCGCTGGTCGAGTACATCCCGCTGCATCGCCAGACGAAGGGCGGCGACGATGGCGCGTCGCGGCTGGCGCTCAAGTTGGTGACGCAGTTCGATATGGAGACGTGCGAATCGATTGGCTTGCTCAAGGTGGACTTTTTGGGCTTGTCCACGCTGTCGATCATGCGCCGCGCGTGCCAGTTGATCGAACGGCATCATGGCATCCAGTACACGATGGAGAACATCCCGTATCGTCCCAACGGCGATCCGACGCGCGATCAGATGCTGGATGCGGCGTTCGTACTGCTCAGTCGCGGCGAGACGGTCGGCGTGTTCCAAGTCGAAAGCAGTGGGATGCAGCAGATGCTGCGCGAGATGCTGCCCGCGCGCTTCGAGAACATCATCGCGGCGATCTCGCTGTATCGTCCGGGTCCGATGGAATACATCCCCGAATACAATGCGCGGATGCACGGCGAGAAAGAATATCGCGCCATCCATCCGGGACTCGATAGCATCCTCGGAGAAACATACCAGATTATTATATACCAAGAACAGATCATGCAAATTGGGCAGCAAATGTTCGGCTATTCGCTTGGGGATGCCGACATGATGCGCCGCGCGGTGTCGAAGAAGAAGAAAGAGGACTTGTTCAAACACCGCGAAATCTTTCTGAAAAACGGGCCCGAACGCGATCCGAGCATGACCGAGGAGATCGCGGGGAAAATCTTCGACGATATCGAGTTCTTCGCCAACTATGGATTCAATAAGGCGCACGCGGCAGATTACGCGGTACTCACCGTCCAAACGGCGTTTTTGAAAGCGCATTACGCCGCCGAGTTCATGGCAGCGCTGCTCACCGTCTATTTCGATGATGCGACCAAGGTCACGACGCTGTTGGGCGAGTGCAAACGGATGGATATTCCGATTTTGCCGCCCGATATCAACACCAGCGAGATCGACTTCGACATTCAACACGACGCCGACGGCAAGCGCGGGATTCGCTTCGGCTTGGCGGCGATCAAGAATGCGGGCGTTGGCGCGCTCACGCATATCTTGACGGAACGCGCGCGCGGCGGCGTTTTCACCAGCCTCGAAGATCTGTGCCGCCGCGTCGATTTGCGGCAGGTCGGCAAGCGCGCGGTCGAAAGTTTGATCAAAGTGGGCGCGCTCGATGGTTTGGGCGCGCGCGCGTCGTTCGCGTCGGCGCTCGACCGGATCATGGTCTACAGCACCGAGTACCACAAGATCAAAGAGACCGGGCAGATGAGCATGTTCGGCGGCGCGAGCGACACAGCGACGCCGGACGGCGAACTGCTGGAAAATCTGCCGCTCGATCCGAGCGTCACCCCGCGCCAGATGCTCGACTGGGAGCGCGAACTGCTCGGCATCTTTTTGTCGCAGCATCCGGTCGATGCAGCGATGGGCGCGATGCGCGGCAGCAGCCTGACCACGCACGATCTGCTCGAAACACCGAATGGCAAAGCGATACGGCTGATCGGGCTGATCGCGGCAATTCGCAAGATTGCGACGAAAAACAAAGAGATGATGGCGATTGCCACGCTCGAAGATCGCTTCGGCAAGGTCGAAGTTGTGTTGTTCCCGCGTACTTGGAAACAATATGAAGCCTTGATGATTGAAAACAAGGTGGTCGTGGTCATCGGCAAATACGATACATCGCGCGGCGATCCTCAGATTGTGTGCGACGCCGTGACCACGAATGTTGCCGATCTCGTCGCGGCGGACGATGCGCCCTACGCGCGCCCCACCAAGCCGACGAATGGCGCGCATCCGACGGCAGCCAGCGCACCGCCCGAACCGCGCTACAACGAACCGGATCCGCCTGCGGCGGCGTTCGTCTCACCGGACGAACCGCCTGATTTGCCGCCCTTCGATCCGACCGAAGCACCGCCTGACGACAGCGCGTATTTGCCCGCTGAGGTGTATAGCCCGTATATGCCGCCCGATGCGCCCACGAACGGCGCAGCGGACGCAGCGATCTACACGCACGACGCAGCGGACGCCGCGCCGCCGCCGCGCACGCCGCAGACGCTCAAGATTGCCTTTACGTTGTACGACGATGAGGCACACAATACGCGCCGCCGCGAACGGATGGTCGGTTACTTAACTGAACATCCAGGCATTGATCGCGTGGAGATTTATCTGCTGCACGACGACAAGCCCACGCATCGCGTCGTGTGGAAAGGGACAGCCGATTACGCCAGCGCCTTGATCGATAAGCTGAACAAAATGGACGACGTGCGCGTGATGGAGTCATAGCCTGAAAATATAATTCTTAAAGCAACCTTCCGCCACCCCCGCTCCATATGGAGGGGTGAGATCGCCCACCAAACGACTCTCCCGTTTCCGATAGGAAGATGGGGGCTGGGGGGAGACGGTGCTTTAATGTGCTTTCTTGACGGACGACGAGCCGCGCGCAATTGCGCCCCCCGACTGGCGTTTCGACGGCGAACGGATACAATGGTGGCGATTCGTCACGGCTTATAGGAGCATAACGTCCCCATGAAGCGTATCGCGGTCATGACCAGCGGCGGTGACTCTCCCGGCATGAATGCTGCCATCCGTGCGGTTGTGCGCACCTCACTCGAAAATGGTGTCGAGGTCTACGGCATTCGCCAAGCTTATCTCGGCTTGATGAACGGCGATTACAATTTGCTGACCAGCGTCGAGGTCAGCGGCATTTTGCAGCGCGGCGGCACGATCCTCCAGACGGCACGCAACGAAGAATTCAAGACGCCTGCCGGGCAAAAACGCGCGCTGCGCCGCCTGAACGAACATCAGATCGAAGGCTTGATCGTGATCGGTGGCAACGGCAGCTTGACGGGCGCACAGGCGCTGCACAAACAGGGCTTTCCGGTGGTCGGCATTCCCGGCAGCATCGATAATGACATCAACGGCACGGACATGAGCATCGGCGTCGATACGGCGCTGAACACCATTCTCGAAGCCCTCGACCGCCTGCGCGATACGGCAACCT
Source organism: Anaerolineae bacterium (assembly GCA_034437055.1). Lineage (GTDB taxonomy): Bacteria > Chloroflexota > Anaerolineae > Aggregatilineales > Phototrophicaceae > Flexifilum. Next base: position 14,580 of record DAOTUQ010000016.1, read on the forward strand.
CGCATCAACGCGCGTTCCTGATCGAGGTGATGGGGCGCAACTCTGGCTATCTGGCGTTGATGAGCAGCATTTTGGGCGGCGCGGAGATCGTAATCACGCCCGAAAAAGACATCACGATGGCAGATGTCGAAAAGGCGCTGGAAGATGCGTATGTGCGCGGCAAATCGCACGCCATCGCCGTGATCGCTGAGGGCGCAAAGTACAGCGCCGCCGATTTGCAGAACCACCTGAGCAAGAATCCCAACATCGGCTTTGAAATTCGCCTGACGATTCTCGGTCACACTCAGCGCGGCGGCAGTCCGTCGGCGTTCGACCGCCTGTTGGCGACGCGCATGGGCGTGACGAGCGTGCGCTTCTTGACCGAAGGCAAGACAGGCGTCATGACGGCGCTGCAAGGACGGCAGATCATCGCGCTGCCGCTAGAGGATGCCATCAGCCAACTGCGCCCGATCAGCGAGGGCTACTTCGAGATGGCGCGGTTCTTATCGCGCTAAAGAAGGGGTGAGTGCTGAGTACTGAAGTGCAAAATCGAGATAGTTTCACCGAACAAAAGCGTTTTTTTCCGTACTCAGCACTCAATACTCGGCGCTTTCATTGTCCTCCGCGTCGCGTCCCACGTCCGCAATCCGGGCGCGCACGATGGTGATCAGCGCACGCACGGGGACGCGCAGATCGACGCCGCGCTGTCCGCCGCTGACCAAAATATGTTCGTGTTCGACGGCGGGCTGATCGAGAAAAACGATCCAATTCTTCTGCGTCAGCGCCAAGGCACTGATCCCGCCGACCTTCAGCCCGGTCAGCGCTTCGGCGTCTTTGTGCGCCGCCATGCGGACTTTTTTCTGTCCGGCAACTTGCGCGAGTTTCTTCAAATCCAGCCGCCGATTCGACGCGATCATGACCAAAAACGGCTTCGGCGCGGTTTCGGACTCCGCGACCAGCGTTTTGTAGACGAGATGCGGCGGCGATCCCAACACTTCCGCGATTTCTTCGGCGTCGCGCATGGTGTCGGGGAACTCGACCACCTCATACGGAATTTTGTGCTGTTCCAGCAGGCGCATACTGTTGAGTTTGTTGGACATGCGGTTTCCTCGCGGGCGTTACGATGATCGGGCATGGCACACAGGCATGACATTGCGCTGATCGGGCGTGCCAGCGGTGCGCCGCTACGTTTTATATTGTCGTAATGCGCGCCGCCCAATGATAGTCGGGATCAGCGCGTTTGCCAGCATGATCGCGCGATCCAGCCAGCGCAAGGCGACGGCGCGCGACGTGCGGCGTTCGCACACGCGTACGATGGCTTGCGCGACGAAATTTGGGGACATGACGGGCAAGCGCGGCGCGCGGGCGGCGTATCCCGCTGCGCCGAGCCGCCGCGCGTTGAAGGCGGTATCCACGCGCCCGATGCGTAAATCGGTCACGGTGATGTGGTCGGGTTCGAGTTCCAGCCGCAGCGACCGCGCGAGGCTGCTGACGAACGCTTTACTCGCGCTGTAGGTGGCGGCGTAGGGCGCGGTCAGATTATAGACGACCGACGAGACGATCACGAGATGCCCGCCGCCCGCTTGTTTTAGCGCGGGGACGGTGGCGCGGATGGTATGCAGCACGCCGTCGATGTTCGTGCGCATGACCGCTTCGATATCGCTCCACTCGGCATCGACTATCGAGCCGCGCTGTCCGATCCCGGCGTTGGCGACGACGAAATCGAGGCGTCCGAAATGCGCCATGGTTGCGGCGACGGCGGCGCGCAGCGCGTCGGGATCGCGCACGTCGGCGGAGAGGGGCAGCACACTTGCGGGCAGCAGCGCCGCATCGCGCACGAGCGCGGCGAGATTATCTGCGTGGCGCGCGGTGGCGGCGACGTGGATGCCGTGCCGCGCGAACGCCAGCGCCGTCGCGTAGCCAATGCCGGACGACGCGCCGGTGATCAGGGCGACGCGGGGTTCAGTCAAATTGTACATGATCGGTATTATCGTCAAAACGAAGCTTAATTGTACCCCGATCCCCCTTGACTCTCAAGTTGCTGCAAGGTTGACAATGGGGATGCGTTGGGAAATCGGAGGCTGTCATGTTCAAGATTGGGGAGTTCTCGCGCGTGTGCCGCGTGACCGTTTCGACGCTGCGCTTTTACGCCGATGTCTGGCTGCTACCGCCCGCGCACATCGGGACGCAGCGACTAGTCGAGATTCAATTTCCGGTGAAAAAACCGTAGCGTTCATGTAATCCCCCGATCCTGAATCATATTGAAGGTCGCGCTGTTCGTCCGTATTTCGCCCAACGCACATGCTGCCCGCGCTGAATCAACAGCACAGACAGCATGTTTTATTTCGATTGTTAAATTTTTTAACATTTTTAACCAGTTATGTTAAAATGCGTTTGACAACAATCGAATGAAATTGGGATATGCCATGACACAATTAATTGCACTCCATGATGAACTCATCGACGCCTTGAAGGCGGGAGCGCAGCCGATTCTTCCCGATGATGCAATGGGTGAAGCCGGACGCAAAATCATGCTCCGTGAGTTCATCGCCATGCTCAAGCACGAGGCGGGCAGCCGCACAGGCGACGATATCGAAGATGTTCACGATATGCGCGTCGCCACGCGGCGGATGCGCAGCGCACTGCGGCTGCTGACAGATTATTACAAGTCGAAGGCGACGAAGGTTTTCAATCGCAAACTGAGCCGCGTGGCGCGCGCGTTGGGCGCGGTGCGCGATCTCGACGTGATGATCGTCGCGTTTGAAAAATACGCCACCAAACTTGAGACCGATGAGCCAAACGCCACCAGCACGGCGGCGATTGAGCGCATCCTCACGGCGATGGATGGTGAACGGCAGCTCGCGCGCTTGGAGTTGGTTCACGCGCTGGATCGCGGCGAATACCGCCGTTTTGTCGCGGATTTTGGTACCTTCCTCCAGACCGCCGGCGCGGGCGTGAAAGCCATGCCCGACGATACCACGCCGGTGCAAGTGCGCCATGTGCTGCCGACGCTGATTTACAGCCATGTCGGAGCCGTGCGCGCCTTCGATACGGCGTTGGCAAAAGCCATCAGCGAGAACGATCAAAACACGCTGCATCTGCTGCGCATCGAGTTCAAGCGGCTGCGCTATGCGATATCGATGTTCGAGCAAGTATTGGGCGCATCGGTCGAGACGTTCATCGATGAACTGAAGAAAATCCAAGATCATTTGGGCGATTTGCAGGATATCTACACCGCCGCGATCCGCTTGAACGAGTTCAAAGCCGAGATCGACGACCCCGATGCCAGCGCCTTGATCGACCGCTATATCGCGGATGGCACTGCCGACGCGGAGCAGAAACGCGCGGCGTTCGCGGAAGTGTGGAAACGCTTCAATGCGCGCGTCGTGCAGCGGATGTTGGCGACGGCGGTAGCGGCTCTGTAGCGATAAGACCGAGTAAAACGCAGCCCTTCATCAAATTCCGAAAACAATGTAGGGGTGTCCTAGCGGAACGCCGCCGCGTTGATGGGCATGGTACGCCTGCCATGCCCCTACATTTTCCCCCGCGTTCTCATGACGGCGCGAAACAGCGTCACAACCCCTGCCGCGCTCAACAACCCGATCACCGGAACCATGAGCAGATAGTAGCGCGCCCATTCCAGCGGTGTGAGCAGCAGCGTCGTGAATGTGACGACCAGCGTCCATACCCCGATGATCCAGCGCGTCGATGGCGACCCCCGCCCGCGAAACAGCGTTCCCACGCCGATTACAGTACACACGAACACAACGATGCCGCCAAGCGTCGATCCGCCGATGGCGACGCCGTGCCACACGGACGCATCATACGCCGCGATCTGATCCCCGATGTACGTCTCCCAAACGGGAAGTTCGTAATATTGGGGGAGCGCGACGAATGTTTGCCGTGCGAAGCCGCCGAGCGTATCAGACGGTAACGCATAACCGCCGAATGTCGCCGTTTGCCCGTCGAGCAATGCTTGGCGACGCTCCAACACCTGTACGAGGCGTGCGGCGGGGTCGTCCCACCACGCGGGATTGAGCGCGAGGAACACGAGCAGGGCGATGACCGCCGAGACGCAGAGGCGCAGAATGGGTGCCAAGCCTTCGCTTCGTGCCTTCGCGCCTTCGCGCCTTCGTGAAATATAACTTACAGATCGATAGACCACGCACGCCGCGAACACCGCCGCGACCGTGAAGATCGCTGTATGTTTGCTCGCCAGCGCCAAGCCTGCCCATATGCCGAGAAAGAGCGTGCTGAGGAAAAAGAAAGCATTGTCGGGGCGTCCCGCTGGAACGTCCGCCCGATCACGGGCGTCCCACTGGGACGCCTTATTTCTCAAAACCCATATCGCTGCGACGACGACCGCCAGCGCGAAAAAAACTAGGCTGCCCTCCATCATCGCGCGGCGTCCGTTGAGCAGCAGCGCCGGATTGAGCGCATAGTATGCGGACGCGAGATAGGCGACCGGACGCCCGCCGAGCGCCCATCCGAGCGCGAACATCAGCGCCGCGCCGCCCGCGAGCAACAGCGCCGATGGCAGCCGCGCGACAACCAACAGTTCGGGCGCTGGCGCGTGTCCGGTCGTCTGGTTGTAATTCCAGTCCGCGCCCCAGTCCCACTGTTCGTTGATGTCCGCGAGGGTATAGCCGCCAAGGTGCCACGCCAGCCCGATCAGGTATTTGTTGACCGTGCCGTTGAGCAAGCGCAAATCTTGCTCTTGCGCGCTCAGGGGTGGGTCGCTGTAGCGCACGCGGGACAAGTCGCGTTCCATGAACTGATAGGCGTAATCGCGGCTCATGTAGACTTGCGTTGACTCGTCACCATGAAATGGGACGATTGATGTCCCCGCGAGGATATAAAGAGCGAGGGCGACAATATAAAGAAGATCGAGAAACCTCACCCTCCAACCCTCTCTCCATGTGGCTGAGGAGAGGGGGTTGGGGGGTGAGGTGAATCAGGGAGAAAACCAAACACGTCCTCTCCACAGCTCCATGTGGCGAGGGGGTTGGAGGGTGAGGTTCTCCCTCTGCGTGCGGAGAGGGGGTTGGGGGGTAAGGTTGACTTAGACAATCGTGATCAGCACTTTGTTCTGCTCGACGGACTGTCCCGTTTGCACGTTAACCCGCTGGACGACACCATCGCGCGGGGTTTTCAGTTCGTTCTGCATCTTCATCGATTCGAGGATGATCACAGTTTGCCCGGCTTTCACTTCCTGTCCTTCGGTCACGGGAATCGCCGCGATCAAGCCCGGCATCGGGGATTTGATCGAGAGTTCGCCACTCGGAATCGCCAAGCTGCCGCGCTGTGTGCGCATCACTTGGGCGCGTTCATCCAAGACCGTGCCACTGTACAGCCGTCCGCGCACGCGCACATCGAAATCGCCGCTGCCGAGATCATCGATCACGGTCTCATGCGATTGATTGTCCATCAGGATCGAATACAGCGACGGTCCCAAGGCGATGAAATCGACTGCGCGCGCTTCACCATTGACGCGCAGATTGCCATCGTTATCAATCTCGATCTCGAACTCGCGTTCGTTGATGATGGTGATGTATTTCATCGATGCACCCGCTCCCACCGACTGAGCCATTTCCAATTGCTGGTATCGCGCTCGTTGCGCACCACGACCTGTCCGGCAAGCTGCCGCTTGCGATGCGCGAACAAGGTAGCTGCAATCGCGGCAGTCTCCAATTCTTGATCGCTCGGTGTTTGTTCGTAGGTGTTCATGCTGAAGCGGTCTTCGACGAATTTGGTGTCGAAGCGACCCGCGATGAAGCTGAAGCTGTTGAGCAAGTTCAGATGGAACGGGATATTGTGCTTGACGCCCATGATGGTAAATTCTTCGAGCGCGCTGCGCATTCGTAACATCGCTTGCGGACGATCATCGCCCCAGCAGATCAGTTTGGCGATCATGCTGTCGTAGTAGGGCGTGATTTCGTAGCCGCTGTAGACGCCACCATCGACGCGCACGCCGGGACCCGACGGCGTGATCAGCGTCGTGATCGTGCCAACCGACGGCAAGAAGTTGTTGTACGGGTCTTCGGCGTTGATCCGGCACTCCATCGCCCAACCCGTCGGTTCGAGGATGCTCTCGGTGATGCTCATACGCCGCCCGCGCGCGATGCGAATCTGTTCTTTGACCAGATCGATTCCAGTGACGATCTCCGTCACGGGATGCTCGACTTGGAGGCGCGTGTTCATCTCTAGGAAGTAGAAATTCTTGTCCTTATCGACGATATATTCAATCGTCCCGGCGTTGACATAGCCGACGGACTGGGCGGCTGCAATCGCCATGTCGCCCATCCGACGGCGTAAGTCGACATCGAGCAAGACACTCGGCGCTTCTTCGACGAGCTTTTGATGGCGGCGCTGGATCGAACATTCGCGTTCGCCCAGATGCACCGTATTGCCATACGTATCCGCGAGAATTTGAAATTCGATGTGCCGCCCGCCTTCGATCAACTTCTCGACATAGACGCGCCCGTCACCGAACGCGCTTTCGGCTTCGCGCCGCGCGATGGTGATCATCTCGGTCAGTTCGTCGGGGCGGCGCACGATGCGCATTCCTTTGCCGCCGCCGCCCGCTGCCGCCTTGACCAACAACGGATAGGCGATCTGGTTCGCCGCCGCCATCAAATCGTCGTCGTGCAAGCCGGGATCGGTGCCGGGAACGATGGGAACGCCCACTTTCTTGACAGTGGCGCGCGCGGTTTGCTTATCACCCATCATCGAAATGGCGTGCGGCGTGGGTCCGATGAAGATCAGCCCCGCGTCGGCGCACGCCTGCGCGAAGTCTTCGCGCTCGGACAAGAAACCATAGCCCGGATGCACCGCATCCGCGCCCGTCTTGCGCGCGGCGTCGAGGATGTTCTCGATGCGCAAATAGCTTTCGCGCGCGGGTGGCGTACCAATGCGCACAGCTTCATCAGCATAGCGGACGTGCAAGCTGGCGCGGTCGGCGTCCGAGTAGACCGCGACGGTCGAGATGCCCAAGTCCCGGCACGCGCGGATCACACGCACCGCGATTTCGCCGCGATTGGCGATCAGGACTTTCTTGATCTTGGTCTGAGGTGTAACTTCCATTTTTTCGTCCTTCGCAGGAATGAGTCAATCTAATGCGGGCGTGGCACGCCAAGCCCCTACACGACACCCACTTTGAACACGCGCTAAACGACCTTGACTCAGCACTCAGTCGTCTAAAGTGGGATATTCCCATGCTTCTTCGGCGGATTGCTGTCGCGCTTATTCTGGAACACTTCCAGCCCATTGATCAGCCGGGCGCGCGTCTCGCGCGGCTCGATCACATCGTCGATATAGCCGTTTTCGGCGGCGATGTAGGGATTTGCCAACCGTTCGCGGTATTCGGCGGCGAGTTCCGCCTTGCGCGCGACCGGATCGGCGGCTTCCTTCAGTTCGCGGCGGTAGATGATCTCAACCGCGCCTTCGGGCCCCATCACCGCAATTTCAGCGGTGGGCCACGCGAGATTGAGATCGCCGCGAATGTGCTTGCTCGACATCACGCAGTACGCGCCGCCGTATGCCTTGCGCGTGGTCACGGTCAGTTTCGGCACCGTCGCCTCGCAGTAGGCGTAGACCAATTTCGCGCCGCTGGTGATGATGCCATTGTGTTCTTGCGCCGTGCCGGGCATGTAGCCGGGAACGTCCACCAACGTGATGATCGGGATGTTGAAGCTGTCGCAGCAGCGAATGAAGCGCGCCGCTTTTTCGCTGGCGGCGATATCCAGCACGCCTGCCAGCACCATCGGCTGGTTGGCGACGATGCCGATGCTGTGTCCGCCCAAACGGGCAAAGCCGACAACGATGTTCTGAGCATATTCAGCGTGGATTTCGTAGAAGATGCCGTCGTCCACGACGTGATGAATCACGTCCTTGATGTCATAGGGTTTGTTCGGATTGTCAGGAATCACGGTGTCGAGTTCGGCATCGGCGCGCAGCGGATCGTCCTGCGTGGCAACGAAAGGCGCGTCTTCCATGTTGTTTTGCGGCAGATAGCCGAACAATTCGCGCACCATAAACAGGGTGTGGCTCTCATTCTCGCCGACCAGATGGCACACGCCACTCTTGCTGGCGTGGACGCTCGCGCCGCCCAGTTCCTCGAACGACACGTCCTCATGCGTGACTTGTTTCACCACGTCGGGACCCGTGATGAACATATAGCTGGTGTCCTTCACCATGAAGATGAAGTCGGTCAGCGCCGGACTGTAGACCGCGCCGCCCGCGCAGGGACCCATGATCACGCTGATTTGCGGGATCACACCGCTGGCGAGCGTATTGTGCAAGAAAATGTCCGCGTAGCCGCCGAGACTGACGACGCCTTCTTGAATGCGCGCGCCGCCGCTGTCGTTCAAGCCGATCACGGGGGCGCCCGTTTTCATCGCCATTTCCATGACTTTGATGATCTTTTGCGCCTGTGTCTGGCTCAGGCTGCCGCCCACGATGGTGAAATCTTGCGAATAAACATAGACCAAGCGCCCGTTGATCGTCCCCCAGCCGGTGACGACGCCATCGCCAAGAAAGCGCTGCTTGTCCAAGCCGAAATCGTGCGATTTGTGGGTGACAAACGCATCGATTTCGCGGAAACTGCCCGGATCGAGCAGAATATCGAGGCGTTCGCGGGCGGTGTTACGTCCGGCATCGTGTTGGCGTTTGATGCGTTCTTCGCCACCGCCGAGTCGGCTTTGTTCGCGCAAGGCGCGTAAATGATCGATTTTTTGATTCCCACTCATCAAGTTTCTGCTCCATGGTCGGCGCGCTTCAAGAATACCCTTGAGGTCGTAGAGCGCCCTGCAAAAAATAACCCGCTGATGATAATCAGTCCTGTCATTAGGAACAAGAAGGACAGACGTTCCCGATCATAATCTGAGCGCGCGAAGATGAACAGTCTGACTGCGCTGTACGCCGCAAATGCCGCGATCATGCGCCCGGCGCTGCGCGGATGTGCCGTCCGGCGGACGCTGCGCCACGCGACGAGCGCGAATGCCGCCGCCCACAGCCCGCCCGTAACGACTTCCAGCGGCGGCGACAGGCTGACGACAGGCGGCAGACGAAGCGCGCGAACGGCGCTGGTCGCTTGATGGAGTGCGAGGGCGATACACAGCAGGACGATGAGGCGACGCATCGCTTATGTCAACTCGTGGCGCTGCCGAATGTCGGTCAACAGCGCGCGGATTGCGGCTTGATCGTCAGGGGTGTAATGGTCGAAGGCGGGCGGATCGACGGCGTAATCGACCTCGGATTGCAGCAGCGGCGAGTTTTCGGCGGTGACGCGATACGCCGCCCCAAAATCGACGGGAACAACATCCGCGCCCGCCAACGGAATATCCAGTGTTGGCAGCGGATCGAGGACGCCGATCCCGTACAAGTAAACTTTCCCCTTATCGAACGAAGGGCGCGGATCGGTGATGATCAGTGTATAAGGAAATGCGCCGTCTTGTCGTTTTTTGTAGTTTGGCAGAAACCGCAGCGTTGGCGGGAAAAGGTGTAAATAATCGATTTCAACAAGGCGTAATCCGCTTCGCAGGGACTCCAACTTCTTTGCGGTGTAAGCTGCATAATGCGAACCGCCGCTCTTGTTGGCAGGCGACAACAATTCGATGCGGGTGACGGGTCTGCCGAACGGCGTCCCTTCCCCGACTTGATAGATAATGAGCGCGTTCAAGGTGTCTTCGTCGTCCAAAATTTGCTGGAGGTCGAATTGTAAGGTCGGCGCAATGGTCGCCATTGGGATGCCCGCCGATAGTGCTGGCGCATTGGCGCGCTGATAAACCTGAACATCGGGATCACTGCGGCGCGCGAGTGTTTTGCCCCCATCATCACGGATCGCGCTAATTTGCAGCGATGGTTCAGAAAAAGCGGTGTAGCCCACAGGCAGCCGCGCGCGAACGGTTCGTACCAAATCGGTGATGTGTTCGGCATGGAACGTTTGCCACGCGCCCTCATTGATCTGCAACCAATCGTTGAGATGCGCGTTGACGCCCGGATACAAATTAGTGTCCGCGAAGATCGGCATGGCTATGTTCCCCGTTCCGCGCGGATGCGTTCCAACAGCGCGCGGATCGCGGCTTGATCGTCAGGGGTGTAACGGTCGAAGGCGGGCGGATCGAGGGCGTAATCGACAATGATGCGGTAAAACGTCGAGGTGTTGAAGGTGTCGTGATACGCCACGCCGAAATCGACTAACGCGCTGTCGTCATTCTCAAGCGGGACATCGATGATGGGCAGCGGCGTGAGGACGCCAACGCCGTAATGGGCTGTCTGTCCTGTTTCCAGTGACGGGCGTGGATCGCTGATCAAGATCATATACGGATAGGCGTCGGTGTCGCTGCGCACATACGCCGGAATGCGCCGAATGATCGGCGGTGTTTCGTGCAGATAATCGATCTCGACCAGCCGTAAACCGCTCTTGATCGTCTCGCCCCGCTTGCTGAGATACTGCTCATGATGCGTTCCGCCCCGTTTGTTGGCGGGCGAGAGCAGTTCCACGCGCGTGACGGGTATCCCGCTGTGTCCCGACGCGGCGCGATAGATGAGAATGCTCATCAATTCATCTGCATCGTACAAAACGTCTTTCAGCGGCAGCAGCATCGAGGGACGGGCAGCGGTTGCCGAACGTTCCGCCGCTGGCGCGCGTCCCCGCCCACTGAAAATCGTGACATCGGGCGTCGTGCTAGAGCGGACAACGGCGGCATCGGGGTCAGTGATGCTGATTTGCAGCGACTTCTCGGCGCGCGTGTAATAGCCTGATGGGAGCGCACGATTGATTGCGCGCTGAATGTCACTCAAATGCTCGGCATGAAAACTTTGCCAGCCACCTGGTTCGTGCTGCAAGAAGCTGTTGAGATGCGCGTTGACGCCCGGATACAAATTCGTGTCCGCGAAGATCGGCATGGTTGCCTGTCCGCTCGAATATCTGTTTCAAGTATAGCTCAAATCATCGCAGCGGGGCGATATTCCCCGAACACGTCGCGCAGCGTGTGACACACTTCACCCAACGTCACCTCGTTTTCGACGCACGCGATGATCAGCGGCATCAAATTGTCCGTCCCGCGCGCGCCGTCCGCGAGGCGTCCGCGCAGTTCTGCCACCTTGCCGTTATCGCGCGTCGCACGGAGTTGTGCGAGCCGTTCGCGCTGTGCCGCTTCAATCGCGGGATCGACGCGCAATAGTTCCGGTTGCACATCGCCAGCAACCGTGAACTGATTCACGCCGACGATCACCTGATCGCCCGTCTCAATTGCGCGCTGGTAGGCATACGCCGCCGCTTGAATCTCGTTGTTGATGAAGCCGTTCTCAATCGCCGCCAGCGCGCCGCCCAGCGCGTCGATGCGCTCGATGTACTCGTTCGCGCGCGCCATGATCGTACTGGTCAGCGCTTCGACGGCGTAGCTGCCCGCAAATGGATCAACGGTATCGGCGACGCCCGTTTCATAGGCGATGATCTGCTGCGTGCGGAGCGCGACTTGCGCGGCTTGCTCCGTTGGGAGCGCCAACGCCTCGTCCATGCCGTTGGTGTGCAGCGATTGCGTGCCGCCCATGACCGCCGCCAACGCTTGCAGCGCCACGCGCACGACGTTGTTCATCGGCTGCTGCGCTGTGAGCGTGCTGCCGCCCGTCTGCGTATGAAAGCGAAGCTGCCACGATTTCGGATCGCGCGCGCCGAACCGTTCGCGCATGATTTTCGCCCACAGCGTCCGCGCCGCGCGATACTTGGCGATTTCTTCGAGAAAGTGATTGTGCGCGTTGAAGAAGAACGAGATTTGCGGCGCGAATTCGTCCACCTTCAGCCCGGTGTCGAGCGCGGCTTGCACATATGCGATGCCGTCCGCCAGCGTGAACGCGACTTCCTGCACGGCGGTGCTGCCCGCCTCGCGGATGTGATAGCCGCTCACGCTGATGGTGTTCCAGTTGGGGACGCTGCGCTGACAATAGGCGAAAATGTCCGTGATCAGCCGCATCGACGCTTGCGGCGGATAAATATAGGTGCCGCGCGCAATGTATTCTTTCAAAATGTCGTTCTGAATCGTGCCGCGCAGTTTGCGTTCCTCGATGCCTTGCTTTTTAGCGACGACAATATACATGGCGAGCAAAACGGAAGCGGGCGCATTGATCGTCATGCTCGTGGACACTTGATCGAGCGGGATGCCGTCGAACAGCCGCGCCAGATCATGCACGGTGCTAATGCTGACGCCGACCTTGCCGACTTCGCCTAACGCCATCGGATCGTCGGCGTCGTAGCCGATCTGCGTCGGTAAGTCGAAGGCGACGGATAATCCAGTCGTCCCCTGCGAGAGCAAGAAGCGGTAGCGCGCGTTGGATTCTTCGGCGGTGGCGTAACCCGCATATTGGCGCATCGTCCAAAAACGACTGCGATACATCGTCGGCTGAATGCCGCGCGTGTATGGATAATCGCCGGGCAACGCCACGGCGCTGTCGGGCGGCACATCAGCGGATGTATAGACGCGCTCCACAGGGATAGCGGACGAGGTCTCAAACGTCGCGCGGCGTTCGGGGGCGCGATCCAGCGCAGGTTTGAGTATATCGCGCGCCCATATTTCGCCCGCGGTTTGTGCATCATTCGTCGTCATAGGGTCGCCCTTTTGCGTCGGCGTGCTAAACTTGCCAGAATAACGTTGGATTATGGCGCAATTTTGCGAAAGGACGACCATGAATCAAGATGTGATTATGCTCCTCGTTGGCGTGCTGGTGATTTTGTATGGCGTGCTGACGTGCTTTTTCGGCTGGCGGATCGTCAACGCCGTGCTGGCAATTGGCGGCTTTGCGCTCGGCGTGGCGATTGCGCTGTCGATCACGGCGACGCCAGCGACGGGCGACACCAACTGGATCGCGGCGCTGATCGGCGGGGTGATTGGCGCGGTCGTGATCGTGCTGCTGCTGCGTTTGGTGTCGCTGGCGGCGGGCGCGCTGTTCGGCGCGGTGGTGGCGCTGATGATCATCACGCTGACGGGACTGACGGATGCGCCCGCGATTGTTTTGCTCTTGGTGTGCATCATTGCGGGCGCGCTGATCGGCTTGGCGCTGCAAAAGACGATCATCATCCTCGCTACCGCGTTTGGCGGCGCAGTGGCAATCTTGGCAGGCTTCGCGCTGACCGTGCCGGATTTGGGCTTGGTCGATCCGACGCTGGTGGGGCGCAGCGCCGTCGATGGAATCGTAACGACCGCGCCTAATGCGCTGTTGAGTTTCATCCTCTGGATCGGGTTGGGTGCCGTCGGCTTCATCGCGCAGTACCGCACGAGCGGGCGTTGGCGGCGGCGCGGAGGGAATGCTGTCTAAGTCGGGGGGCGGATACGCCGCGCCAGTTCCAGCGGACGACCAGATTGGGTCGCGCTGTCGAAATGGTTCGATTTTCACCATCGTTTCGATTTGGGACGAGCTGCATTCAAAAATGAGGTCGTCGGCTCGATAGATGAATTGATTATTCAGCGAGGTGTTGTAATCGGATGTCCAGCACAACACGTTTGGCAATGCTCATCGATGGCGATAACGCGCAAGCATCGTTCATCAACGAAATGTTGGCGGAAGCAAGCAAATATGGCGTCATCACCATTCGCCGTGTGTACGGGGATTGGACGGAGCCGCAGATGAAAAGCTGGAAAGCGTCGCTGAACACGCACGCTGTCCAGCCGATCCAACAGTTCCGCTACACGGTTGGCAAAAATGCCACCGACAGCGCGCTCATTATCGACGCGATGGATATTTTGTACACGGCAGGGGTTGACGGCTTCTGCTTGGTCTCCAGTGACAGCGATTACACGCGCTTGGCGACGCGCATCCGCGAAAAGAACCTGTTCGTGATGGGCATTGGGAAGAAGAATACGCCGCTTCCGTTCGTGAATGCGTGCGATGTCTTTGTCTATACCGAAAATCTACAAGCCGAGAGTGAACCAGAAGTCCCCGCGACGACGCCAGCAGTCGAAGACGTGATCGATAAAGACGCCGTTGAGTTCATTGCACCGAAGAAGGCGGATGCACCGCCCGTACAAAGCGGTAAAAAGAAAGCGAAGTTGTCGCCTTTGTATCAATTGTTCAACAACTCATTCGAGGCAGCCGTCGATAGCGACGGCTGGGCGACGTTATCCGAGTTGGGCAATAAACTACGCCAGCTCGATCCAGCATTCGATCCGCGTACCTATGGACATCAACGATTGCAACTGCTGGTGCAGGCACATCCCGACGTGTTCGAGATTGGCAAAAATAGTAAAGGCGTGTTGACCGTGCGCTTGCAAGAGGGGACGGCTCAAAAAAACACCCCTGTAAAGAAGAAAACATCAACGCCGAAGTGATGCCTGAGTAAAAATTGCCAGGATGGTGGGTTTGGCAGCGCCAAACCCCTACTTGTTGTACTGTGTCGGCTGTAACGCATCACGCAAGCCATCACCGATGAAGTTGAAGCCCAACACCGTTAGCATGATCACCAAGCCGGGGAAGATGCCATACCACCATGCCGATGTCAGATACGAACGGCTGGCATCGACCATCGTCCCCCAACTGGGCGTCGGGATTTGAATGCCGAGTCCCAAGAAGCTGAGAATCGACTCGCTGAGGATCGCGCCCGCGATGCCCAATGACGCCAGTACGATCATCGGCGCGATGGCGTTGGGCAGTAGATGGCGCATGAGGATGCGCGGTGTGGTTGCGCCGAGGGCTTGGGCGGCGATCACGTAATCCAAATTCTTGATCGCCAAGACTTGGCTGCGCATCATGCGCGAACTGCTGGGCCATGAGATCAGCCCTAACGCCAAGAAGATGCTGACCGGTCCCGGCTCGAAGATCGTCACCCACACGATCAGGAACATCAAGCCGGGAATAGCGAAGAAAACATCCGCCAGCCGCATAAACACATCATCGATCCAGCCGCCATACCAGCCCGCCACCATGCCAATCGTGATGCCAAGCACCAGCGACACGCTCTGCGCGATGAAGCCGATCACCAGCGAAATGCGCGCGCCGTACAGCAAGCGGCTGAAGATATCCCGTCCCAATTCGTCCGAGCCGAGCAAAAATTGCGCGCCGGGCGCGGCGAGGCGCGCGGTGTAATTGGGCGTGATCGGGTCGTAGGGCGCGATCACGTCCGCCAACAGCGCGCCGATAATCATGAGCGCCACGACAATGGTGCCGAGCAGCGCGACGCGGCTGCGGGCATAAGCGCGGATGAAGCGTGAGCGGTTCGATGTGCGTTTCGGTTCGAGCGCAATCGGGCGTGGGGAAAGTGCTGCCGTCGTCATGGCGTCCCCTTATGAAAATCGGATGCGCGGGTTGACTACCGCGTAGAGTAAATCGGTGATCAGGTTGATGAACACGAACAGGAATGCGCCGAAAATCAGAATCCCCATGATCACGGGCGTATCGCGCCGTTCGATGGCGGGGACAATCGCGCGCCCCATGCCGGGCCAGTTGAAAATCGTCTCGGTCACGACCGACCCGCCCAACAGATAACCCACATCGAGCGCCACCACCGTGATAATTGGGATCAGCGCGTTGCGCAGTTGATGGCGGATCAAAACGATGCGCGGCGGTAAGCCCTTGGCGTTGGCGGTTGTGATGTAATCCATACCGCGCACCTCCAACATGGCGGAGCGCGTGACACGCGCCAACGTCGCAGAGAGCGCCGTCCCCAACACCAGCGACGGTAAAATCATGTGCGTGATGTTGCCGTCCTCGTAGCCCGCTACGGGGAACAGCGCGATCCCGTAGGCATCCTGCGTCAGGAACGTTTGTGCCAGCAAGCCGAGCCAAAAGATGGGGATGCTGACGCCGATCAGCGATACGAACATCAACAATTGGTCGATCCATTTATATTGATTCTGTGCCGCGATGATGCCCGATGGGATGCCGATCAACAACGACACGAACAGCCCGCCCGCCATCAATTGCAGCGTGCGCGGAAAGCGATAGCCGATGATGTCCCAAACATCTTGTTCCAGCACATACGACCGTCCGAGATCGCCTTGCAGCGTCCGCCCCAAGAAGCTGAAATAGCGTTCAACAAACGAGTCGTTCAGTCCAAGTTCTTCGCGCATCCCTTCCACAACTTCGGGCGGCAAGCGGCGGTACTGTTCGCCCAAGACGGCGCGCAGCGGATCGCTTGGCATGAGGAACGCGAGGATGAACAAGACCGTGAAGATGCCGAACATCGTGGGAATGACTTGCAGCACACGCCGCAAAATATATTTGGTCATGCGGATCAGCTTTCTAGGCGAACGTTGAACCGTTCCGTATAAAAATGAAAGGTGCTGTCAATTTGTTCAGCAGTCATGCCCAACTGCGCCAAATCGTAGCGATGCGTGGGCGCTGATGGATCGTGCTTGTCCGCTTCAAGCGCGGCGCGCATCTGCGTTTCGGCGTCGGCGAAAAGTTCAGCGCCAAAATGTAGGTACAGCCGTCGCATTGCCGCAATCGGGTCAGCGATCAAGTCATGATAGTGCAGATCAATGACATTTGCCGTCGGGTGCTGGTCGCGGAAAGCGACGGCGCGCTGAATGCCGACGTGCCAGCGATGCAGCCAATCAGCGGCAATTTCGCTCACGTTGGGATGTTTGCGATGGAATTTGGCGATCACGCCCGCAAAACTGCACCATGAGCCGATCACTTTTTTCGGATCGCGGTGCGTGTGAATGATGCCCGCATCGGGATAGACGGCGAATAATTCCGGCAAGCTGAATAGATGAAACGGCGCTTTCAAAACCCACCCTTTGCCCTCATGTCCGACGGACAAAGCTTGAAGCTGCTGTTTGTGATAAGCGTAATCGGGGCGCAAATCGCGCTCGAACAGCCAATCGGCATACGCAGGGATGAACGCGCGCATGTGCATCACAAGATGATGCGGCATTAAAAATACGCATTCTTCGGGCGCGTGCGCGTCCACTAGATGGATCGCGCTCATGCCCGGCAAGGCGCTATTGGCGAGCCGTGCAAGGCTTTCTGTGCTGCGGATACGCTGTGGGATGGATGGGGGGACATCCGGCGGATAGGGCGCGAGAAATTCCCAATATTCAGCGACGCGCCGCGCGGGATCGCACGCGAATAATTTATGCAGCAGGGTCGTTCCCGTGCGCGGCAGCCCAACGATGAACAGCGGACGCTGGATTGGATCATCCGATAAAGCAGGTCGTTGCGCGAAGATCGCATTCATGCGCAGTCGGATGGTGAGGATGCGCAGCAGGTCAGTGCGCAAGCTGGATTTGCCCAAGAATGTAAGCTGGTCGCTGGCAGCTGCGATCTGGGTCATGAGAACACGATAATCGCGCAAGAAAGCCGGATCGCCCCAGTCATGCAGCCCGGTTTGGCGTTCGGCAGCGGCGATTAGCGCAGCGGGATCGGAATTGACGAGCTTCAGCCCCGCGGAGTCTGCCCATGCGCCCATGCGCTGCGCGAATGCAATGGGAACAGGAAGGCGAAATTCATCCAGCGTGGTTGATGGCATTCTTACATCCGTGATTGAGCGACGATCATGATAGATTGAGGAAAAAGGACTGAGCGAAAGCCTACATCTGCTGTCATTCGCGCAGTCCTCTCCGCTTTATGCTGCGCTTACGACATCATGCTGGGGTCGATCTCGACTTCCGCCAGCCACGCGGTATGCGTGCCGCCGCCGCCGGGGTTGAAGTTGCTGACCCACGCCTTTTGCAGCCACGCGACCTTGCTGTACGCCGATACGATCCACGGGCTGTCCGCCGCGATCAGGTCGTGCGCCTGCTGATACAGCCCCACGCGCGCGTCTTCGTCGAACTCTTGCAGCGCCTGATTCAAGAGGTCAGTGACCGCCGGATTGTCGTAGGCGCTGTCGTCGCGCGCATCCTTGAACAGGAAGTCGAACACGTCCGCCGGATCGTTGATGCCCGCGCTCCAGCCCGACAGGAACATCAGCACGTCATCCTCACCGATGTGATCCCAATAGGTGGACGCATCTTCGACGACGATTTCCAGTTCGACGCCCAACGTGCGCAGCGATTCTTGCAGCACGGGCAGCGACAATTCATCGCGCGCGCCGCTGAAGACGTACAGTTGCAGCGGGGGAATGCCTTCACCATTGGGGAAACCGGCTTCCGTCAGCAGTTCGGCGGCGCGTTCCAGATCATAGCCATAGATGGTGGCGGGCGTGGACGCGATCATCGACGGGGGCAGGTAGCCGAGGTTGGCGGGGAAGCGGGCGCCCTCCATCAGTTCGTTCCAGACCAGATCGCGGTCAAAGGCGTGCGCGAACGCTTGGCGCACGAGCGGATTTTCGGCAAAGAAGCCTTGATCCATCTTGAAGCCGAAGTAGCGGACGTTCAAGCCGGGCAGTTCGTTGTATTCGTCTTGGAATTCGGCAATCGTCGCGGTACGCTGTCCGGTGGGGAAGCCGAGCAGGAAATCGAGTTCGCCCGCGCGGTATTGCAACAGCGCCGTGTTGGAGTCGGGGACGTTGACGAAGCGCACGCCATCGACCTTCGGATAGCCTTCCCACCAGTAATCGGCGTTCGCTTCCAACGATACAAAGCTGTCGCGCTGCCATTCCACGAACTGGAAGGGTCCCGTTCCGACCGGCATGTTGCCGAAGTCCGCGCCCAATTGTTCATACGCTTCTTGCGGGACGGCGGGGACGCCCAAGTTGAGCAGGAACAAGCGGTTCGGCGCGGTCAGCGTCAGGCGGATCGTGTATTCATCCAACATTTCGATGCCGCTGATGGTTTCGGCTTCGCCCGCCTTGAATTCGGCTGCGCCGACGACGCTTTCGACCCATTCAGGATGCGCGGACACCGTTTCGTCGTCGCTCTGGCTCAGTTCTGCCGCCCACACCCAATCTTCGGCGGTGAATTCGCGGTCGCCGTCGGTGTATTCGACATACGGCACATCGTGGAACATGACGCCCTGACGCAGATTGAACGTGTACGTCAGTTGGTCGTCGCTCAACTCGTAGCTCTCCGCGAGGTGCGGCACGGGCGTTCCCGTTTCGCGGTCGAGGCGGAACAAGCCTTCGTAAATATTGTTGCTGACGGTGGCAATCGCAATCGTCGTCGCGGTGAACGGGTTCAGGTGTTCGGGATCGGGGCTGATCGGGTAGCGCAAGATCAGGGCGTCCTGCGCGGCGGCGGGCAGCGCCAGCACCGCGAACAGCGCGATCACCAACGCTAACAAAATGGATTTACGCATGGAAATATCCTCTCTCATTGTGTTCAACGGATTCTCATCCGACGATAAGCGTAATTTATAGCGACGATGGGCGCGTCGTGTCAACTTCACAACGATTTCCCCCCTGCGCTTGTCACCAATGCCAGATTTGATCCCACGCTTCCAGCCAGTCCGCGCCCGCGCTGACAACCTTCTGCGGCTCGATGAAGGTCACGCCGTGCCGCCCTTTGAAATCGGCGCTCTTGTCGATGGCATCGATCTCGACGGTAATGCGCGTCGGCTTGGCGGGGATGTAGGGTTTGACGGCGTTCAAATTCTGCAGTGCCTGAAAGGCACCGTCCTCGATCATCTGGCGCGCGCGGACGGGCGGAATTTGGCGCGCGGAATAGCGCGTCAGCCCCTTTTTGACGGCAACCGTCGTCAGTCCGTCGCCCAACAGCCCGCGCGACTCGCGGCAAACTGCTTCATCGCCCGTGACCAACAGGATCGGCACGCCGTAATGCCCACACAGCGCCGCGTTGACGCCGACTTCCCCGACCAGATCATCGTTGAACCACAGGTTATGCCATTTGACCGTCGAAATCGTATGGCACAGCACGCCGTCGGGCGTATTGTTGCGCGCGTGCATCCCGACGAGCAAACAGGCATCGCAGCCCGTCTCGAACATCTCGGTGTAACGCGACCACGGATGATGGGCGACCCATTCGCAAGCGGGATCGAGCAAGTCGGGCAAGAACGAGTTGAACGACCAATCGCCGCCCGCGCCATGACAATCGACGGCGACGATTTCGGTTGCGCCCGCACGTTTCGCGCCGCGCACCGCCGCGTTGATTTCTTCGGTGTAGAGGATGCGTCCGGCTTCATACTGCTGCTTGCCACCTGTGACCTGATCCCATGTCACAATGCCAGAGACGCCTTCCATGTCTGCCATGATCAAGATTTTCATACTGGAATTACCTTTTCGTTCGGAGTCGGGTTCAATTGGGATGAGCGGGCATGGCGTGCCATGCGCCTACACCGATGGGCGTTCAAATGCGGACAAGGGGACGGTGATGCCCGCGAAATTCTCGAACGTCAAATCGTCGAACGTGAGCCGCAGCGACGCCTTGACCCACTCGAATAACAAGATGTAGCTGACTTTGAAGCGCGGCGCGTCGCCCAGTTCGAATCGATTCAGGAGTGCGCGGATCGCGGTATCCGTGCCTTCGATTTCGATGAAGTTGCCGAACGGCATTTCATCCAGCGTGATTTCGGCGTCGGCGTGCGTGTAGGTCGTGCGGTACTTCTCGTAGACCTGCGTTTTCCAGAAGCCGAGCCGATTCAGGATCGTCTGCATCGCGGCGACATCCGCGACTTCGGTCTCGGCTTCAAAGCGCGTCTTGCCGAGCGTCGATTTTTGGGTGTCGTCGCCCTCGTCCTTGTAGGTCAGGCGCACGCGCGTATCCTGGCGCAAGCGCAGAATGGCATCGCGGGCGCGCAAGCTCTGACTGGGCGTATCGTAGCGCACATTGCGTTCGTAGACGCGCGGCGCGGTCAGTTTCGCGCCCGCCGCATCGAGGCGCGCGCGCACGGCGTCGAGGTCGGGAACGTAGAGTTTGATCTCGTTTTCGGTGTAGGTGGGATTCGCCAATTGAATTACTCTCTCATTCAAAATATCATCGCACAAGCAAGAAAATAATTTCAGTGAATCACGAAACTGCTTTGTTCCGCCAGAGGCTCAAAGCCTCTGGCTAGTCACTCAAGCCTGCTAAAGCAGGCTAAACCGCGTGCTGCCCAAAAGCCTGCTTCAGCGGCTTGGTTTTTGCAGCCTGTGGCTTTGAGCCACAGATGCAATCAGGCGGTCACGCGGCAAAAATACCGCACTGCCTGACTTTCGTGATTCACTGAATTTAATTTGCGGCAATTAAAAACGCAGGTGTGGTCGCGTCGAGAACGACTGGATTTGACATTGTTTCACGCAGCGCTTGAACGGCAAACACATACACATCGCGCGTTGAAACAGAATACCCCGCGCTTGTGACCGCTATCCAACGATTGTTGGGGGAAAATACCGCTCCCCGCACCCAACCAGTATGGATGATGGGGTTGACGATGATTGTTTCGCCCATCGTGAGATTGTAACGCGCGATGCCTTGTTCCGTTACCATCAGAATATGCGACGCGGAGTTGAGAGAGAAGGCAGCACCCGTTATCCATGACTGAGTAATCAAGTCGCCAACTTGAACTGTTTCTGTGAAAGGCGCATGAAGGCGAGCGTCCCACAAATATAATCCGTGAGGATAAGAACCTGCATTCCAATACAAGATTCGCAACCCGTCGGGCGAAATATCAAAGATGCTCGACATGTATGGTAGCTCGCCGACGTAAATTTCACGGACATCGCAAAAACAATCTGAGTGGATATTGAGTGTATATGAAAAACCCACTACTCCGCCATATGGTTTGTCCCATTCCAAGACAAAGGCGCGCCCGTTATCGCTCCAACGCACACGCCATTCATTGACAAATGGCGGCGGATTGCCCAGAAAGCGAAAGTTGTTGCTCGTTAGCGAGGCGATTCCAAAAACATTGAACCAATTGGTTGGTACAGCGGCTTGATAGACAGTAGGATAGAAAAAATTATCTCCGTTGGGGGAAAGCGAAGCGAACTCGCCCCATGCTTGGAAATATTGTTGTTGTTCAGATGTAAATCGCATCAAATGCAAGGGGGTGCGTGAAATCGTGAGCGCATTACGCACAATATCATAGCTGTAGTAATTTTCTCCCCCTAATCCATCATTGCGAGATGCGGAGAAATAGAGAAGTCGGCTGTCATATGACCAAAAGATCGAAGATGGAAGCGTCCCTTCAATGCCACGTCGGATGTCGTAAGCATTGAGTGGTTCCATATCTTGAGCATTTACGTGTTGCGCCAAACAGAACACGAGATACAAAATGAACGTAATTCGTCGCATGATTCATTCCACGAAGTGTTTATTTGGGATTGGTGACGACTTGTATTTGCCATCTCATCTATCAAATTGCGCTTACGATACAGATACCTCCCGCAGCGCCTCTGGCAGCCCCACGCGCACCGCATCCACCAACGCGGCGTGTTGGTTGTGCGCCAGTTCGGGCGCGACGATCACGCCGCGCACGAATGTTCCCGCCGCGCGCTCGATCAGCCATAAATCGACGATGCTGCGATCCGGCAAGTCCGGTTGATCGGGCAAGCGGTCGAAGCCCAACGCCACCAGCGCCCGCGCGAACGCATCACAGCGCGCGCGCGGGATCGTCCGCATGATCGGCTTGCCATCCCACGCGCGTGAATATGCCAACTCCAACACATCGCTTTCGCCGCGCGCCGCGTGCAAGCGCGTGAGGGTCGCCGCTGAATTGCTGGCGCGCCCGTCGTGATACAGTACCGTAATCCTGTAGGCGACCGCGACGCCCGGCTGGCGCGCGATCTGCGCGAGAAGCGGCAGCCGCAGCGACTCTGCGATGGCGCGCAGGGCGGGTGCTTGGTATCCGAGAATTGACATGACCCCTACGCCAGACTTAAAACGACTTTGCCGAACGCATCACCTGACTCCAGCCGCACGAACGCCGCCCGCGCGTCTGCCAGCGGGAACACCTGATCGATTACGGGCTTGAGTTCGCCCGCGAAGATCAAGCCCATCACGCGCTGATAGTCCGCCGTCGTCCCCATCGAACTGCCGACGATGCTGATATGCTTGCCGAAGATGAAGCGCGTATCGATCTGCGCCGCATAGCCGCTGGTGTTGCCCACAATCGCAATCCGTCCGCCGCGCCGAACCGCGCGCAGACTCGACGGCAGTGTGTCCTTACCGACATTATCCACCACGACATCGACGCCGCGTTTGTTCGTCAGCGCATAGACCGCTTTCGACCAGTTCGCGTCTACACTCCGGTCAATCGTCACGTCCGCGCCGAGCGCCTCCGCTTGCGCACATTTGTCGGGCGTGCTGCCCACAACGTAGACTTTGCAACCGAGGCGCTTGGCGATCTGGATGCTGGCGGTGTTCACGCCGCCGCCCGCGCCGATGATCAGCACCGACTCGCCTGCTCCCAGCGCCGCGCGCCCGATCAGCATGTGCCATGCGGTCAAATACACCAGTCCCGCCGCCGCCGCGTCTGCGAAGGCGATGTGATCTGGCATTTTCAACAGTTGGCGCGCTTGGACGATGGCGTATTCGGATGCGACGCCGGGCAGGTGTTCGCCCAAGATGCTGATATCCAAACAGTCATCTTCGCTGCCCATCAAATCGAGGCAGTCGCGGTTGAAGACCGTCGGATTGATGCTCACGCGCTCCCCGACAGCAACATTCGTCACACCCGCGCCGACCGCATCGACCACACCCGCACCGTCCGCGCACACCACATGCGGAAAATGCAGCTTCAAACCGTCCCATCCGGTGCGCACCCACAAATCGAGCCGATTGAGCGCCGCCGCGCCGATTTTGACGCGGGCATACCCCGCCGGCACATCGTCCACGTGTGGGAGCGAATCGATCACGTCCACAACGTCCGCGCCGCCGTGCGCGGTGATGATCGCAGCACGCATCAGCGCAGACCTAATTCGCTGCGCGCGATCACCATGCGCTGAATTTCGCTCGTGCCTTCGTAGATGCGCGTGATGCGTGCGTCCCGATAGTAGCGTTCGACGGGGAGTTCTTTGCTGTAGCCCATGCCGCCGTGAATCTGCACCGTTTCGTCGGTCACGAACGCCGCCGTTTCGCTGGCAAACAGCTTTGCCATGCTCGCCTCGGTGGTGTAACGTTCGCCCGTGATTTTGCCCCGTTCTTTCGCCGCGCACGCATTGTAAATCAACAGGCGCGATGCTTCGATGCGCGTTTTCATGTCCGCGATCTTCTGCTGGATCATCTGGAACTGTCCAATCGCGCCGCCAAATGCTTGGCGGTCGCGCGCGTACTGCACCGCCGCCGCATACGCCGCTTCGGCGATGCCCAACGCTTGCGCCGCGATGCCGATCCGTCCGGCATCCAAGACCGCCATTGCGATCTTGAAGCCGTCGCCCTCCGCGCCAATGCGATTTTCGACGGGGACGGCATAATTCTCGTAGACGATTTCGCTGGTGGCGCTGGCGCGAATGCCGAGTTTCGGCTCTTTCTTGCCGCGCACAAATCCCGGCTTGTCCGCGTCGATCAAGAACGCCGTCACGCCTTTTTGCTTGCGTTCGGGATGCGTCATGGTGAACAACAGCACAAAATCCGCAACGGGCCCGCTCGTCACCCACGATTTGCGCCCGTTGATGCGGTAATGCGTTCCGGCATCGTTGAGGACAGCGCGGCTCTCCATCGTTCCGGCGTCGCTGCCGGACATCGGCTCGGTCAGGCTGTATGCCCCGATCTTCGCGCCGGACGCCACAGGGACGAGATAATTTTGCTTCTGCGCCTCGGTGCCGAAGCGGTAAATCGCGTGACAGTAGAGCGAGTTATTCACGCTGACAATCGTGCTGTGGCTGGCGTCTGCCTTCGCTATTTCGATCATCGTCAGCACATATGCCAGCGTGTCCATGCCCGCGCCGCCGTATGCCTCTGGGATTTCGATGCCCATCAAGCCCATCGCGCCCATCTTGCGCACGGTGTCGAGCGGAAATTCGCCCGATTCGTCATACGCCGCCGCGATGGGCGCGATCTCGCGTTGGGCGAAATCGCGCACGATGCGCTGCAATTGTAAATGCTCGTCGGTCAAAGTGGGGATGAGGGGCTGATCTTGTACGTTCGCCAGCATAAAAATTGCTCCGTAATCAAATCGATGTTTGTATTGTTGATCTGATTATAGACGATCTTGATCGCGTACCGTCAAAACCTTAGCCGACGACGGCGACTTCGACATGCCGCCGCGCCAACAAGCCCGTGACCAGCGTCAAGCCGACGAGGATGATCCCGAAGCCGATGATTTCGTTGAGGTAGATTTCCTCACCGAGAATCAGCATTCCCCACAAACTGCTGAAAAACGGCACGAGGAACGTCACGCTCGCGGTGGCGGTCGCGCCCACACTGGCGAGCAAACGGAAATAAATCAGGTATGCGACCGATGTAGACAATAATCCGAGCATCAAGACGGCAGCCAACGCGCTCACCGTCGGCGTCATTTGCGGCGGATTGGTGACGGCGAACGGGAAAATCCAGACTCCGCCGAGCAAGAGCTGTCCAACCGCGTTCCCATACGAATCGCTCCCAGTCAGCGCCGAACGCCCATAGACCGTCCCCGTAGCATACGACAGTGCCGCGATCAACAACAGGATCGCCGCGAAAATGCCCGCCGAGTCCAGCGGCGTTGGCTGCCAGCCGACAATGATGGCGACCCCCGTCAAACCCAACGCCAAGCCGATGATTTTGTTGAGGGTTAGCGCATCTTTCAGCCACAACGCGGCGACGACTGCCGTGAACAGCGGCGTTGTGGCGTTGAGCATCGAGGAAAACGACGCCGTGAGATTGAGCGCCGCCGTCGAGATCAGCGCGAAGGGCAGCGCACAGTTGAGCGCGCCGATAATCGCGTATTTCTTCCAATTCGCGCGCCATGGAATCGTCCGGTGGGTGATGAGCGCATAGACGAACAGCGCGCCGCCGCCGAGCGCCAGTCGGATGAACACCAGCGGGAACGGACGCAGCACGGGCGCGGCGATGCGAATGAACAGATAGGATGCGCCCCAGATCGCGCCCAACACGAACAACAACACGACATCGCGTGACTTCAAGATACATTCTCCATGATTTTTAACGCAGAGAACGCAGAGACGCAGAGATCGCAAAGATGAAAGAGAGAAAATTCTCTCTGCGTTTCTCTGCGTCTCGGCGCTCTCTGCATTAAATCGCTTTCCCTTGTTCCAGTTCGAGCAGCAGCTTTTTGCGCCAGACGCCGCCGCCATAGCCGCCCATGCCGCCACTAGCATCGACCACGCGATGGCATGGGATGAGAATTGCTATCCGATTCTTGCCATTTGCGCTCCCGACGGCGCGCCGCGCTTGTGGATCGCCCAAGTTCGCCGCCAACTGGCTGTAACTGCGCGTTTCACCATACGGAATCGTGTGCAGCGCGTCCCAGACTCGACGTTGAAACGGCGTCCCTGCCACGACCAACGGTACGGCGAACGTTGTCCGCTTTCCGGCGAAGTATTCGCCCAGTTCGGCGCGCAAGTGGTCGAGATGGGCATTGTGTCCCGGCACAATCGGCGCGTCGATCTGGCGCTTGAGTGCGTCGATCTGCGCGCGGACGCGCATTTCGTCGGGGAACTCCAACAGGCATACACCGTCTTTGTTCGCGCCCGCCACCAGCGATCCGACGGGCGACTCGATCAACTCGGTGACGACGCAATCGCCGTCCCGCGCTCCGCCCGGCGCATTCCCGAATAAGCGCCCGAACGCCTCGCGGAAGCCGCTGTGGGATTCGTAGCCGTAACCGAGCGCCACATCGTCCAAATCTGCGCCCGATTGCAGCGCCGAGAACGCCTCGCCCAACCGTCGTGTCCGGGCGTAGACTTGGAAGGTCATGCCATGCTGCTTGAGAAAATAGCGGCGCACGGTCGCGGGTTCGAGTCCGCGCGCCCGCAAGTCGTCGTCCTTAATGCGCGCTGACGGATCGCGCTCGACCTCCGCGATCAGTGCCGCCGCCCACTCTGGCGCGCGATCCGGCGCTTCGGTCGGTTTGCAGCGTTTGCACGGGCGATAGCCCGCCGCGAGACATTCGGCGGGGGATGCGAAAAATTCGACATTGCGCGGAAACGGTTTGCGCGCCGGACACGACGGCAGACAGAAAATCCCAGTTGTGCACACAGCGACATAAAAGATACCATCATAGGTGGTGTCGCTGCCCTGATACGCGCGGATCATCTCATCTACAGGGGGTAGAAGCGTCATGATACATCCTTGTCGACGTTTGACCATTACGCTTTAGCATAAGCGGGTTCGTCGCGTTTCTCCACCGAAAACTGAACACCGATGTGGACGACTTTTCCACGCGAACTGCAATGTGTTAACGTGATTCTATAATTCAATCGATACACTGGAAACGAATATAACCGTGATGGATAAACCGCAATGAGGAGACGACGTGTGAGCGATTCAAAACCGCATCCTTCCGAGGCTGTCGAAACTGTGCCAGAGCATGGCAGCGACGGAACGACGCCTTCGCCCGCGCCGCCGGACAATCCAGACCTCGAAGGGCAGACTACCCCTCAGATGGTGAGCATCGAACAATTGGACGCAGCACAGGCACAAGCAAAACAGTACATGGATGGTTGGCAGCGTGAACGCGCCGAATTCGCCAACTTCAAGCGCCGGACTGAGCGCGAACGCACCGAGACATATCAAAACGCGAGCGCCGATGTGATCAAACTGCTGCTGCCCATTATCGACGATTTCGAGCGCGCGATGGCGAACCTCCCTGCCGACTTGGTGAGCAATCCGTGGGTCAGCGGCGTGGGCATGGTCGGACGCAAGTTCGAGCGGTTGCTGGAAAATTTCAACGTGAAGGCAGTCGATCCGCTCGGTGATATCTTCGATCCGAGTCTGCACGAGGCGATTTCGATGGAAGACTCCACCAGTGTCGAGAGCGGGCGCGTGATCGAGACGCTCCAGCGCGGCTATCTGGTTGGCGAGCGCGTCTTGCGCCCGGCAATGGTGCGCATCGCCCGCTAAAGTGGGCGTTAGGCGCACGCACAATCTAAATCTGAACGAGAAACACTGAGGAGATGTAAACAAGATGGGACGCATTATCGGTATTGACTTGGGGACGACCAATTCTGTTGTCGCAGTGATGGAAGGTGGCGAACCCGTCATCATTCCGTCCGCAGAAGGTGGACGGCTGATTCCGTCGGTGGTGGCGGTCAATCCCAAGACCGGCGAGCGCGTGGTGGGCAAAGTCGCGCGCAATCAAGCGGTGATCAACCCGGAGAACACTGTTTTCTCCGTCAAACGCTTTATGGGACGCAAGTTTGAAGATACCGAAGTGCAGCGCGCGATGAAGCACGTCCCGTACAAGGTCAGCGCTGCGCCCAACGGTGATGTGCGCGTCCACATGGGCGGACGCGATTACAGTCCGCCGGAGATCAGCGCCATGATCTTGCAAAAGATCAAGGCGGACGCCGAAGCCTATTTGGGCGAAACCGTCGATCAAGCGGTCATCACCGTTCCGGCGTACTTCAACGACGCCCAGCGGAATGCCACCAAAGACGCGGGGCGCATCGCGGGCTTGGAAGTTTTGCGCATCATCAACGAGCCGACGGCATCGAGCCTCGCCTATGGCTTGAACGAAAAGAAAGCCGGCATCATCGCCGTGTACGATTTGGGCGGCGGCACGTTCGACATTTCGATCCTCGAAGTCGGGGACGGCGTGTTTGAAGTGCGCAGCACCAACGGCGATACCTATCTTGGCGGCGACGACTTCGATCTGCTGATCATCGATTGGCTGGCGGCAGAGTTCAAGCAAGAACAGGGCATCGACCTGCGCAACGACCGTCAGGCGCTGCAACGCTTGAAAGAAGCCGCCGAGAAGGCGAAGATCGAATTGTCCACCACCTTGAGCGCGGACATCAATCTGCCGTTCATCACGGCGGATGCGTCGGGTCCCAAGCATTTGAACGTGACGCTGACGCGCGCCAAGCTGGAGAGCATGACCAAGACCCTGATCGACCGCAGCATCGAACCCTGCCGCGCGGCGCTCAAGGACGCGGGCTTGGACGTGAAAGAAATCGACACGGTGATCCTCGTCGGCGGTATGACCCGGATGCCCGCGGTCGCGGATGCGGTCAAGGCGTTCTTCGGCAAAGAGCCGAGCAAGGGCGTCAACCCGGATGAAGTGGTCGGCGCGGGCGCGGCGATTCAGGCGGGTGTGCTGCGCGGCGACGTGAAAGACATTCTGCTCTTGGATGTGACGCCGCTCACGCTCGGCGTCGAGACGCTCGGCGGCGTGCTGACGCCGTTGATCGAGCGCAACACGACCATTCCGAGCAAGAAAAGCCAAGTCTTTTCGACAGCAGTGGACAACCAGAACCAAGTTGAAATCCACGTCTTGCAGGGCGAACGCCCGATGGCGACGGACAACAAGTCGCTCGGTCGTTTCATCCTCGATGGCATCCCGCCCGCGCCGCGCGGCGTGCCGCAAGTCGAAGTCACCTTCGATATTGACGCCAACGGTATCTTGAACGTGAGCGCGCGCGACAAAGCGACCGGACGCGAACAGAAGATCACCATCACCGCCAGCAGCGGCTTGAGCGAAGCGGAAATTCAGAAGATGGTCAAGGAAGCCGAGTCGCACGCTGCCGACGACGCCAAGAAACGCGAACAAGCCGAAGTCAAAAATCAGGCGGAGGCGGCAACCTTCCGCACTGAGCAGTTCTTGCGCGAATATGGCGACCGACTGCCCGCTGACGGCAAGAAGCAAGCGGAAGACAAGATCGCGGACGTGCGCACGGCGATGGAGGGCGACAATATGGACGCCATCCGCACGGCGACACAGGCGCTTGAACAGTTCGTCCAGACGTTGGGCGCGGGCATGTATAACGCCGAACCCGCGACGGATGGCGTGGCGGGTGCGGGCGCTGCCAACGGCGCGAATGGCGCAGCGGACAAAAAGGGCGAGGACGTGGTGGACGCAGAGTTCACCGAGGCGTAATCGAACCTTTGGAATTCGTTCGTGTAGGGGCAGGGTTCGCCAGATAATGGCAGCCCTGTCCCTACATCTGTTTTTATCGATTGCACAGAAGCGGACATGGCACGCCCTGTCCTACGGGACGACCAATGGCACGAGACTACTACGAACTGTTAGGCGTTCCGCGCACGGCGGACAAGAATGAGATCAAGCAGGCGTTCCGCAAGTTGGCGCGCGAATATCATCCCGACGTGAGCAAGCACCCGGAAGCCGAGTCGAAGTTCAAAGAGATCAACGAGGCGTATGAAGTCTTGTCCGACGACGACAAGCGCGCGCGCTATGATCGCTTCGGGCAAGCGGGTGTGGGCGCTGCAGGCGGCTTCAGCGGGGCGCAGGGTTTCGGCGGCTTCGAGGAAATCTTCGAGGAATTTTTCAGCGGCTTCGGCGGATCGCGCACGGCGCGCCGTCGGGGGCCGCGTCCGGGCGCGGATCGGCGCTTGGATATGACGCTGACGTTTGAAGAATCGATCTTCGGCGTGGAAAAAGATGCGGAGTACGAGCGGCTCGAAGTGTGCGAGACGTGCGCGGGCAACGGTGCAGCGCCCGGCTCGCAGCCCATTCGCTGCGTGCAGTGCGCGGGGACGGGCGAAATCCGGCAACCGCAGCAGACCTTCTTGGGCGTGATGGTACAGGTCACGGTCTGTCCGCGCTGCAACGGCAAGGGCGAGACGATCCCAACGCCATGTACGACCTGCAAAGGCAGCGGACGCCAGCGCAAGCGCGTGAATCGCAAAGTGGCGATTCCGGCGGGCGTGCGCGAGGGGCTGCAAATCCAAGTGCGCAGCGAGGGTGACGCGGGCGATACCAGCGCGCCCAACGGCAACTTGTACGTCGTCGTCCATGTGCAGGAACACGAGTTTTTCAAGCGCAAAGACAACGACGTGATCTTGGACGTGAACATCAACGTCGCGCAAGCCGCGTTGGGCGACAAGATCAGCATTCCCACCGTCGAAGGCGATCAAGAACTGGTCGTACCGCCCGGCACGCAGACCGGGAAACAATTCCGCATCAAGGGCAAGGGCGTCCCGCGCTTGCGCACCGACGGCAGCAACAGCGGACGCGGCGATCAACTCATTTACATCAACGTCGAAGTGCCGCTCAAACTCAGCGACGAACAACGGCGCTTGTTCGAGCAGTTGGCGCGCACGATGGGCGCGGATGTGCAGCCGCAGCGCAACGGCAAGGGCTTTTTCGACAAGGTGCGCGACTTCTTCGAGGGAGAACAGTAGTGTCACAGTGGCTTGAAGTCGCGTTGAGCGTCGATGGTGAAGCAGCAGAGGCAGTCGCGGAAGTGTTGTCGCGCTACGGCGTGCAGGGCGTCGCCGTCGAACATGAGGGCATCCCGCCGGATAAGCTCGACGAGGATGAGATTCCGCCTGCGCGCCGCTTCACCGTGCGCGCGTATCTGCCCTTCGATGGACGCTTGGACGAGACGAAAGCGCAGATCGAGCGCGCGCTCGGCTACCTGAATATGATGCTGCCAATGCCGCAGCCCGTCTACCGTCCGGTCGATGAAGCCGACTGGGCGGAGGCGTGGAAAGTGCATTATCATCCCGTGCGCATCGGGACGCGGCTGATCATCCGCCCGCTGTGGGTGGATCGTCCGCTCGAAGCGGGCGAAGTCGAGATCGCGCTCGATCCGGGCATGGCGTTCGGCACGGGGACGCATCCGACGACGCAGTTATGCCTCGAAGCCCTCGAAGCGACCATGCCGGATGGTGCGCGCGTGCTGGATTTGGGCTGTGGATCGGGCATCTTGGCAATTGGCGCGGCGAAGTTGGGCGCGGCGTCGGTGCTGGCGCTGGATATCGATCCGCTGGCGGTCACGGTCTCGCTGGAGAACAGCGCGCAGAACAGCGTCGCGGACACGATCACCGTGCGCGAGGGCAGCCTCGCCAGCGCGCTGCAAACGGTGGACGCCGACCCCGCCGCGCGCTTCGATTTCGTGGTGTGCAACATCCTGGCGCGCATCATCATCCAGATGTGCGGCGAACGCTTGGGCGACCTTGTGCGTCCGGGCGGGATCGCGGTCTTCAGCGGCATCATCGTCGATCAAGCGGACGACGTGGAGGCGGCGCTGCGCGCGACGGGCTTGACGCCGACGGGACGAAGAATCATGGGCGATTGGGTGGCGATTGAGACGGTGAAGTCCTAGCGGTTGATCGCCTCTTCCATCGCTGCTATTTCAGTTTGACAACTTAGAGGAAGTGTTTCAATTTCATCTTGTAGACTTTGCAGATTTTCGCCTGTTGTTTCACGCGCTGCCTCTGCGTTGACGCCACAGGTGATCATCAAGTTTTGCAGACGTTCAACTGATGCAAATGGAACAATGATATTCACCTCGCTGACAGACTGTGAACCATCGAAATCATTCCAATCCGACAAGCGCGCCCCGTTTTGATTGACAAGATTGACGACTGCCAAACGGACGCCGTAAGGACTCCATGTCGCGGTTGCCAACGGTTCGATTTGTGTCGATTGAAGCAATACACCTGTCTCGGCGTCCCACTCTGCTACCGTGCCATCCCCACTCACCGCCAAGATTGTGCTGCCATCTGGGCTGTAAATCACATCGCGCACCCACGAAGCAGCTTCATTTGGGGACTGCGTGTTAGCAGGAAACTGCGAAACTTGTTCGGCGGTATTGGCGTCCCAAACCGTGATGAGTCCATCGACACTTCCGGTAACGATCTTTTGTTCGTAAGGATGCCAGTTGACCGAATACATGATATTCGAGCAACATGTAGAGTGCTGATGATCTGCTAACGTTTCAAAGGATACTGAGTCGAGAATCTCTAGATGATTTGAAAAAACATATACAAATTCCTGCCCATCAGGGCTAAACCTTGAGTCTGCAATCGAGCCTGCTTCATACACGCCAATTCGTTCTTCGACTTGGGTATCCCAAATAAACAAACTGTCACGTTGTTCGCGCCCTGAACTAAAAAGATAGCCGTTCACTTGAGACCAAATAACGTTTGTGACGGCTTCATCATGTCCTGTGAGTGTGGTGATTAAATTTCCATTTTGACTGTCCCAAATTTTGACAGTTTGATCATTCCCTGTAGTTGCAATTTTAGTATCATCATGACTCCACGCTACCGAAAAAACCGCATCCATATGTCCTTCAAGCCAAAAAACCGTATCCAATGTTGTTGAGTCTTTGATCTCGACTGAATGACCATACGGTATTGCAATGTAACGTCCATTATGACTCCACATTATAGCACTGAGATCAGAAATTTGAGCTTGGACGTTGTTCAAGGATAAAAATGACATCATTGTTAAAATGATCAAGATACGCATAGTAGATTCTCCAGATTACCAGCTATTGTTGGTGAAAAGCGCACGGATTCGTTGATCAGTTTTGAAAAAACGAGCATCTCCGGGTAGCCTCTCATCTTGTAATCCGGTAATGCCTCGACTGTCTGCGATAAAGGTAGGATGAGGCGCTGCACTCCATTCTCGATTTAAGAATCCACTACCTGTCCAATGGTTATAACTTGGGCGTGGGGTCTGTATGCAGGAATTTGTAACCATCACGCCATTGTTAGCATTGAAACGGTAAACCCAGTTGAGAAACAAATCTGCTGCGGCTTCAATCGTGGAGTTATCTGAATTTTGTTGAAAATCAGTTATGAGGGGAAGTGCGTTTCCTGAACTTCCAGTGTATTGTGCTGGACCCGTTCCCCATCCTCTACGACCTCGTGTCCACGTTCCAAGCACACCTAAAACAATATCGCCGTCACAATCGCTAATTGTACCAACAGCAAAACCAAAATAATTTGAGATTCCGTAGTTTGAACGATAATCGAAAATATGCCCAAGTTCGTGAATGACAGTGTATTGATCTACTTCACCAGTAAAGACGGCATTTCTGTAATGAGAAATTAACTCGCCATTGCAAACAACAGCAGCGGGACGCAAAATATTATTTATTACCCCCTCTTGAAAAGCTTTACAGTAGCCTTTGGTTACACCGTAAGAAAACGATGCAGTTTGACTAGCTTGATTGCCAAATTGATATGTGTAATTGTTAACTTCAATGATATTATCGTCTTGTTGACCGCGAATGAATAGAATTTCAGTGCCGCTATTCTCTAGCATTACACGATTAAAAGCGTCCCATGACGTAATGGTTTGATTGGATAAATAGTTAAAGGCGCGTCCGATTTGATTGACACCATCACTGATCGCTATATATTCGGTCGCCGACCAATAGCGAATTCCATCTCCGCTAATTATGTTATATTTGTTTGCAACTTGCTGCACACAAACATTAGCCCGCTCCACCATGCCAGCCGGACAGTTAACGATGTCAGCACCCGGAAGCGCATCGCACAACACGCCTCTCATGAGACTGCCCCAGTTTTGAGCCAGTCTCACGTTGTCCATGCGAATCCAATTGGGAGCGGATGATCCCGTGCTGTCATAAATGGATAGGTTGATGTCGCCCCAGCCGCGATTTACACCTGCGCGAATAGCATGTAAGCTCAATGGCGTGTTGGCTTCCAACCAAAAGCTGCAAAATAGCAGATTCGTCCAGTTCGAGTTATGGATGATGACGGACAATCGCTGACGGGTACTACTGCTGTTGCCAAAATACGCTTGGAATTCCAGCCCACCTGAATTGGTGGATGAAAAGCCTCCCACTGAACCTTGAAACAGTTGATGACCGCTTCCACCACGACGAAATTCCAAAATGCCATTCTGAATTTGCCATGTGGTGTCAATTGGCTGCCAACAAGGGTGTATGCAAGGGGGAGTCACTTGTATCGCTTGGCTGAAGGTACCGTTCGTCACGCCATTTGGACTCCAGATATACGGAGCAGGTGGAGGCGCATTGGGATCAATACATTGGGTTTCGCGCAATGAAGTGGTGCCATTATCATAAAGCACTACATTATCGAGGCGAACCCACGGTTGCGGGGTGGATAAATTCACGGCTGCTTCATAGATCGACACATGAACATCTGTCCAGTTGGTCGGCGTATAAGTAACCATACTGTAATTATAATTCACTTGATTAGGGTTCATCCAGAAGACGCAGGTTTGCTGATCTGTGAAAGAAGCATTCGAGTGGAGAATGACCGTCACTCGTTTTCGCTGATTGCTCGAATTCCCCATCGAGAACTGAAGGTTTATCCCGTGAAATGCTTGGACAGCATCCCCCGTCGCTTGCAACACCGCAGCGGAGTTTGCATTAGACTGTCGGTAAAATTCAAAGACGCCGTTGGTAACTTGGGAAGGTGGTAACAGAGTGATGCCTGAATTATCTGTTCCCCAAGTTCCCCAATGAAGTGGCTTACCGTTCTGGTCGAGTTGACTAAAATCCCCATTTGAAAGCAGATTGGGCGGCGGATTTGCCAGCCGCGGCAACGGTTGAACGGATTCGTTGAATTGACCTTCATACGCAGGTTGTAAGTCAGGGTTGATGGGCGGTTGTGTTGCCGTCGCCGTCACAAACACGGGGATCTCCGGCGGCAGATTCGCCAGCGACGGCGTGGGGATGAACGTTGGAGGTGCGGCAGTGGCGTCGCTCTCGCTGATACTGCCCTCGCTCACGCTGCCCTCTTGGGCGACGCTGAAGCGCAGATTAGCAATAATGGTGGTCGCTAAGACAAAAAAAAACAACTATAATGCTAATATAACGACGACGTGAGCGATCCATCGGCAGCACTCCAAAATCACACTGCACACAGCGTAACATCCTTTTCAGCCGCTGTCTATACATTGCGCTGCGAGTTTGTGTTAAGTGTTGGACATTGCGTTTTATTACACACACTGCGCCAGTCGCGCAACCTCACTTCCCTCTTTGCGCCGTTCTCCGTTAGAATGAAGCATAAAGCACACCAGCGCGCGTGCGCGCCTTTCCTCGTAAACCATGATGGATGGACGATGGCAACCAAACCAGTCATTCTCACCCTCGACGATGATCCCGAAGTCCTGCGCGCCGTCGAGCGCGATCTGCGCAAAGAGTTCGGCAAAGACTACCGCATCATTCGCGCCAGCGGCGGGGCAGAGGCGCTGAACGCGCTGCAACAGCTCAAACTGCGCAATGACAACGTGGCGCTGTTCGTGGTCGATCAGCGGATGCCCGAAATGACGGGCGTCGAATTTCTCTCTCAAGCGATCCATATCTTCCCCGACGCCAAGAAAATTCTGCTGACCGCCTACGCCGACACCAGCGCCGCGATCCAAGCGATCAACCAGATTCGCCTCGACAATTACCTGATGAAGCCGTGGGATCCGCCAGAGGACAATCTGTATCCGGTCGTGCATGACCTGCTCGATCAATGGCAGTCCACCTACACGCCCGCGTTCGAGGGCTTGCGCGTGATCGGCACGCAGTGGTCGCCGCAGACGCACATCGTCAAAGATTTTCTCGCGCGCAATCGCCAGCCGTACCGCTGGCTCGATATCGAGCGCGACGCCGAAGCCA
The DNA here is from genome assembly GCA_034437055.1 of Anaerolineae bacterium. Taxonomy (GTDB): domain Bacteria; phylum Chloroflexota; class Anaerolineae; order Aggregatilineales; family Phototrophicaceae; genus Flexifilum. Next base: position 50,827 of record DAOTUQ010000016.1, read on the forward strand.
AACAGATGTTGGGCTACATGGCGGACACGGGCAAGCTGCCCGAAACGCCCGTCGTCGTGTTCCCGGACGGGACGGCGCTCGTCCGCCCGACCAGCATCCAAATCGCACAGAAAATCGGACTGAAGACGCAGCCGACACAGAGCTTCTACGATCTCGCCATCGTCGGCGCGGGTCCCGCCGGACTCGCGGCGGCGGTCTATGGATCGTCGGAAGGCTTGCGCGTCGTGCTGATCGAGAAAGAAGCGCCCGGCGGACAAGCGGGGACGAGTTCGCGCATCGAAAATTATCTCGGCTTCCCGGTCGGACTGAGCGGCAACGATTTGGCGCGACGCGCGGTCGCCCAAGCGGAACGCTTCGGCACGGAGATTTTGACGCCCAAAGAGGTCGCCACCGTGCGCATCGAGGAACAGTATCGCATCTTGAGCATGACCGACGGCACAGAAATCAACTGCCACGCGCTGATGATCGCCACCGGCGTGCAGTATCGCTATCTGGATGTGCAGGGCTGCAACGATTTGATCGGCGCGGGCGTGTACTACGGCGCTGCCATGACCGAGGCGCTGTCGGTGCAAGATCAGGATGTGTTCATCGTCGGCGCGGGCAATTCAGCGGGGCAAGCGGCGATGTTTTTCACGCGCTACGCCAAAAATGTGTATATGCTCGTGCGCGGCGAAGCGCTGACAAAAACCATGTCCAGCTATCTGATCGACCAGATCACGGCGACGCCGAATATCCACGTATTGACGTATAGCGAAGTCAAAGCCGTCTACGGCACCAGCAAGCTCGAAGGGCTGACCTACATCAACAAGCAGACGGGCGAAGAACACACGACCAACGCGGCGGCGCTGTTCATCTTCATCGGCGCGGCGCCCATGACCGAGTGGCTGGCGGATGTCGTCGAGCGCGATCAGTACGGCTTCATCTATACGGGACCCGACTTGATCCGCGACGGCAAGCGCCCGAAGGGGTGGCGGCTCGACCGCGATCCGTTCCTGCTGGAGGCGAGCGTGCCGGGCATCTTCTGCGCGGGCGACGTGCGCGCGCGCTCGGTCAAGCGCGTGGCGTCGGCGGTGGGCGAAGGCAGCATCGCCGTCCAATTCATCCATCAGTATCTTGGAGCCTTATGATGGGCGATGACCTGCGCGCGCGCTTGCGGCGGCTGCCGCTGTTCGATCATCTCAAACCGGATCAACTGGCATGGCTAGAAGCGCACAGTGAACTGACTCACGTCGTCAAGAACGCCTATCTATTCCGTCAGGGCGATTTCGCGGATCATTTCTACGTCGTTGTATCCGGTGAAGTCCAGTTGGTGGAGGACGCCGACGGACAGCCGATTATCGTCATGATGTTGAAGGCGGGCGGCTTCACGGGCGAAGTCCCCGTCCTCAGCGGTTCGATCTATCCCACGAGCGCGCGCGCGGTCACGGACGCCGATTTGCTGCGCTTCGATAACCCCAACTTCCGCGAGCTGTTCGGCTTGTGTCCCACCATGGTGGCGAAGATGTTCAGCACCTTGTCGGCGCGCATCCAATCGACGGAGCGGTTCGCGCGCCAGCAGGAGAAGATGGCGGCGCTCGGCGTGATGGCAGCGGGCTTGGTTCACGAACTGAACAATCCGGCGGCGGCGGCGGGACGCGCGGCGACGACTCTGCGCACTATGATGGGCGAGACGCGCCCCCTGCTGGCAGCACTGGCGCGAACGGTTGATGATAGTGGCATGGATGCGCTGTCTGACATGTTACAGAATGCAGCCAAGAGTGCGAAAACGGTACAGAATCTTGATGTTCTCGAACGCGCTGACCGCGAGTCGGCGTTGGATGATTGGCTGTACGACACCGGCTTAGATGATCTGGTCGAACTGGCGCCCGCGCTGGTCAACGTGGGTGTGATACCGAGCCAATTGGACGAACTGCGCGATATTGTCGGCGAGGGCGCGATGGGCAATGCGCTCCGCTGGCTGAACAACGCGCTCAATGGTGACGCGCTGCTGAACGAAGTCGAGCAGAGCGCCAAACGCATCTCCGATATCGTCAAGGCGGTCAAATCGTATTCGTATGCCGATCAAGCGCCTGTCGCGCAGTCCATCGATGTGCATGAGGGCATCGAGGACACGCTCACCATCATGGCGTTCAAGCTCCGTAAGCACAATATCACGGTGGCGCGCGAGTTCGACCGGACGCTGCCGCGCATCGAGGCATTTGGCAGCGAACTGCCGCAGGTGTGGACGAACATCATCGACAACGCCATCGACGCGATGGGCGAGCGCGGCACGATCAAGATTCGCACGTGGCGCGACGGCGAGAATGCGTGCATCGAGATCGGGGACACGGGACCCGGCATCCCGGACGATGTACAGGCGCGCATCTTCGAAGCGTTTTTCACCACCAAGGCGATGGGCAAGGGGACGGGCTTGGGGCTGGATATCGCGTACCGGATCGTGAATCGGCATCGCGGTGACATCCATGTCGAGTCGCAGCCGGGCGATACGCGCTTTCAGGTGTGTTTGCCGATCAAGGCGTGAGGATGGAGAGGGCGTGCCAGCCGCGCGCCCATTCTATCGACAAACCTTAAATTGACAGCGCGCTCAGAGTGTGTCACAGTATCGATACTCATGTATAGGTCGTGACAATGCGCGCGAAAACAATCAATCCGCTGGTTATCATCGCTGGTTTTGTAACTACTCAGCCGTCATTTGAGGGAGAAATAGGTTGTTTTCGACAAAAACCCTCAATCTTTTGAGGGAGAGCCTATTCTCATCGCAGACAAATTTGGCGTTTCAATTTGCCA